>NZ_JBIVJP010000005.1:0-405847 GCF_044750285.1 Streptomyces sp. NPDC088812 | reverse complement strand
CCGAACGCCGCAGGACGGCAGGCCGATCCGGCACGGGACGGCGGACCGATCCGGCCCGGGACGGCGGACCGACCCGGCGCAGGCCGAGGACCGATCGCCACGGAACGGGGACCGGTCGGCGTGGGACGGCGGGCCCAACGCCGCAGGACGGCGGGCCGAACGCCGCAGGACGGCAGGCCGATCCGGCACGGGACGGCGGACCGATCCGGCCCGGGACGGCGGACCGACCCGGCGCAGGCCGAGGACCGATCGGCGCAGGCCGAGGGCCGCACAGCGCGGGCCCCGCGACGGGGGCGTACGCATATGCCCATACGCCCCCACACCGTGACCAGCGGAGCGAACCCGCGTTGGTCAAGAAAGAGTTGACCACACCGGACCGCTCTCCGCGGCGGCCCGCCCCATATCTCCGCAACGCCGGTTCGAGAGGCTTGTTCATGGCCGACCACGCAACCCACGACGCCCAGGCCCGGGCCAGCCTGCACTTGTTGGTGCGGGACATCGAGCGGGTCCGCCGGCAGGTGGACGCGCTGCGCACCCTGACCGCGCAGCTGGGCAACGTCTACCGCCCGCGCCGCTCCGGCCCGTCCACGGGCTTCGTCGTCTACGGACGCGCCCCCGCCCCCACCGTCCGCCTCGCGCAGGAGCTGCGGGACAGCGTCGAGACCCTGGTCACCGCGGCGGTCGACTTCGACCGCTCGCTCGGCTTCTCGTGGGACGCGGTGGGTTCCGCGCTCGGCGTCACCAAGCAGGCCGTCCACCGCCGTTACGGCTCCCGCCGCGCCACCGCCCAGGCCACCCCGGAGTCCGACCGCGCGACGGAGCCCTCGGGAACCCGTACGGTCAACGTGGGCACCGGCATCCCGGCGGTCCCGACGGTCCCCGCGGCCCGTTCGATGCCGACCCAGCCGACGGCCGGCAGCCCCGCCCTGCGCGACGAGGCCAGACCGACGGCCTTCCCCGGCCCGCGCAACGGCTGACGCACCCGCGTCCCCGCTGCCCTCTCGGCGCCCGCTCCCGAGGGGGCAGTGGCACACCCGGGCGCGCCCCGGGGAAACAGCGGCACCCCATCGAGCGCCACCGACGACGAGCCCGGTCCCCCGTCCGTGCCGTCACCCGATGTCGGGCGGGTCGATCCGCACCCACACCGCCGACGACGCGCCTCCCCCGTTCCCTCCCCGGGCCATCCGGGCCGCCTGCGCGGTCTTCAGCGCGGAGGCCAGCGCGGACCCCCGCCCCGGCGGCACCCGGACCAGCGCCCTCTCCCACTGCTCCCCGGGCGGCGGCGCCCCCGGCCGCCGCGCCCGCCCCGCAGGGGGGACCGGCAGCGGCACGGGCCCCAGCACCTCAGCCTCCCGGGGCAGTTCCACGGCCCCCAGGAACGCGGCCACCGCCTCCCCCGTGCCCGCCACCGCCGCCATCCGGGACACCGGCGGGAACCCCAGTTCGGCCCGCTCGGCGAGTTCCCGCACCGCGTGCCCGACCGGGTCCCAGCGCACCAGCGCCTGCACCGGCCGCAGGGTCGGTTCGGCGACGACGACCACGGTGCCGCCGTCCCCCTGCGGCCGGACCAGAGAGGCGGCCGCGATCCACCGCCGCAGGGCGTCCTCCCCGGCCCTCAGGTCGGGCCGCCCGAGCATGGCCCAGCCGTCCAGCAGCAGGGCCGCCGCGTAGCCGCCCTCGGCGACGGGCTCGGCGCCCGGAGTGCTGACGACGAGCGCGGGCGTCCCCGGCACGGTGTCCAGCACCTGCTCACGCCCGGACGTGCGCACGGGGACGGCGGGGAACGCCCGCCCCAGTTCCTCGGCGGTCCGCCGCGCCCCGACGACCTGCGCCCGCAGCCGGAAGCCGCCGCACTCGGGGCAGTGCCAGGCGCTCTCCTCCCGCCCGCACCACCCGCACGACAGCTCGCCGCCGTCGCGCGCCTCCAGCGGCCCGGAGCAGTGCCGGCACCGCGCCGGCGCCCGGCAGGCGGCGCACGCCATCCGCGGCACGTACCCCCGCCGCGGCACCTGGACGAGCACCGGCCCGTGCCGCAGCCCCTCCCGGACGGCCTGCCAGGCGAGCGTCGGCAACCGGGCCGCCCGGGCGGCCTCGTCCCGCGCGAGGTCCTGATCCCCCACGGTCCGCACGAGCGGCGCCGCGTGCCGCACCTGCTCCCGCGCGGCGACCAGCGGCCGCGCCCACCCGGTCTCGACGAGCTGCGCACCCTCGACGGTGCAGCTCCACCCCCCCATCAGGAAGGCGCACCCGTCCTGAGCGGCCCGCAGCAGCAGCACGTCCCGCGCGTGCGGCTGCGGCGCGTGCTGCTCGCTGTGGCTGTCGTCGCCGTCGTCCCAGATCACCAGCAGCCCGAGGTCGCGCACCGGGGCGAACATCGCGGCCCGCGTCCCGACGACCGCCCGGACCGCACCCCGTCGCACGGCGAGCCACTGCCCGTACCGCTTCTCCGGCCCGGCGTCGGCGGTGAGGAGCGCGTGCCGCCCCTCCCCCAGCACCCCGGTCAGCGCCGCGTCCACGCGGGCGGCGGCCCGCCCGTCCGGTACGACGACGAGGGCGCCGCGTCCGGAGGCCAGCGTCGCGGCGACGGCCCGCGCCACCTCCTCGCTCCACCCGGGCCCCGGCAGCGCGTTCCACACGGCCCGCGGGGACGCCCCGGACGCCAGCGCCGCCAGAAAGGCCCCCCCGTGTTCGTAGCGGGCCCAGGACCCGGTCTCCGGCGCCGACGGCGGGGGCAGCGGCGCGGGCGAGGGCCGCTGCTCCGCCCGGGCGCTGCGCGGCGGCACGGCCAGTTGCAGCACGTCCGCCAGGCTCCCCGCGTACCGGTCGGCGACGGCCCGCGCCAGCCCGAGCAGCTCCGTGCTCAGGACACGCTCCGGCGACACCACCTGGGCGAGGGCGGCCAGCGGCCCCGCGTAGTCCGACTCGGCGAGCCGCTCGACCAGGAAGCCGTCGACGAGCCCGCCGCCCTCACGCCGTCCCTCACGCACCCGCCCGCGCCCGGCGCCGAACCGGACCCGCACGCGCACACCGGGCTGGGCGTCGGCGTCCAGCTCGGCCGGCACCGCGTAGTCGAAGTACCGGTCGAGGTGCAGCACCCCCTTGTCGACGAGCACCCGGGCGACCGGCAGCTCCTCGGCCAGGGCAGCCCCCCGCCACGTCCGCGGCTTCGCCCGCGGCACCTTGGCCCGGCGCACGCTCTCCCGGATCAGCGCGAGCTGCTCCGGCGGCGCCCCGTCGCCACCGGCGCCGCCTTCCCCGTGCCCGTTCTCGCTGCTCACGCTTGCATTCTTACCAAACCCCTCCGACAACGGCCCCCAGCACAGCCCACCCGCGCACGGCCTCCCGGGACACCGCCCCGCACGCGAAAGGCCCGGCGCCCCCGAAGGGACACCGGGCCTCGCTCACCGCAGGGCGTGGTCGCCGGTCCTACAGGCCCGCCGCCTCGCGCAGCGCCTCCACCCGGTCCGTGCGCTCCCACGTGAAGTCGGGCAGCTCACGGCCGAAGTGGCCGTAGGCGGCCGTCTGGGCGTAGATCGGGCGGAGCAGGTCGAGGTCGCGGATGATCGCGGCCGGGCGGAGGTCGAAGACCTCGTCGATGGCCTTCTCGATCTTCTCCGGGTCGACCTTGTGCGTGCCGAAGGTCTCGACGAACAGACCGACCGGCTCGGCCTTGCCGATCGCGTAGGCGACCTGGACCTCGCAGCGCGCGGCCAGGCCGGCGGCGACGACGTTCTTCGCGACCCAGCGCATCGCGTACGCCGCGGAGCGGTCGACCTTGGACGGGTCCTTGCCGGAGAAGGCGCCGCCGCCGTGGCGGGCGAAGCCGCCGTACGTGTCGATGATGATCTTGCGGCCGGTGAGGCCGGCGTCGCCCATGGGGCCGCCGATCTCGAAGCGGCCGGTGGGGTTCACCAGCAGGCGGTAGTTCTCGGTGTCGATCTTGATGCCCTCGTCGAGGAGCGCCTTCAGCTCCGGCTCGACGACGAACTCGCGGATGTCGGGAGCGAGCAGGGACTCCAGGTCGATGTCGGACGCGTGCTGCGAGGAGACGACGACGGTGTCGAGGCGGACCGCCTTGTCGCCGTCGTACTCGATGGTGACCTGGGTCTTGCCGTCGGGGCGCAGGTAGGGGATGGTCCCGTTCTTGCGGACGTCCGAGAGCCGCTTGGACAGGCGGTGGGCCAGGAAGATCGGCAGCGGCATCAGCGTCGGCGTCTCGTCGGACGCGTAGCCGAACATCAGGCCCTGGTCGCCGGCGCCCTGCCGGTCCAGTTCGTCGTCGTCGCCCTCGACCCGGGTCTCGTACGCCGTGTCGACACCCTGGGCGATGTCCGGGGACTGCGCGCCGATCGACACCGAGACACCGCAGGAGGCGCCGTCGAAGCCCTTCTTGGAGGAGTCGTAGCCGATCTCGAGGATCTTGTCCCGGACGAGCTGCGGGATCGGCGCGTACGCCTGGGTGGTGACCTCGCCGGCCACGTGCACCAGACCGGTCGTGATCAGCGTCTCGACGGCGACCCGGGACGTGGGGTCCTCGCGGAGCAACGCGTCGAGGATGGTGTCGCTGATCTGGTCAGCGATCTTGTCGGGGTGACCCTCGGTCACGGACTCCGAGGTGAACAGGCGACGGGACACAACGCTCCCTGGGGTTGCAGCGGCTGCTGGCTGATCATGGGCGGACGCGACGGGAGCTGCGCCCGGCGTCGTCCGAGAACAGTTTATCGGTCGCGCTTCGCCACCGGCCCACCCGTCTCGCCTCTCGGGAGCGCTGTGACCTGCGGCACTGGCATTCTGCCGAATGCCCGGCACTGTTGGCCAGGTCAGCCACGCCCGGTTGAGCGAGCCGTAACGGAACGGCGAAGCGCATCAAACAGTCAGCCCAGGCGTCGCGCCACCAGGTCCCACACGGTTTCGGCCAAGGCCTCCTTGGGGCCGTGGGGTACGGCGGTCTCGCTGCCGTCGGCGCCCAGGACGACGGCCTCGTTGTCCTCGGAGCCGAAGGTCTTGAGCTCCCCCACCTCATTGACCACCAGCAGGTCACAGCCCTTGCGTCGGAGCTTCGCGCGGCCGTTGGCCAGCACGTCGTCCGTCTCCGCGGCGAAGCCGACGACGACTTGACCCGGATGGGTGCGTCCGGTCGAGACCTCCGCGAGGATGTCCGGATTACGCACGAGGACCAGGGGTTCCGGTTCCCGGCCGTCCTGCTTCTTGATCTTGCCGGCCGCGTACGCCGCCGGGCGGAAGTCGGCGACGGCGGCGGCCATGACGACCGCGTCGGCGTCGGCGGCCGCCTTCAGGACCGCCTCGCGCATCTGCACGGCCGTACCGACCTGGACGACGTCCACGCCGGCGGGGTCGGGCAGGCCGGTGTTGGCGGCGACCAGCGTGACCCGGGCCCCGCGGGCGGCGGCGGTCCGGGCGAGGGCGTAGCCCTGCTTGCCGGAGGAGCGGTTGCCGAGGAAGCGGACGGGGTCGAGGGGCTCGCGGGTCCCGCCGGCACTGACGACGACGTGCCGGCCGGCGAGGTCGGGCTCCCGCACCCCCCTGGCCAGCACGCGGCGGCACACCTCGAAGATCTCGGCCGGGTCGGGCAGCCGTCCCTTGCCGGTGTCGACGCCGGTGAGGCGGCCCACGGCCGGCTCGATGACGACCGCGCCGCGGCGGCGCAGCGTCGCCACGTTCTCCTGGGTGGCCGGGTGCTCCCACATCTCGGTGTGCATGGCGGGGGCGAAGACGACCGGGCAGCGGGCGGTGAGCAGGGTGTTCGTCAGCAGGTCGTCCGCCAGGCCGTGGGCGGCCTTCGCGAGCATGTCCGCGGTGGCGGGGGCGACGACCACCAGGTCGGCGCGCTGGCCGATCCGGACGTGGGGGACCTCGTGGACGTCGTCCCAGACCTCGGTGGAGACCGGGTTCCCGGAGAGCGCGGACCAGGTCGCGGCGCCGACGAAGTGCAGGGCGGAGGCGGTGGGGACGACCCGTACGTCATGGCCGGACTCCGTCAGCCTGCGCAGCAGCTCGCACGCCTTGTAGGCGGCGATGCCACCACTGACTCCCAGAACGACCTTCGGCTTGTCCACCGTCTCTCCCCGGACCTCGGATGGGGCACGCCGCGGCTCCGGCGTACCGGTTCATCACACACCACAGGCCCGACAGTCGCGCTGCCGGGCCTGTGGAACAACCAACTGCGAGCTGGAAGGACTACTGGGCCGGGCCCTCGATGGCCTCGGACGTCAGCAGCCCCGCGTTGATCTCGCGGAGGGCGATCGAGAGCGGCTTCTCGTGGACGTGGGTGTCGACGAGCGGACCGACGTACTCGAGGAGGCCCTCGCCGAGCTGCGAGTAGTACGCGTTGATCTGGCGGGCCCGCTTGGCCGCGTAGATCACGAGGCTGTACTTCGAGTCGGTGGCCTCGAGGAGCTCGTCGATCGGCGGGTTGATGATGCCCTCGGGCGCGGAGATGGAAGAGGACACGCTCTACCTTCCGATGGATGGAAAAGGATCAGTCTGAAGGATCAGGCTCGATCACACAACGTCTGTCAAGGCTAGCAGCTCACGCGCCACGTCCTCGACGGAGGTGTTGACCAGGGTCTCGTCGAACTCCGGCTCCGCCGCCAGCTCGACCTTCGCCGCCTCCAGACGGCGCTCGATCACCTCGGGCGGCTCGGTGCCCCGCCCGGTGAGCCTGCGCACCAGCTCCTCCCAGGAGGGCGGAGCCAGGAACACCAGCTGGGCCTCCGGCATGGACTCGCGGACCTGCCGGGCGCCCTGGAGGTCGATCTCCAGCAGGACGGGCTCGCCGGCCTCCAGACGCTCCAGCACGGCGGCTCGCGGAGTGCCGTAGCGGTTGCCGGCGAACTCGGCCCACTCCAGCAGCTCACCGTTGGCGATCAGCTTGTCCATCTCGTCGTCGGCGACGAAGAAGTAGTGGACACCGTGCTTCTCTCCGGGGCGGGGCTTGCGGGTCGTCGCCGACACCGAGAGCCAGACCTCGGGGTGTTCCTTGCGCATATGGGCGACGACCGTGCTCTTGCCGACCCCGGAGGGGCCGGAGAGCACGGTCAGCCGCGGACGTGCGTCCGGGGGTTCGGGGGTCGCCCCCCGGAGTGTTACAGCCATGCAGCGATTATTCCAGTTGTCCCGCGGTGCCCGGGACCCGCTGCCCGGAGCACCTCGGACTCACTTGGCGGTCTCGCCGAACTCACGCTCCAGAGACGCGATCTGGTTGGAGCCGAGGCCGCGCACCCGGCGGCTCTCGGAGATGCCGAGTCGCTCCATGATCTGCTTGGCGCGGACCTTGCCCACGCCCGGCAGGGACTCGAGCAGGGCGGAGACCTTCATCTTGCCGATGACGTCGTTCTCCTGGCCCTGCTTGATGACCTCGTGAAGGGAGGCGCCGGAGTGCTTCAGTCGATTCTTGACCTCGGCCCGCTCCCGGCGAGCCGCGGCGGCCTTTTCGAGCGCGGCTGCGCGCTGTTCGGGGGTAAGGGGCGGAAGAGCCACGCCTACGTCACCTCGGATGTCGAACTGTCGGATACGGACCGGTGAGGAACCTAGTCGCCCCACACCTGGGGAGCCACGAGCAACACGCTTGCCCGTTCACTCTCCGTCGGAGACTAGCGGCCAACTCCGCCAGAGTCAGCGAGAACAGAGGAAAAGTCCTGGTCAGCCTCCGTCAGGCCGGACATTGAGGACATAATGCCCCGGATTTGAGAATGTATCCAGACTCAGAACCGGCCCCGGCCGCCCGGCCGAATCCCCGGTCGGGCGGCCGTCGGCGATCAGACGGCCGCCAGGGCGGTCCTGACCTCGTCGGCGAACCGGTCCGCGGCGTCACGCAGAGCGACCGCGTCGGGACCGTGGCGCAACACTCCGCGGCTCACGTTCGGCACCACATTGCGCACCGCTGCCCCGAAGACCCGGGGCAGATCCGCCGCGGTCGCCCCCTGCGCCCCGATGCCGGGCGCGAGGAGCGGGCCGTTGACGGCGAGGTCGTACGAGGACAGGTCACCGACCGTGGCGCCGACGACCGCCCCGAAGGAGCCGAGCGGCTCCTCCCCCTCGTTCTCGGCGGCCAGGTGCCCCAGCATCGTCGCGCCGACACTGCGGCCGTCCGCGCGCACCGCGTGCTGGACCTCGCCGCCCTCGGGGTTCGACGTCAGCGCCAGCACGAACAGACCGGTGCCGCTCTCGCGCGCGAGGGCGACGGCGGGGCTCAGGGAGCCGTAGCCGAGGTAGGGCGAGACGGTGAGGGCGTCGGAGAACAGCGGGGCGCCCTCGCGCAGGTAGGCCTCGGCGTACCCGGCCATGGTCGAGCCGATGTCGCCGCGCTTGGCGTCCATCACGACCAGGGTCCCGGCCGAGCGCGCCTCCTGGACGACCCGCTCCAGGACGGCGACGCCGCGCGAGCCGAAGCGTTCGAAGAAGGCGCTCTGCGGCTTCATGACGGCGACCCGGTCGGCCAGCGCCTCGACGACGGTGCGGCCGAACCGCTCCAGCCCGGCGACGTCGTCACCGAGCCCCCACTCGGCGAGCAGGGACGCGTGCGGGTCGATCCCGACGCAGAGCGGTCCGCGCTCGTCCATGGCCCGGCGCAGGCGCGCGCCGAAGGGTTCCAGGGTCATCGCGTGCTCCTCACGTCGGCGCCGACCGCGTCGGCCAGCGTGGCGTACGGGCTCTGGCGCAGCCGTGCCGCGAGCCCCTGGTGGACGGCGCGGCCCCAGAAGGGCCCCTCATAGATGAAGGCGCTGTAGCCCTGGACGAGGGTGGCGCCGGCGAGGATGCGCTGCCAGGCGTCCTCGGCGTTCTCGACGCCGCCGACGCCCACCAGGGTGACGCGGTCGCCCACGCGCGCGTAGAGGCGGCGCAGCACCTCCAGGGAGCGCGTCTTGAGCGGGGCGCCGGACAGCCCGCCCGTCTCCTTCACCAGCGAGGGGTCGGACGTCAGACCGAGCCCGTCCCGCGCGATGGTGGTGTTCGTGGCGATGATCCCGTCCAGGCCGAGTTCGACGGCCAGGTCGGCGACCGCGTCCACGTCCTCGTCGGCGAGGTCCGGCGCGATCTTCACCAGCAGCGGGACCCGGCGGTTGACGACCGTGCGGTCGGCGGCCTCGCGGACGGCGCCGAGCAGGGGCCGCAGCGCCTCGGTCGCCTGGAGATTGCGCAGACCGGGTGTGTTCGGCGAGGAGACGTTCACGACCAGGTAGTCGGCGTACGGCGCGAGCCGCTCGGTCGACTTCACGTAGTCGGCGACGGCCTCGGCCTCCGGGACGGCCTTGGTCTTGCCGATGTTGACGCCGACGACGGTCTTGAAGACGGGCTCGCGGGACGCCAGGCGGGCGGCGACGGCCAGCGAGCCCTCGTTGTTGAAGCCCATGCGGTTGATCAGCGCCCGGTCGTCGACGAGGCGGAATAGCCGCTTCTTGGGGTTGCCCGGCTGCGCCTCCCCCGTCACCGTGCCGATCTCGACGTGGTCGAAGCCCAGCATGGACATCCCGTCGATCGCGACGGCGTTCTTGTCGAAGCCGGCGGCGAGCCCGAAGGGGCCGTGCATGCGCAGCCCGAAGGCCTCGGTGCGCAGTTCCCGGTGGCGCGGGGCCAGCACGGCGGCGGCGAAGACGCGCAGCACGGGGACGCGGACGGCCAGGCGGATCCAGCGGAAGGCCAGGTGATGGGCCTTCTCCGGGTCCATCCGCCGGAAGACCAGGTGGAAGAAGAGCTTGTACATCTGAGAAGTCCTAAGGGTCTTCACGAGGACACCGGTCCTCATGAAGAGGGGGACACCGTTTCCGGTGTCCCCCTCGTCGGCTGCTGGCTAGTCGCGGGCCGCGGTCAGGTGTTCCGCGTGTTCCTGGAGCGAGCGGACGCCCACGTCACCGTGGTTGAGGGCGTCGATGCCCTGGACGGCGGCGGCGAGCGCCTGGACCGTCGTCAGGCAGGGCACGGACCGTGCCACGGCCGCCGTGCGGATCTCGTAGCCGTCGAGGCGGCCGCCGGTGCCGTACGGGGTGTTGACGATGAGGTCGACCTCGCCGTCGTGGATCAGCTGGACGATGGTCTTCTCGCCGTTCGGGCCGGTGCCCTCGGACTGCTTGCGCACGACCGTGGCGTTGATGCCGTTGCGGCGCAGGACCTCGGCGGTGCCGGAGGTGGCGAGCAGCTCGAAGCCGTGGCCGACGAGCTCGCGCGCCGGGAAGATCATCGAGCGCTTGTCGCGGTTGGCGACCGAGATGAACGCGCGGCCCTTGGTGGGCAGCGGGCCGTAGGCGCCCGCCTGCGACTTGGCGTACGCCGTGCCGAAGACGGAGTCGATGCCCATGACCTCGCCGGTGGAGCGCATCTCCGGGCCGAGCACGGTGTCGACGCCGCGTCCGGAGGTGTCCCGGAAGCGGCTCCAGGGCATCACGGCCTCCTTCACCGAGATCGGCGCGTCCAGCGGCAGTTCGCCGCCGTCGCCGTTGGCCGGGAGCAGGCCCTCGCTCCGCAGCTCGGCGACGGTCGCGCCGAGCGAGATGCGGGCGGCGGCCTTCGCCAGCGGCACCGCCGTCGCCTTCGAGGTGAAGGGCACCGTGCGGGACGCGCGCGGGTTGGCCTCCAGGACGTAGAGGATGTCGCCGGCCATCGCGAACTGGATGTTGATCAGGCCGCGGACGCCGACGCCCTTGGCGATGGCCTCCGTGGAGGCGCGCAGCCGCTTGATGTCGAAGCCGCCGAGGGTGATCGGGGGCAGGGCGCACGCCGAGTCGCCGGAGTGGATGCCGGCCTCCTCGATGTGCTCCATGACACCGCCGAGGTACAGCTCCTCGCCGTCGTAGAGGGCGTCGACGTCGATCTCGATGGCGTCGTCGAGGAAGCGGTCGACGAGGACCGGCCGGGTGGGGCTGATCTCGGTCGACTCGGCGATGTAGGCGGACAGCCGGGTCTCGTCGTAGACGATCTCCATGCCGCGGCCGCCGAGGACGTACGACGGCCGGACGAGGACCGGGTAGCCGATCTCGTCGGCGATGGCCTTGGCCTCGGTGAAGGTGGTGGCCGTGCCGTGCTTCGGGGCGGGCAGGCCCGCCTCGGCGAGCACCCGCCCGAAGGCGCCCCGGTCCTCGGCCGCGTGGATCGCCTCGGGCGGGGTGCCGACGATCGGCACGCCGTTGTCCTTCAGCGCCTGCGCCAGGCCCAGCGGGGTCTGGCCGCCGAGCTGGACGACGACGCCCGCGATCGGGCCGGCCTGGGCCTCCGCGTGGACGATCTCCAGCACGTCCTCGAGCGTCAGCGGCTCGAAGTACAGGCGGTCGGAGGTGTCGTAGTCCGTGGAGACGGTCTCCGGGTTGCAGTTGACCATCACGGTCTCGTACCCGGCGTCGGACAGCGCGAAGGAGGCGTGGACGCACGAGTAGTCGAACTCGATGCCCTGGCCGATGCGGTTGGGGCCGGAGCCCAGGATGATGACGGCCGGCTTCTCGCGCGGCGCGACCTCGCTCTCCTCGTCGTAGGAGGAGTAGAAGTACGGCGTCTTCGCGGCGAACTCGGCGGCGCAGGTGTCGACCGTCTTGTAGACCGGCCGGATGCCCAGCGCGTGCCGCACCTCGCGCACGACGTCCTCGCGCAGCCCGCGGATCTCGGCGATCTGCTGGTCGGAGAAGCCGTGCCGCTTGGCCTCGGCGAGCAGCTCGGAGGTGAGCTCCGGCGCCTCCCCGAGGTCGTCCGCGATCTCCTTGATCAGGAACAGCTGGTCGACGAACCAGGGGTCGATCTTCGTGTACTCGAAGACCTCCTCGGGGGTGGCGCCCGCGCGGATCGCCTGCATGACGGTGTTGATCCGGCCGTCGGTGGGACGCACGGCCTCGCGCAGCAGCTCCTCCTTGTCACCGGTCTCGCCGACGAAGGTGAACTGGCTGCCCTTCTTCTCCAGCGAGCGCAGCGCCTTCTGGAAGGCCTCGGTGAAGTTGCGGCCGATGGCCATGGCCTCGCCGACCGACTTCATGGTCGTCGTCAGCGTGGAGTCGGCGCTCGGGAACTTCTCGAAGGCGAAGCGGGGGGCCTTCACGACCACGTAGTCGAGCGTCGGCTCGAAGGAGGCCGGGGTCTCCTGCGTGATGTCGTTCGGGATCTCGTCGAGGGTGTAGCCGACGGCGAGCTTGGCCGCGATCTTGGCGATGGGGAAGCCGGTCGCCTTGGAGGCCAGCGCCGAGGAGCGGGACACGCGCGGGTTCATCTCGATGACGATCACACGACCGTCCTCGGGGTTCACCGCGAACTGGATGTTGCAGCCGCCGGTGTCGACGCCGACCTCGCGGATGACGGCGATGCCGATGTCGCGCAGGATCTGGTACTCGCGGTCGGTCAGCGTCATCGAGGGCGCGACGGTGATCGAGTCGCCGGTGTGCACGCCCATGGGGTCGAAGTTCTCGATGGAGCAGACGACCACGACGTTGTCGTGCTTGTCGCGCATCAGCTCCAGCTCGTACTCCTTCCAGCCGAGGATGGACTCCTCCAGGAGCACCTCGGTGGTCGGGGAGAGCGTGAGGCCCTGGCCGGCGATGCGGCGCAGCTCCTCCTCGTCGTGGGCGAAGCCGGAGCCGGCGCCGCCCATGGTGAAGGAGGGGCGGACGACGACCGGGTAGCCGCCGAGGGTGTCGACGCCGGCGAGGACGTCGTCCATGGAGTGGCAGATGACCGAGCGGGCGGACTCGCCGTGCCCGATCTTCTTGCGGACCTCCTCGACGACCAGCTTGAACTGGTCGCGGTCCTCGCCCTTGTGGATGGCCTCGACGTTGGCGCCGATCAGTTCCACGCCGTACTTCTCCAGGACGCCGTTCTCGTCCAGCGAGATGGCGGTGTTCAGGGCCGTCTGGCCGCCCAGCGTGGGCAGCAGGGCGTCGGGGCGCTCCTTGGCGATGATCTTCTCGACGAACTCCGGGGTGATCGGCTCGACATAGGTGGCGTCGGCGATCTCCGGGTCGGTCATGATCGTCGCCGGGTTGGAGTTGACCAGGACGACCCGGAGCCCCTCGGCGCGCAGGACGCGGCACGCCTGGGTGCCGGAGTAGTCGAACTCGGCGGCCTGGCCGATGACGATCGGGCCGGAGCCGATGACCAGGACGGACTGGATATCGGTGCGCTTAGGCACGCTGGCCCTCCATCAGGGATACGAAGCGGTCGAACAGGTAGGCGGCGTCGTGCGGACCGGCGGCCGCTTCGGGGTGGTACTGGACGGAGAAGGCCGGCTGGTCGAGCAGCTGGAGCCCCTCCACGACGTCGTCGTTGAGGCAGACGTGGGAGACCTCGGCGCGGCCGAACTTCGTCTCGCTGACCCGGTCGAGCGGCGCGTCGACGGCGAAGCCGTGGTTGTGCGCGGTGACCTCGACCTTGCCGGTGGTGCGGTCCTGGACCGGCTGGTTGATGCCGCGGTGGCCGTACTTCAGCTTGTAGGTGCCGAAGCCGAGGGCGCGGCCGAGGATCTGGTTGCCGAAGCAGATGCCGAACAGGGGCGTCCGGCGCTCCAGCACCTCGCTCATCAGCGCGACCGGTCCCTCGGCGGTGGCCGGGTCGCCGGGGCCGTTGGAGAAGAACACGCCGTCGGGGTTGACGGCGTAGACCTCGTCGGCGGAGGCCGTCGCGGGCAGCACGTGCACCTCGATGCCGCGCTCGGCCATGCGGTGCGGGGTCATGCCCTTGATGCCGAGGTCGATCGCGGCGACCGTGAAGCGCTTCTCGCCGACCGCGGGGACGACGTACGCCTCCTGGGTGGCGACCTCCTCGTAGAGGCTGGCGCCCTTCATGTGCGGCTGGGCCTGCACCCGCGCCACGAGGTCCGCGTCGGGGGCGAGGGCCTGGCCGGAGAAGATCCCGGCCCGCATGGAGCCGCGCTCGCGCAGGTGGCGGGTGAGGGCGCGGGTGTCGATGCCGGAGATGCCGACCACGTCCTGCCGGACCAGTTCGTCGTCGAGCGACCGCTGGGAGCGCCAGTTCGAGGGCACGCGCGCGGGGTCGCGCACGACGTAGCCGGAGACCCAGATGCGCCGGGACTCGTCGTCCTCGTCGTTCCAGCCGGTGTTGCCGATCTGCGGGGCGGTCGCGACCACGATCTGCCGGTCGTACGACGGGTCGGTGAGGGTCTCCTGGTAGCCGGTCATGCCGGTGGAGAACACCGCTTCGCCGAAGGTCTCCCCCACGGCCCCGTAGGCGCGGCCGCGGAAGACACGGCCGTCCTCCAGGACGAGTACGGCGGGAGCCTTGGCGGTTCCCCTGGTGGAGGTCGTCATCGCGCGCCTTCCGTTTCCGTCTGAGTTTCCGTCTTTTTGATCATTGCGTTGATGGTGTCGACCCACTCGTTGTGCTCGGCGGCGGTGTCGGAGCGGAATCCGGAGTCGATCAGTTTGCCGCCGTGCGCCCAGGTCACCACGAGCAGTCCGCCCTCGGTGAGGACCTTGCCGGCGATGCCCTTGCCGAGCACGGCCTCGCGCAGCGCACCGGCCGGGACGAAGAAGTCGGTCGCGCCGGGGCGTACGACGTCCAGTCCCGCGTCCGTCAGGGTGAGCTCCACCCGGCTGCGGGTGCCCAGGCCGTGCGCCACGATGCGGTCGAGCCACTGCCCGGCGGTGGTGGAGCCGTGGTAGCGACCGCTCATGCTCAGTCTCGCCGGGCCGGGGTCGTCCGGCATTCCAGGCAGGGGCGGCTTGCCGCCTCCGTCGAGGGTGGTGGCGGGCGACGGGCGGGTGGGCAGGGCGGGGAGGTCGCCCTGGAGCGTGCCGCGCCACTTCCAGCCCTCGCGCATCAGCCAGTACACGAGCGCGACGAACAGGGCGAGGCCGACGACCCAGCCGATCCGGGCGGCCCAGTCGGTCACTTCGGCCGATTCCTTCTCGGCCGCGAGCAGGATTACAGGTGTCACGTGAGTTTCCCGTCGACGAGCGTGGCCTTGCCCCGGAGCCACGTGTGCGTCACACGGCCCGGCAGCTCACGCCCCTCGTACGGGGTGTTCCGGCTGCGCGAGGCGAAGCCCGCGGGGTCCACCGACCCACGGTATGCCGTGTCGACGAGCGTGAGGTTGGCGGGCTCACCAGCCGAGACGGGACGCCCGTGGCCCTTCGCCTGCCCGATCCGGGCCGGCGTGGCGGACATGCGGTCGGCGACCCCGGCCCAGTCGAGGAGCCCGGTCTCCACCATCGTCTCCTGGACCACCGACAGCGCGGTCTCCAGGCCGACCATGCCCATGGCGGCCGCGGCCCACTCGCAGTCCTTGTCCTCGTGCGGGTGCGGGGCGTGGTCGGTGGCGACGATGTCGATCGTGCCGTCGGCGAGCGCCTCGCGCAGGGCGTGCACGTCGCGCTCGGTGCGCAGCGGCGGGTTGACCTTGTAGACCGGGTTGTAGGTGCGCACCAGCTCGTCGGTGAGGAGCAGGTGGTGCGGGGTGACCTCGGCGGTGACCCGGATGCCGCGGGACTTCGCCCAGCGCACGATCTCGACCGAGCCCGCGGTGGACAGGTGGCAGATGTGGACGCGGGAGCCGACGTGCTCGGCGAGCAGGACGTCCCGGGCGATGATCGATTCCTCGGCCACCGCGGGCCAGCCGCCCAGGCCCAGCTCGGAGGAGACGACGCCCTCGTTCATCTGGGCGCCCTCGGTCAGCCGGGGCTCCTGCGCGTGCTGGGCGACGACGCCGTCGAAGGCCTTCACGTACTCCAGCGCCCGCCGCATGATCACCGCGTCGTGGACGCACTTGCCGTCGTCGGAGAAGACGGTGACGCCGGCCGCCGACTCGTGCATGGCGCCCAGTTCGGCGAGCTTGCTGCCCTCCAGGCCGACGGTGACGGCGCCGATGGGCTGCACGTCGCAGTAACCGTGCTCCCGGCCGAGCCGGTAGACCTGCTCGACGACACCGGCCGTGTCGGCCACGGGGAAGGTGTTGGCCATGGCGAACACGGCCGTGTAACCGCCGGAGGCGGCCGCCCGGGTGCCGGTCAGGACGGTCTCGGAGTCCTCGCGGCCCGGCTCGCGCAGATGGGTGTGCAGGTCGACCAGGCCGGGCAGCAGCACCTTGCCGTCGGCCTCGACGACCTGGGCGCCGTCGGCGGACAGCCCGGCACCGACGGCCTCGATGATCTCTCCGTCGATCAGGACGTCCTGCGGCTCGCCACCGAGCACCTTCGCACCACGGATCAGGATCTTGCTCATGGTCGCTTACTTCTCCTCGGTGGGACCGGTGGTACGGGTGGGGCGGACGGCGGGTTCGTTCCCGCCCAGGAGCAGGTAGAGGACGGCCATGCGGACGGCCACGCCGTTGGCGACCTGCTCGACGACGGTGCAGCGGTCGGAGTCGGCGACCTCGGCGGTGATCTCCATGCCGCGGACCATCGGCCCGGGGTGCATCACGATGGCGTGCTCGGGCATCCGCGCCATCCGGTCGCCGTCGAGGCCGTAGCGGCGCGAGTACTCGCGCTCGGTCGGGAAGAACGCGGCGTTCATCCGCTCGCGCTGCACGCGCAGCATCATCACCGCGTCGGACTTGGCCAGCGTGCTGTCGAGATCGTACGAGACCGCGCAGGGCCAGGTCTCGACGCCGACCGGCACCAGGGTGGGCGGGGCGACGAGGGTGACCTCGGCGCCGAGGGTGTGCAGCAGATCGACGTTGGAGCGGGCGACCCGGCTGTGCAGGACGTCCCCGACGATGGTGATGCGCCGGCCGGACAGGTCCTGGCCGATCCCGGCGTCCCGTCCGACGAGCCGGCGGCGCATGGTGAAGGCGTCGAGCAGGGCCTGGGTGGGGTGCTGGTGGGTGCCGTCGCCGGCGTTGATGACGGCGGCGTCGATCCAGCCGGAGTTGGCCAGGCGGTAGGGGGCTCCGGAGGCGCCGTGCCGGATGACGACGGCGTCGACGCCCATCGCCTCCAGCGTCTGGGCGGTGTCCTTCAGGGACTCGCCCTTGGAGACGCTGGACCCCTTGGCGGAGAAGTTGATCACGTCCGCGGACAGCCGCTTCTCGGCTGCCTCGAAGGAGATCCGGGTGCGCGTGGAGTCCTCGAAGAAGAGGTTGACGACCGTGCGGCCGCGCAGGGTCGGCAGTTTCTTGATGGGCCGGTCGGCGACCCGGGCCATCTCCTCCGCGGTGTCGAGGACGTGGACGGCGTCGTCGCGGGTGAGGTCGGCGGCCGAGATGAGATGACGCTGCATCTGTCAGGCTCCGTAAGACTTTCGGGAGTTTTCGGGCATGCGGGTGCACAGGGGCACGCACGCGTGGGCGTACGCCGGACCGCTAGTGCTGCGCGCCCGGGGTGGCCTGCTTCGTACCGAGCAGCACGGTGTCGCGACCGTCCTCCTCGGCGAGCTGGACCTTGACCGTCTCCCGCAGCGACGTGGGGAGGTTCTTGCCGACGTAGTCGGCGCGGATGGGCAGTTCGCGGTGGCCTCTGTCGACCAGGACCGCGAGCTGCACCGCGCGCGGGCGCCCGATGTCGTTCAGGGCGTCGAGGGCGGCGCGGATGGTGCGGCCGGAGAAGAGCACGTCGTCGACGAGGACGACCAGCTTGCCGTCGAGGCCGTCACCGGGGATCTCGGTGCGGGCCAGCGCACGCGGCGGGTGCAGGCGCAGGTCGTCGCGGTACATGGTGATGTCGAGGGAGCCGACCGGGACGGCCCGGTCGGTGATCTGCTCCAGCTTGCCGGCCAGCCTGCGGGCGAGGAAGACGCCCCTGGTGGGGATGCCGAGGAGCACCACGTCGTCGGCGCCCTTGGCGCGTTCGACGATCTCGTGGGCGATGCGGGTCAGCACCCGCGCGATGTCGGGGGCCTCGAGCACGGGCCGAGCGTCGGAGCGCTGCGACTCGGGCCGGGTGTCCTGCTTGTCCATAAGAAACGGACCTCCTTCTCCGCCTCACGGGACGGACCTTAAAGGACGTCGGAATTGCGCCATCTACGGTATCAGGCCGGATCGACACCCCTGATCACCCCCCTGGCGCAACCAGCCATCGATACCACGGAAGAGTCGGGGTGGACCATTCGGCTTGACGCAGAAGAATCACGCTGCGTAACCTCACAGTGAGTTACCAACCGCGCGGCAGGGAACAACGCCGGCCGCGTCGACCCAGTGCCGGGAGCCATATGTCCAGCGAATACGCCAAACAGCTCGGGGCCAAGCTCCGGGCGATCCGCACCCAGCAGGGCCTTTCCCTCCACGGTGTCGAGGAGAAGTCCCAGGGACGCTGGAAGGCGGTCGTGGTCGGTTCGTACGAGCGCGGCGACCGTGCCGTGACCGTACAGCGTCTTGCGGAACTGGCCGACTTCTACGGCGTCCCGGTCCAGGAACTGCTGCCGGGCACGACCCCGGGCGGCGCGGCCGAGCCCCCGCCGAAGCTCGTCCTGGACCTGGAGCGGCTGGCCCACGTGCCGGTCGAGAAGGCCGGTCCCCTCCAGCGGTACGCGGCGACGATCCAGTCGCAGCGCGGTGACTACAACGGCAAGGTGCTCTCGATCCGCCAGGACGACCTGCGCACGCTCGCCGTCATCTACGACCAGTCGCCGTCGGTCCTGACCGAGCAGCTGATCAGCTGGGGCGTCCTGGACGCGGACGCGCGTCGCGCGGTCACCCACGAGGAGAACTGAGCGCCGGGCGTCTCAGCAGAAACGTGCCGCCGGGGTGGCCGGAACTTTACGGTTCCGGCCACCCCGGCGTTGTGCGTGCAGCCGGGAGCTCTCCGTCCCGGGTACGCGGCCCGGCGTGGGGCTCCCGGCCGCACGGACGCCGGAAGGGCCCGCGGACGGGATGTCCGCGGGCCCTTTCGGTAGCGGGCCGTACCGCGCTACACCTCGTCGCGCCGCAGCGAGGGCTTGAGCTCCTTGAGCCGGCCGAGCAGGCCGTTGACGAACGAGGGCGACTCGTCCGTGGAGAACTCCTTCGCCAGCTGCACCATCTCGTCGAGGACGACGGCATCCGGAGTCTCGTCCACCCAGATCAGCTCGTGGGCGCCGAGCCGCAGGATGTTGCGGTCGACGACCGGCATCCGGTCCAGCGTCCAGCCCACCGAGTACTGGGCGATCAGCTCGTCGATGCGCTTCGCGTGCTCCGCGTAGCCCTCGACCAGTTGCATCGTGTACTCGCTCACCGGCGGCTGCCGGGTGTCGGCCCGGGAGAGCCGGATCCAGTCCGCGAGGACCGTCAGGACGTCGGCGCCGCGCTGGTCGCCCTCGAAGAGGATCTGGAAGGCGCGCTTGCGGGCCGTGTTGCGGGCGGCCACGGTTAGCTGTTCACCCGGCCGAGGTAGTCGCTGGTGCGGGTGTCGACCTTGATCTTCTCACCGGTGGTGATGAAGAGCGGGACCTGGATCTGGTGACCGGTCTCCAGCGTGGCGGGCTTGGTGCCACCGGTGGAGCGGTCGCCCTGGAGGCCGGGCTCGGTCTCCTGGACGACGAGCTCGACGGCGGCCGGGAGCTCGACGAAGAGCACCTCGCCCTCGTGCTGCGCGACGGTGGCCGTGAAGCCCTCGATCAGGAAGTTGGCGGCGTCGCCCACGGCCTTGCGGTCGACCATGAGCTGGTCGTAGGTCTCCATGTCCATGAAGACGAAGTACTCGCCGTCCATGTACGAGAACTGCATGTCGCGCTTGTCGACAGTGGCCGTCTCGACCTTGACGCCGGCGTTGAAGGTCTTGTCGACCACCTTGCCGGACAGCACGTTCTTGAGCTTGGTGCGCACGAATGCGGGGCCCTTGCCGGGCTTGACGTGCTGGAACTCGACGACGGACCAGAGCTGGCCGCCTTCGAGCTTGAGCACCAGGCCGTTCTTGAGGTCGTTCGTGGAAGCCACGGTTGCGGAATCTCCTGGACTGACGTGGACGACCCGGGGCGGGCGCACAGCTCGAGGCTAGAGCGCGAGCAGCTCCTTGGTCGTGATGGTGAGTAGCTCGGGTCCGCCGTCCGCCTCGGGGCGCACGACGAGCGTGTCATCGATCCGGACACCGCCCCGGCCCGGGAGGTGGACCCCCGGTTCGACGGTGACCGGCACGCAAGCGTCCAGTTTACCCATGGCCGCGGGGGCCAGCTGCGGGTCCTCGTCGATTTCGAGTCCGACACCGTGCCCGGTCATCACCGGCAGGCCTTCCGCGTACCCCGCGGCGTCCAGCACCTGGCGCGCGGCACGGTCCACGTCACGGTAGGCGACGCCGGGCGCGAGGCTCTCGCGGCCGGCCCGCTGGGCGGCGAAGACGAGGTCGTACAGCTCGACCTGCCAGTCCGCCGGGGAGGTGCCGATGACGAAGGTGCGGCCGATCTCGCAGCGGTAGCCCCGGTAGGTCGCGCCCAGGCAGACGGAGAGGAAGTCGCCCTCCTCCACCCGCCGGTCGGTGGGCCGGTGGCCGCGCCGGCCGGAGTGCGGGCCGGTGCCCACGGAGGTGGGGAACGCGGGCCCGTCGGCGCCGTGGTCGACGAGACGGCGTTCCAGTTCGAGGGCGAGGTGGCGTTCGGTGCGGCCGACGAGGATGGACTCGAGCAGTTCTCCGAGGGCCTGGTCGGCGATCTCGGCGCCGATGCGCAGGCAGGAGATCTCCTCCTCGTCCTTGACGACCCGGAGCTGTTCGACCGCGCCCCCGAGGTCGGCGAGGCGCAGCCGGGGGGCGACCGACCGGAGGGCGCGGTGGCGCGCCACCGTGAGGTGGTGCTCCTCGGCGGCGAGGGAGTCGGCACCCTGCTCCGCGCAGACGCCCGCGGCGGCCACCGCGGGGTCACCGCCGGCTCTGGGGAGGGTGTGCACCCTCAGTGCTTCGTCGGGCCGGCCGTCGCCCGGCCGGTCCTCGACCGGGCCCGAGCAGACGAGCAGGTCCTCGCGTTCGCCCAGCAGCAGGACGGCGCTGCGGGGCGCGGCGCCCGTGAGGTACCGGACGTTGGCGGGACGGGTGACGAGCGCTGCCGCGTTGCCGGACGCGTTGCAGCGCTCCCGAAGGCGGGTTCGGCGGGACGCGTAGACCTCTGACATGAGTCGAGCGTAGGAGCGGTGACCGGATTGTGCCGGTTGGGAGCCGCCGAGTGGGGTGCCGGGGGCGTGGTTCCGGTCACCACTTGGGCGGGCTGGCGATCGCCCGCGCCAGGACGTCGTCCAGGATCCGCGCCGTCGAGGGGACGTCCAGCTGGGAGTTGTCGATGATCGGCAGGCCGGAGCCGTACCAGCCGGCCATACGGCCGTGGATGCGAGCGACCTCCTCGTCGGTGAGGCGGCGGTTGCCGGAGCGTTCGGCGTTGCGCTCCAGGACGACCTCGAGGCCGGGCAGGAGCACGACCGGGAGCAGGCCGGGGCCCACGTGGCGCTTCCAGCCGCCGAGGCCGACGGCCGGGCGGTCGGGGAAGATCGCGTCGTCGAGGATGCAGGAGATGCCGTTGGCCAGGAAGTTGCGGGCGGCGAAGCCGCAGGTGCGGCGGGCCAGGCGGTACTGGGCCTCGGAGTTGTCGTTCCAGCCGCGCTGCGGGTCGGCGAAGCCGGAGCGGACCCATTCGCGCACGTCGTCGAGGCTGATGTGGGCGGTGGGCGCCCGGCGGTGGTCGGCCCAGAACTTGGCGACGCTCGTCTTCCCGGCGCCCGCGGGGCCGATCAGCAGCACCGCGAGGGTGGTGGCCGTCGGGTCGGGTCCGGTCGCGGCGGGGGGCGAGCTGGGCATGGGCACGGGGCCGCCGGGGGGCAGCGGGACGTGTCCGGTGGTGTCGGGGACCGGCGGGGCGGGGGCGTGCTGCGGGGCCGGCGGATGGGGCACGGGGGGCACCGGCGGCTGGGGTGCGGGCGGGACCGGGCCCGCGGGGGGCGCACCGGTGAAGTGCGGTGCCGGGTGCGGTGGAGGCACGGGGGCGTTCTGCTGGGGGGTGCCGCCGGGCCGGTGCGGTCCCGGGTGCTGTGCGGCCGGTGACCAGCCGTCGGCCGGTCCGTGCCCCGGCTGGTGGGGCGGCGGCAGCGGAGAACCCACTGCGTGCTGCATCCGGTGCCACTCCGTCTCGTTCTTCTCGGGCTCGGTTCGCCTCCGGAGCGCCACGGCCCCTTCGGCTCGCTCGCCGTGGGCGATGGACGCCGGCCGCGGGGGCGCTGACCCCCGCCGGCACTGAACGGTACCGCCCCCGGCCGCCGTTTGGTGAAACGGCCGGGGGCGGTCCGAAGTGCCCGGCGGGGAAAGCGGATCGGGCGGAGGGAAGGTCCGCGGACTCGGAGGGGTGCGAAGCCCGCGGACCCGGAGGTTTCCTAGTCGCCCACTTCGCCGTACGCGGCGAGCAGGACCGCCGGGTCCGGGCCCTCCAGGACGGTCGGCTTGGCCAGGCCGTCGAGGACGATGAAGCGCAGGAGGTCGCCGCGGGACTTCTTGTCGACCTTCATGGTCTCCAGCAGCTTGGGCCACTGGTCGTAGCGGTAGCTCAGGGGCAGCCCGACCGATTCCAGGACCGTGCGGTGGCGGTCGGCGGTGGCGTCGTCCAGCCGGCCGGCCAGGCGGCCGAGCTCGGCGGCGAAGTGCATGCCGACCGAGACGGCGGCGCCGTGGCGCCACTTGTACCGCTCGTTCTTCTCGATGGCGTGGGCCAGGGTGTGGCCGTAGTTGAGGATCTCCCGCAGGCCCGACTCCTTCAGGTCGGAGGAGACGACGTCCGCCTTGACCTGGATGGACCGCCGGATCAGCTCGGCGGTGTGCGGGCCGGCCGGGGTGCGGGCGGCCTCGGGGTCGGACTCGATGAGGTCGAGGATCACCGGGTCGGCGATGAAGCCGGCCTTGATGATCTCCGCGAGCCCGGAGACGTAGTCGTTGACCGGGAGGGAGTCCAGCGCGGCCAGGTCGCACAGCACACCGGCCGGGGGGTGGAAGGAACCGACGAGGTTCTTGCCCTCGGCGGTGTTGATGCCGGTCTTGCCGCCGACGGCGGCGTCGACCATGGCCAGCACCGTCGTCGGGACGGCGATCCAGCGCACCCCGCGCAGCCAGGTCGCGGCCACGAAGCCGGCCAGGTCGGTCGTCGAGCCGCCGCCGACGCCCACCACGACGTCGGTGCGCGTGAACCCGGACTGGCCGAGTGCCTTCCAGCAGTAGGCGGCGACCTCGGCGGTCTTCGCCTCCTCGGCGTTGGGCACCTGGATGGCGACGGCCTCGTAGCCCTGCTCGGCCAGGTCGGCGCGGAGCGCGTCACCGGTCTCGGCGAGCGCCTCCGGGTGGATGACCGCGACCCGCCGGGCGCGGTCCCCGATCAGCCCGCCGAGCTCACCGAGGAGCCGGCGGCCGATGAGCACCTCGTACGGATCGGAGCCGGCGCTGCCGCCGACGTGGATCCGGGTCACTTCCTCACTCATGCTTCCTTCAACTCCAAGGCGTCCAGGGCGGCTCGGGTGACCTCGTCGGGGGTGCGGCCGTCCGTCGGCACGACGGCCGTGGCGACCTCTTCGTAGAGGTGCCGCCGCGCCTCCATCAGCTCGCGCCACTGCCGGCGGGGGTTGACCGCGAGCAGCGGCCGGGCCGCGTTGAGGCCGGTGCGCCGCACGGCTTCCTCGACGTCCATCGACAGGTAGACCACCCGCAGCCCGGACAGCAGGGCGCGAGTGTCCGCGTCCAGGACCGAGCCGCCGCCGAGCGCCAGGACGCCGTCGTGCTCGGCGAGCGCCCGGTGCACGGCGGCCTTCTCGACGGCGCGGAAGGCGGGCTCGCCCTCCTCGACGAAGATGTCGGCGATGGTGCGGCCCTGCTCGGCGACGATGTCGTCGTCGGTGTCCCGGTAGGTGACCTGGAGCTGTTCGGCGAGTTGCTGCCCGACGGTGGACTTGCCGACGCCCATCGGCCCGACCAGGACGACCAGCGGCCCGCTCATCGGACGGGGAGGTGGTCGAGGTAGGAGCGCACGTTGCGGCGGGTCTCGGCGACGCTGTCGCCGCCGAACTTCTCCGCGACGGCGTCCGCGAGGACCAGCGCCACCATCGCCTCCGCGACGATCCCGGCCGCCGGCACCGCGCACACGTCCGAGCGCTGGTGATGGGCCTGCGTCGCCTCACCGGTGGCCACATCCACCGTCTGCAGGGCCCGCGGCACGGTCGCGATCGGCTTCATCGCCGCCCGCACCCGCAGCAGCTCACCGGTGGTCAGACCACCCTCGGTGCCGCCCGCACGGCCGGTGGCGCGGCGGATGCCCTCCGGCGTGTTCACGATCTCGTCGTGCGCCTTCGAACCCGGCACCCGGGCCAGCCCGAAACCGTCACCGATCTCCACGCCCTTGATCGCCTGGATGCCCATCAGGGCGCCCGCCAGCCGCGCGTCCAGCTTGCGGTCCCAGTGCACGTGCGAGCCCAGCCCCACCGGCACCCCGTACGCCAGGACCTCGACGACGCCGCCGAGGGTGTCGCCGTCCTTGTGGGCCTGGTCGATCTCGGCGACCATCGCCTTCGAGGCGTCCGCGTCCAGGCAGCGCACCGGGTCCGCGTCCAGCCGCTCGACATCGGCCGGGGTCGGGTAGACCCCGTACGGCGCCTTCGCGGCCGCCAGCTCCACCACATGGGAGACGATCTCGATACCGGCCGTCTCCTTCAGGTACGACCGGGCGACCGCGCCGAGCGCGACGCGGGCGGCCGTCTCGCGCGCGGAGGCGCGCTCCAGGATCGGGCGGGCCTCGTCGAAGCCGTACTTCTGCATGCCGGCCAGGTCGGCGTGGCCCGGCCGCGGGCGGGTCAGCGGCGCGTTGCGCGCGGAACCCGCCAGAACCTCCGGGTCGACCGGGTCGGCCGCCATGACCTGCTCCCACTTCGGCCACTCGGTGTTGCCCACCATGACGGCGACCGGGGAGCCGAGGGTGAGGCCGTGGCGGACGCCGCCGAGGAAGGTGACCTCGTCCTGCTCGAACTTCATCCGGGCACCGCGCCCATAGCCGAGCCGGCGCCTCGCCAGATGGTCCGCGACCATCTCCGTGGTGATCGGCACGCCGGCCGGAAGGCCCTCCAGCGTCGCCACGAGTGCGGGACCGTGGGACTCCCCCGCGGTCAGCCAGCGCAACCTGCTCAACGGTGCTCCTCAGTGCTCGCGCCTGGTACTGCCCTGCGTACGCGTGTCCTCGCGTACGGCAACGGCGTGACCGGGTGCGCGACCCAGGTCCGCCACCTCCGATCCTCCCACGTCCACGGCCCCGAACCGGCCGCCGGTCCATCAGGCGGACGCCGTGGGGTACGGAGCGGGGCTCGGCGCGAGACGGAGGGCCGCCCGCGTACGGATCCGTACGCGGGCGGCCCTCCGCCTCGTGGTCATCGCCGCAGTGGGCGGCGCCGCAGAGCCCTGCCCTGCGGACGGACGGCGCCTAGCGTGCGGCGAGCGCGTGTTCGCCCGCTTTCCGCATGGCGTCCACGGGGGCCGGTCCGCGCCCGGTCATCTGCTCCACCTGGAGCACCGCCTGGTGCACCAGCAGGTCGAGTCCGCTGACGACGGCGCCGCCGAACATGGACCAGCGGGCGGCCAGCTCGGTCGGCCAGGGCTCGTACAGCACGTCGAAGAGGGTGGCGGGCCGCTCCGGCACCGAGGCGGCGAGGGCGTCCGTCGTCCCGGCGGGCGTCGTCGCGACGACCAGCGGGAAGCGCAGCGCCTCGGCCGCGTCCGCCCAGTCCGCCGTACGGACCTCGACGTCGAGGCGTTCGCCCCACTCCCGCATCTCGGCGGCGCGGGCCTCGCTGCGTACGTACGCGACGACCTCGCCGGTGCAGACCCGGGCCAGGGCGGCCAGCGCCGAGGAGGCGGTGGCGCCGGCGCCGAGGATCGCCGCCGAGTCGACCTGCTCGACCCCGTGCTCGCGCAGCGCCGCCACCATGCCGGGGATGTCGGTGTTGTCGCCTACGCGACGGCCGTCCTCGGTGAACACGAGGGTGTTGACCGTCTCGACGGAGGCCGCCGTCTCGCTGATCTCGTCGAGCAGCGGGATCACCGCGCGCTTGAGCGGCATGGTCAGCGACAGCCCGGCCCACTCGGGGCCGAGTCCGTCGACGAAGGCGGGCAGGGCGGCCTCGTCGACGTCGAAGCGGTCGTACGTCCAGTCCGGGAGCTCCATCACCTGGTACGCGGCGCGGTGCAGCACCGGGGAGAGGGAGTGGGCGATGGGGCTGCCGAGCACCGCTGCCCGGTGGCGGTGGACGTGCTGCGTCCTGGCTGTGTCACTCATGGCCTCAGTTACCGGCACTCTCGTTGAACTTGCTCTTGAGCTCCTGGAACTGCGCGTAGGTCTTCGCGAATTCCGTGTTGTTCTCGCCGTCGGTCGCGACGAAGTAGATCCAGCCGTCGCCCGTCGGATTCAGCGTCGCCGTGAGGGCGTTGGCGCCCGGGTTTCCGATCGGTCCCGGCGGCAGGCCCTTCTGGGTGTAGGTGTTGTACGGGTCCTGGTTGCTGTTGATCTCGGACTCGCTGATGTGGATGTTGCTCTCGTTCTTCAGGTAGTTGAAGGACGAGTCGAACTGGAGCAACTGGTTGGTCTCGGTGTTCGTCGGCTTGAGCCGGTTGTAGACGACCTCCGCCATCTTGCGGTAGTCGTCGTCCGTCTTGCCCTCGGCCTGGACGAGGCTGGCGACCGTGATGACCTGGAGCGGGTTCTCCAGGTCGAGCGCCGCCGCCTTGGCCTCCAGGTCGTACTTGCCGTAGGCCTCGTTGGCCCGCTGGACCATCTCCTCCAGCACCGCCGCGGGCTTCATGCCCTTGGCCGCCGGATAGGTGCCCGGGTAGAGGAAGCCCTCCAGCGGGTCCTTGATGTCGCTGTCGCTGTTGGCCCAGCTGGGCAGACCGAGAGCGTTGAACTGCTTCTCGGCGACACCGCGGGTGGTGCCGGAGGAAAGGCCGAGTTTCGTGTCGATCGCCTTGTAGACCTGGTAGGTGCGCTGGCCGGGTGTGACGATCACATTGGCCTGGCTCTTCGGGTCCAGCATCATGTCGACGGCGCTCTGCGCGGACATCTCCTTCTCGAGGATGTACGCGCCGGCCTGGATCTGGGACCCGTCGGGATCGCTCGTGAACGCGGACACGAAGGCGTCGACGCTCTTGACGACGCCCGCCTCCTTCAGCAGACGGCCGATCTCCGCACCGCCCGCACCCTTGGGCACCTCGACGCTCACGGTCTGGCTGTTGCCGTCGCCCGCGTAATCCGGGGCCACGCCGTAACGATTCTGATAGAACTGGTAACCGAAATAGCTCACCCCGACGATTCCGCCGCCGAACACCAGTACGACGACGAGACAGGCGCATCCATTGCGGCGCTTCTTGCCCTTGGCGCTCTTGCCGCCGCGGCCGCGACGATCCCCGCGGCCCTCCGGCTCGTCGTCCTCGTCGTCGGCGCCGCCGGCGAAGAAGGCGTGTTCCCCCTGGTCGGGGCCCGGGTCCCAGTCGGGCCGCTGCTCCCCGGCCTCCGCTTCCGGTGCCGCCTCCGGTTCCGGCTCGGTCCGTCTCCGGCCGGGTGGTTCCGGTGGTGGGTAGGCGTCCGGGGTGCCGTAGAAGTCGGGCTGCTCGGCACCGTAGGCGGCGGCCTGCTGCCCGTACGGGTCACCGGGGTCTGCGGCGTAGGGGACGTGCGCGTGCGTGCCGGTGGCGTCCCAGCCGCCCTCCTGGTACCCCTGTCCGGGCCCTGGCGGCCCCGGGTGGCCCTGGTGCTCCGGGTGTCCCGGGTGACCCTGATGGGCGTACTGCTGGTAGTGCTGCTGGTCGTAGGACTGCTGGTACTGCTGTCCGTCGTAGGCCTGCTGATCGTATTGCTGCTGGTCGTACTGCTGCTGCCCGTACTCCTGCGGTCCGTTCGTCTGGCCGTGGTCCCACTGGCCGTACGCCGTCTGCTGCGGCTCCTGGGGGTAGTGCTGCGGCTGGCCGCCGTAGGCAGGCTGATGGCCGACGTGGGCCTGCTGCCCTTCCCATCCGCCGTCCCCGTACAACGGGTCCTCCGGATGCCACGGTTCGGAGCCTGGGCCCCGGCCATACTCAGTCATCGATCCCCTAGAGCCGCGAGGCGGCGGTTCGCGCGGCCTGCGGGACCCGCCACCGTTCCGCCTCTTCTTGTGCGGCAGCTGTTCGAACACCGCCGCATCGCGCGGAACGTTACCGTATCGCGATCAGACGACCACTTCGACGCCCTCGCCGGGTGCGCTGCCTGACACCCGTTCGGATTCCAGCGCCTGTTGGAGGATGATCACGGCGGCTGCCTGGTCGATGACGGACCGCCCCTTCTTGGATTTCACGCCCGAGGCGCGCAGTCCCTGGCTGGCCGTCACGGTCGTCATCCGCTCGTCGACGAGCCGGACCGGGACCGGTGCGATGCCCCGGGCCAGCTCCCGGGCGAAGCCGCGGACCTTGACGGCCGCCGGTCCCTCGCCCCCCTTGAGGGAGCGGGGGAGCCCGACGACGACCTCGATCGGCTCGTACTCCTCGACCAGCTGCCGCAGCCGGCGGTGCGCCGCCGGGAGGTCCCGGCCGGGGACCGTCTCGACCGGCGTGGCGAGGATCCCGTCGGGGTCGCACGAGGCGACCCCGATACGGGCGTCCCCGACGTCGAGCGCGAGGCGACGGCCGCGGCGCATGCCCCGGCCGTCCCCGCTCGTCCGTGCCCCGGCGTTCACTTGGCCGTGTCCGCCACGAGCCGTTCGACGGCGTCGACGGCCTCGCCGACGGCGGCCGGGTTCTGGCCACCGCCCTGGGCGACGTCCGGCTTGCCGCCACCGCCGCCGCCGAGGGTCTTGGCGGCCGTACGGACCAGCTCGCCGGCCTTGAGGCCGCGCTCACGGGCGGCCTCGTTCGTGGCGATGACCGTCAGCGGCTTGCCGTTCGCCACCGCGAACAGGGCCACGACGACGGCCCGGCCGCCCTGGATGCGGCCGCGGACGTCGAGCACCAGCTTGCGCAGGTCGTCGGCGGTGGTGCCGTCCGGGACCTGTCCGGTGACCAGGGCGACGCCCCGCACGTCCTGGGCGGACGCGGCGAGACCGGCGGCGGCCTGGAGCACCTTCTCGGCGCGGAACTTCTCGATCTCCTTCTCGGCGTCCTTCAGCTTGCCGAGCATGGCGGAGACCTTCTCCGGGAGCTCCTCCGGACGGCCCTTGATCAGCTCCTGGAGCTGGGCGACGACCGTGTGCTCGCGGGCGAGGAAGTGGTAGGCGTCGACACCGACGAGGGCCTCGATACGGCGCACGCCCGAGCCGATGGACGACTCGCCCAGCAGCTTCACCAGGCCCAGCTGGGAGGTGTTGTGCACGTGCGTGCCGCCGCACAGCTCCTTGGAGAAGTCGCCGATGGTCACCACGCGGACGCGATCGCCGTACTTCTCGCCGAACTCGGCGATGGCGCCCTGCTTCTTGGCCTCGTCGATGCCCATGACGTCGGCGCGGACGTCCAGGTCGCGGGCGAGCACCTCGTTGATCTTCTGCTCGACGTCGGTCATCACGGCCGTCGGAACGGCGGACGGCGAGCCGAAGTCGAAGCGGAAGCGACCCGGCTGGTTCTCGGAACCGGCCTGGGCGGCCGTCGGGCCGAGCGCGTCGCGCAGGGCCTGGTGGGTGAGGTGGGTGGCCGAGTGGGCGCGGGCGATGGCCGTGCGGCGGCGGGAGTCGATCGAGGCGTGGGCGGTGGCGCCGACGGTGACCTCGCCGACCTGGACGACGCCCTTGTGGACGTAGACGCCCGGGACCGGCTTCTGGCAGTCGCGGATCTCGATGACGGCACCCGTGTCGACCTTGATGCGGCCGGTGTCGCCGATCTGGCCGCCGCCCTCGGCGTAGAACGGGGTGCGGTCGAGGACGATCTCGACCTCGTCGCCCTCGGTGGCGGCCGGGGAGGAGACGCCGTCGACGAGGATGCCGACGATGGTGGACTCGCCGTCGGTGTCGGTGTAGCCGATGAAGTCGGTCGCACCGGCCTTGTCGGCGATCTCGCGGTAGGCGCCGGTCCCGGCGTGGCCGGTCTTCTTGGCCTGGGCGTCGGCCTTGGCCCGCTCCCGCTGCTCCTTCATCAGGCGGCGGAAACCGTCCTCGTCCACGGAGAGGCCCTGTTCGGCGGCCATCTCCAGGGTGAGGTCGATCGGGAAGCCCCAGGTGTCGTGGAGCAGGAACGCCTTGTCGCCGGCGAGGACCGTGCCACCGGACTGCTTGGTCTCGGTGACGGCGGTGTCGAGGATGTTGGTGCCGGCCTTCAGCGTCTTGAGGAAGGCGTTCTCCTCGGCGAGGGCGACCTTCTCGATGCGCTCGCGGTCGGTGACCAGCTCCGGGTACTGCTGCCCCATCATCTCGATCACCGTGTCGATCAGGTCCTTGACGACCGGACCGGTGGCGCCGAGGAGGCGCATGTTGCGGATGGCGCGGCGCATGATGCGGCGCAGCACGTAGCCGCGGCCCTCGTTGCCCGGGGTGACGCCGTCGCCGATGAGCATCACGGAGGTGCGCATGTGGTCGGTGACCACGCGCAGGGAGACGTCCGAACCGTGGGCGTCGCCGTAGGCCACACCGGTCAGCTCGGTGGCCTTGTTGATGACGGCCATGGAGGTGTCGATCTCGTACATGTTCTGCACGCCCTGCAAAATCATGGCGAGGCGCTCCAGGCCGAGGCCCGTGTCGATGTTCTTGCTGGGCAGTTCGCCGAGGATCTCGAAGTTGTCCTTGCCGATGCCCTCGCCGCGCTCGTACTGCATGAAGACGAGGTTCCAGATCTCCACGTACCGCTCGTCGTTGACGGCGGGGCCGCCCTCGACGCCGAACTCGGGGCCACGGTCGTAGTTGATCTCGGAGCAGGGGCCGCACGGGCCGGGGACGCCCATGGACCAGTAGTTGTCCTTCATGCCGAGGCGCTGGATGCGCTCCTTGGGCACGCCGACGACCTCGTGCCAGATGCGCTCGGCCTCGTCGTCGTCCTTGTAGACGGTGATCCACAGGCGCTCGGGGTCGAGACCGTAACCGCCCTTGTCCTGGGGGCTGGTGAGCAGCTCCCAGGCGTGCTTGATGGCGCCTTCCTTGAAGTAGTCGCCGAAGGAGAAGTTGCCGCACATCTGGAAGAACGTGCCGTGGCGCGTGGTCTTGCCGACCTCTTCGATGTCGGGCGTGCGCACGCACTTCTGCACGCTGGTGGCGCGCGCGAAGGGCGGCTTGACCTCGCCCAGGAAGTAGGGCTTGAAGGGCACCATGCCGGCCGGGACGAGGAGCAGAGTCGGGTCGTCCGCGATGAGCGACGCCGAAGGCACGACGGTGTGCCCGCGCTCCTCGAAGAAGCTCAGCCAGCGGCGGCGGATCTCAGCCGACTCCATCAGTGGTCCTCATTCCGGTTGTACGGGTGCTTCGCCCGCGGGTACGCCGTGTTCTCGGTGTACCGGGCGTTCTTCGGTGTGGTGCGGTTCTCGATGGCGGCGTACCGCCGGGGTGCGGAGAGCTCGGGGTTCTCGTGGATCCCGAGGACCTCCTCCAGCTCGGCCTCCCGCTGGGCCATGTTGTCGCGGACGTCGAGCGCGAAGCCCACCGCGCGGTCCTTGAGGCGCGCTCCCGTCTCGAGGGCCTTGTTGGCCGCGGTCGCGGCGAGGCTCTCGGGGGTCAGCTGCTTCAGCTTGCGGTTGACCTTGGTGGTGGCCCACACACCGGCGGCGACGCCCGTGGTGAACCAGAAGGTACGGCGGAACATGCTGCGTCAGTCCCTCTTTCCACGGGAGGTCCGCTTCGCCCGCCGCGAGGCCGGGACGGTCCGCCCCACGATCACGGTACGCCGGGGCTCCTGCGCGGGCACGTCGTCCTTGCGCCCGCCGAGGGCCCGGCGTACGCCGTAGCCGAAGGCGGCGATCTTCACCAGGGGGCCGCCGAAGGTGGAGGCGACCGTGGTGGACAGCGCGGAGGCGTTGGAGGTGACCTCCTGGACGTCCGAGGCGATCGCGTCGACCCGGTCGATCTGGGTCTGCGCCGAGCGCACCGTGGCGGAGGCGTCGGCCAGCAGCGGAACCGCCTGCTCGGTCACGTCCGCGACCAGCTTGGTGGTCGCCCTGAGCGTCTGGGCCAGCCTCGCCAGTGCGACGGCGAGGAAGGAGACCAGGATCGCCCAGAACACGGCCACCAGGATGCCGGCCACTTCTCCACCGGACACTGCGCACCCGCTCCCTGATACGTGCCTCTGCATCGAAAAAGTCGTGCACCGAGCCTATCGCGCCGGGGGCGGCGCTCCGAACCGGATTTACCGGTGCCGACCGCCGGGTCGCGCGGACGCGGGCCCGGAACGCGGGAACCCGCCGCCCCGGCCGCCCGGGAGGGGCGGCGGGACGGCGGGTCCGGGCGCAGGGTCCTGCGTCCGCCGGGGGATCAGCGGGCGTAGTACTCGACGACGAGCTGCTCGTCGCAGATGACCGGGATCTCCTTGCGGTTCGGCTCGCGGTCCAGGCGGAACGCCAGGGCCTTGAGGTTCACCTGGAGGTAGCGCGGGGTCTCGCCGTCGGGGGCGAAGCCGCCCTCACGGGCGATCGAGAAGAGGGTCTTCTCGCGGCTGCGCTCGCGGACCATCACGACGTCGTCGGGACGGACGCGGAACGAGGGCTTGTCGACCTTCTGGCCGTTGACCTCGATGTGGCCGTGGACGACCATCTGGCGGGCCTGGTAGATCGTGCGGGCGATGCCCGAACGCAGGACCAGGGCGTCGAGGCGGCGCTCCAGCTCGATGATCAGGGCCTCACCGGTCTTGCCCTGGACCTTGGAGGCACGCTCGTAGGCGCGGACGAGCTGGCGCTCGGACACGTCGTACTGCGCGCGCAGGCGCTGCTTCTCCAGCAGACGGACCTTGTAGTCCGAGTTCTGCTTGCGGCCGCGGCCGTGCTCACCCGGCGGGTAGGGGCGGGCCTCGAAGTACTTGACGGCCTTCGGGGTCAGCGCGATGCCGAGGGCACGCGACTTCTTGACCTTGGGGCGGGACTGGTTCGCCACTGTCTCTCATTTCCTAGTGTCGGCTCGTCAGGGTTGAGGGAGGTCGCATCCGCAGCCGGGGAAACCCGTCGGGTCCACTGGTGGACCTGCCGGGCAGCCGCTCCCCTGGTCTGGGCACATACGTGCAGCACGCGAGTGGCCCACCGACCGTCCCGGGACTCCGGGTGGTGGTGGGCTGCCCGCGACACCGTTCGACGGTGCGCGACGCTCCTTGGGTCGGTTCCCGAGGGACCGACTCCGGCCGAATGTCCCGTTCTGACTGCACGGGACGCGGCACTTCAGGCGATTCTACAGGGTGCTCACGTGCGCTTGCGACCGAGGTGCTTTCGGGTCCAGTCGACCGCGTCCGCGTACCGGGCCTCGGCGCCGTGCCGGGTGGGCGTGTAGTACTCGCGCCCGGTGACGGCGTCCGGGGCGTACTGCTGGGCGGCGATCCCCTCGGGCAGGTCGTGCGGGTACACGTACCCCTGCGCGTGCCCCAGCTTGGCCGCACCCTTGTAGTGCCCGTCCCGCAGGTGCGGCGGCACGGGCCCGGCCAGGCCCTTGCGGACGTCGTCCAGGGCGGCGCCGATCGCGGTCGTCGCGGCGTTGGACTTGGGGGCCAGGGCGAGGGCGATGGTGGCGTGGCTGAGGGTGAGGGCGGCCTCGGGGAAGCCGATCATGGCGACGGCCTGGGCGGCGGCGACCGCGATCGGCAGAGCGTTCGGGTCGGCGAGGCCGATGTCCTCGCTGGCGGAGATCATCAGGCGGCGGGCGATGAAGCGGGGGTCCTCACCGGCCTCGATCATGCGGGCCAGGTAGTGCAGGGCGGCGTCGACGTCGGAGCCGCGGATGGACTTGATGAGGGCGCTGGCGACGTCGTAGTGCTGGTCGCCGTCGCGGTCGTACTTCACCGCCGCCCGGTCGACCGTCTCCTCCAGGGTGGCGAGGGCGATCTCCGTCTCGTCCTTGTCGAGCGCGGCCCCGGCGGCGGCCTCCAGGGCGGTCAGGGCCCGGCGGGCGTCGCCGCCGGCGATCCGCAGGAGGTGGCCCTCGGTGTCCTCGGGGAGGGTGACGGCGCCCTTGAGGCCCCGGTCGTCGGCGAGGGTGCGCCGGACGAGGCCGCGCAGGTCGTCGTCGGTGAGGGGTTCGAGCGTGAGCAGCAGGGAGCGGGAGAGGAGGGGAGAGATCACCGAGAAGTAGGGGTTCTCGGTGGTGGCCGCGATCAGGGTCACCCAGCGGTTCTCGACGGCCGGGAGGAGGGAGTCCTGCTGGGCCTTGCTGAAGCGGTGGATCTCGTCGAGGAAGAGGACGGTCTCCTTGCCGAAGCCGCCGACGGCGCGGCGGGCGCCGTCGATGACCGCGCGGACCTCCTTGACGCCGGCGGTGATCGCGGACAGCTCGACGAAGCGCTTGTCGGTGGCCTTGGAGACGACGTGGGCGAGGGTCGTCTTGCCGGTGCCGGGCGGACCCCACAGGATCACCGAGGACGGGCCGGCCGGGCCCCTGGCGCCCTCGCCGACCAGGCGGCGCAGGGGGGAGCCCGGCTTCAACAGGTGCTGCTGGCCCACGACCTCGTCGAGGGTGCGCGGGCGCATCCGGACCGCCAGGGGACTGCCGGCGGGGTCCTTCTCCTGGCGTTCTTCTGCTGCGGCGGTGAACAGGTCGGGCTCCACGCTGAAACCCTAAATCACCGCACCGACAGTCCGGCCGGGGCGGGCGCCGGCCCGGAGGCGGGTCAGCTGGTCCAGAACTCCCACCAGCGGGTCAGGATCAGCATGCCGATGATGCCGATGTGCAGCACGGGCAGGACCCAGGTGAACTCGCCGAAGAAGCCCTTCAGCCAGCCCGGGGCGGGCAGGAAGCCGTTGCGGACGTTGAACGAGGTCACGTACCAGAACATGGTGATCGTCGCGACCCAGGCCAGGCAGCACCACAGGCACAGCGCGTTGATCCGGTACAGGGACTGGAACTGCAGCCAGGCGCAGAAGACGACGCCGAAGAGCGTGCCGAAGTTGAAGGTGAGCCAGTACCAGCGCGGGAAGCGGGCGCGGGCCAGCAGGCTCATGCCGACGCAGATGACGATGCCGTAGGCCACGAGGCCGAGCATCGGGTTGGGGAAGCCGAAGGCGGCGGCCTGCTTGCTCTCCATGACGCTGCCGCAGGAGACCACGGGGTTCAGGCTGCACCCGGGGGTGAACGTCGTGCCCGCGACCTTGGCCTCGAGCAGCTTGAACTTGTCGATCGTGATGACCCACGCCGCGAGCAGACCGGCCGCTCCGGTGATCACCAGCAGCAGCGCGAACGCCCGGCTGCCGCCCGCCGTCCCCGGTGCGGCCGCCCCGGCACCTTCCGGATCGGGCTCGGTGGAGACGTCTCGAACTGTCGTCTTGCTCATCACGCCGATTCCGTCACTGGAGAGTTGGACCTTCTTCGGGCAGGGCCATTGTGCCGCACCCGCGCGCGTGCGCACCGTTCGCTCCGCATAAGGGTGAGCGGACACGACGGGCAGGTGTTCCGTTTCCCTGTACGGCGAAGGCGCCGGGCGCCCTGTACGGCACCCGGCGCCCCCCGCGCGCGTAGGTCAGCCGAGCCGTGCTTCCAGCTCCGCGACGATCTCGTTGACGCCGACCGCCGTCTGCTCACCGGACTCCATGTCCTTGAGCTGGACGACCCCCTCGGCGAGGTCGCGTTCACCGGCGACGATCGTGTAGCGGGCGCCGCTGCGGTTGGCGTTCTTCATGGCGCCCTTGAGGCCCTTGGCGCCGTAGGAGAAGTCGGCGGCGACGCCCAGCTTGCGCAGTTCGGTGACCTTGGCGAAGAGGACGCGGCGGGCCTCCTCGCCGAGCGGGACGGCGAACACGCTGGTGGACGAGGGCAGTTCGAGTTCGATGCCCTCCGCCTCCAGCGCCAGGACCGTGCGGTCGACGCCGAGGGCCCAGCCGACCGACGGCAGGGCGGGGCCGCCGATCATCTCGGACAGGCCGTCGTAGCGGCCGCCGCCGCCCACCGCGGACTGCGAGCCGAGACCGTCGTGGACGAACTCGAAGGTCGTGCGTGTGTAGTAGTCCAGGCCGCGGACCAGCTTGGGGTCGTCCTCGAAGGCGACGCCCGCCGCGGTGATCAGGTCGCGGACCTCCTCGTGGTACGCCTTGCAGGCGTCGCAGAGGTAGTCGCGCAGGAGGGGGGCGCCGTCGAGCTGCTTCTGCACGTCCTGGCGCTTGTCGTCGAGGACCCGCAGGGGGTTGATCTCGGCGCGGCGCAGGGTGTCCTCGTCGAGGTCGAGGCCGCGCAGGAAGTCCTGCAGGGCGGCCCGGTAGACCGGACGGCACTCCTTGTCGCCGAGGCTGTTGAGGAGGATGCGGAAGTCGCGCAGACCGAGCGAGCGGTACGCCTGGTCGGCCAGGATGATCAGCTCGGCGTCCAGCGCCGGGTCCTCGGCGCCGATCGCCTCGGCGCCGACCTGGGAGAAGTGGCGGTAGCGGCCCTTCTGGGGACGCTCGTAGCGGTAGTACGAGCCCGAGTACCAGAGCTTGACCGGCAGGTTGCCCGCCTTGTGGAGGTTGGCCTCCAGGGCGGCGCGCAGCACGGACGCCGTGCCCTCGGGGCGCAGCGCCAGCCGGTCGCCGCCCTTCGTCTCGAAGGCGTACATCTCCTTGGTCACGATGTCGGTGGACTCGCCGACACCGCGTGCGAACAGCTCGACGCTCTCGAAGCCGGGTGTCTCGACGTAGCCGTAGCCGGAGGTGCGCAGCGGGGCGGCGATCGCCTCGCGCACGGCGAGGTAGGTGGCGCTGTCCGGGGGGATCAGGTCGTACGTGCCCTTGGGGGCCTTGAAGGTGCTCACGGGAGGTCTCTCGTCACATTCCTCGTCGGGGAGCCTCGGAGGCTCCCTGGCCGCCGGCCGCCACCTGCCGCAGGTACGGGTTGGTGGCGCGCTCCTGGCCGATGGTCGTCTGGGGGCCGTGGCCGGACAGCACCACGGTCGAGTCGTCGAGCGGCAGGCACACGCGGGCCAGCGAGTCGAGCATCTCGGCCATGTCGCCGCCGGGCAGGTCGGTGCGTCCGATGGAGCCGGCGAACAGCAGGTCGCCCGAGAAGAAGACGGACGGGACGTCCGCGGCCTCGGGCATCCGGAAGGTCACCGACCCCTTGGTATGGCCCGGCGCGTGCGCGACGGAGAACTCCAGACCGGCCAGGTCCAGCCGCGCGCCGTCGGTCAGCTCCCGGACGTCGTCCGGCTCCCCCACCGTCAGCTCGCCCATCAGCGGCATCCCGAGGGACCGGCCGAGCGCCTTCTCGGGGTCGCTCATCATGTAGCGGTCCTCGGGGTGGATCCAGGCCGGCACGTCGTGCGCGCCGCAGACCGGGACGACCGAGGCGACATGGTCGATGTGGCCGTGGGTGAGGACGACGGCGACGGGCTTGAGCCGATGCTTCCTGATCGCTTCCTCGACTCCGGGGGCCGCCTGGTGGCCCGGGTCGATGATCACGCACTCCTCACCGGCGGCGGGGGCGACGAGATAACAGTTCGTCCCCCAGGCCCCGGCGGGGAACCCGGCAATGAGCACGATCGTCCTTCGTTGTGTCGGTACGGGAGGGCTTGCGAGCGGCTACGCCCGTCGTCAGAGCCTACCGGCGCTGCCGTTTCCTCAGCGAACCCATATACGGTACGGGGCACACGCGCGCGGTCGGCTCACCGGGCGCTCGCGTACCGGCCGTCGTACGAGACGCATGAGGAGAGAACCCGGTGGTCACCCAGGAACAGCGCAAGCGTCAGCTAGCCCGGGAGAAGTTCTTGCGGCAGCAGCAGCGCCGCACGGCCGCGCGGCGCAAGGCGCGCGTGCGCAACTCGGTGATCGCGTCGGTGCTCGGCGTGGTCCTGGTGGGCAGCCTGGCGCTGTACACCTCGGGCGTCATGAAGGACGACGACAAGGCGAGCGCGAGCGCGGAGGCGTCCGCGTCCGCCACTCCCAGCGCGGTCGAGGACCCGTGCGAGAAGGCCGCCGCGGGCTCCGTCAAGACGGCGACCTGGGAGAAGGAGCCGGCGATCACGATCGACAAGTCGGCGAAGTACACGATGACGCTGGCGACGACGTGCGGGGACATAGACATCGCGCTGAAGGCGTCGGCGGCCCCGCACACCGTGAACTCCTTCAGCTTCCTCGCGGGCAAGGGCTACTTCGACCACACCACGTGCCACCGGCTCACCACCAGCGGCATCTACGTGCTGCAGTGCGGCGACCCGACGGGCAGCGGCAGCGGCGGACCGGGCTACACCATCCCGGACGAGAACCTGAAGGACACGAGCCTGAAGGACGACATCTACCCGGCGGGCACGGTCGCGATGGCCAACACCGGTGAGGCGGACACCGGCGGCAGCCAGTTCTTCCTCGTCTACCAGGACAGTTCGCTCCCGCCGAGCTACACCCCGTTCGGTACGGTGTCGGCCGCGGGGATGAAGGTACTGCAGAAGATCGCCGCCGCGGGCGAGAACACGGGCGCCGGTGACGGCGCCCCGAACGCGACGGTCGTGATCGACAAGGCGACGGTCACCAAGTCCTGACGGCAAGGGCGGTCAACTGCGCAATTTCGGTCGCGCTGGATGCGGACAGGCGACCCGCCGTTCGCCTATGTTGGCCGTGACGAAACTGTGGACGATGCCCGGGGCTCCGAAACTCCCCGCAGGCATCATGTGGAGGAGGCGCTGTGAGCAGCGACCCGTGGGGCCGCGTCGACGAGACGGGGACCGTGTACGTGCGGACGGCCGATGGCGAGCAGGTCGTCGGTTCCTGGCAGGCCGGCTCCCCCGAGGAGGCGCTGGCCTACTTCGAGCGCAAGTACGAGGGCCTGGTGGTCGAGATCGGCCTCCTCGAGAAGCGGGTCCGGACCACGGACCTGTCCGCCAAGGACGCCCAGGTCGCCATCGACCACATCCGTGAGCAGGTGGACGCGCACCACGTGGTCGGCGACCTGGACGCGTTGCGGGCCCGGCTGGACAAGCTGGTGGCGACCGTCGAGGCACGCCGCGAGGAGCGCAAGCAGCAGCGGGCCAAGCAGTCCGACGAGGCCCGCAAGGCCAAGGAGGACCTGGTCACGGAGGCGGAGCAGCTGGCGCAGTCCGACCAGTGGCGGGCGGCCGGTGAGCGGCTGCGGTCCCTGGTGGACACCTGGAAGGGCCTGCCGCGGCTGGACCGCAAGTCGGACGACGAGCTGTGGCACCGGTTCTCGCACGCGCGCTCGGCGTTCTCCAAGCGGCGCAAGGCGCACTTCGCGCAGCTGGACGCACAGCGCGAGGAGGCCCGCCGGGCCAAGGAGCGGCTGGTGGCCGAGGCCGAGGCGCTGTCGGGCTCGGTGGACTGGGGTCCGACGGCGGCGCGCTACCGCGAGCTGATGACGGAGTGGAAGGCCGCGGGCCGGGCGCAGCGCGAGCACGAGGACGACCTGTGGAACCGCTTCCGCGGCGCGCAGGACGTCTTCTTCGCGGCCCGCAGCTCGGTCTTCGCGGAGCGGGACGCGGAGCAGGCGGAGAACCTGAAGCTGAAGGAGGAGCTGGCCGAGGAGGCCGAGAAGATCCTCCCGGTCACGGATCTGAAGGCGGCGCGGGCCGCGTTCCGCTCGGTCAACGAGCGCTGGGAGGCCATCGGCCATGTGCCGCGGGACGCCCGGCCGAAGGTCGAGGGCCGGATGCACACCGTGGAGCGGGCGATCCAGGAGGCCGAGGAGGCCGAGTGGCGCCGGACCAACCCGGAGGCGCGGGCGCGTGCCGCGGGTCTGACCGGTCAGCTCCAGGCGGCGGTGGACAAGCTGACGTCCCAGATCGAGCAGGCGCGTGCCCAGGGCAACACCGCCAAGGCGGACAAGCTGGAGCGGGAGCTCCAGGGCCGTCAGGCGCTGCTGGACCAGGCGCTGAAGGGCCTGCACGAGTTCGGCGGCTGAGCCGGAACCCGTCGATGCCGTAGCGGCCCGGCCGTGGGAGACCACGGCCGGGCCGTCGCACGTTCCGGTGAGCCGGTGCCTTCCGGGGACCTCGCACGTTCCGGTGACGTTCCGGTGCCCCGCGCCTTCGGCGGCCCGGCGCCCGTCAGGCCGGCCCCGGCGCGCCCCGCTCGCTGATGTCCAGGGCGTGCTTGAGCACCTCGCAGGCCTGGAGGTGGTTGCCGGACTCCTGAAGCAGGTCGGCCAGCCGCCGGCAGACGAGGACGGCCTCGGGACCGTACACCTTGTGGACCTGGTGGAAGGCGAGTTCCAGCACCTCGATGGCCTCCTTGACCTGGCCGGTCTCGGAGAGCAGCTCGGAGAGTTCGAGCTGGACGGCGAGCAGGTCGCCCTCGCTGCCCGCGGTCTGCTGTTCCTGGAGGGCGAGGCGCAGGACGGGCAGGGCGTCGCGGGTGTTGCCCTCGGCGCGCAGGAGCCGGGCGACGGCCAGGCCGGTGGAGACCATGGCGGTGCGGACGTCGGCGGGCAGGACGGGGCCCGCGGGGGCGCGCAGACCGGCGCGGGCCTTGTTGCGGGCCAGGGGGAGGCGTCCGACGCCGTTCTCCTGGGAGTGCTGGGGCAGCGGGCGGTTCTTGGCGCGCAGCCGGTCCAGCAGGACGCGGTAGAGCGTGTCGAGGTCGAGCAGCTCCGGGCCGTTGTCGACGCCGTGGCGCAGCACGCCCAGCAGCTCGCCGGTGAAGGCGGTGTAGCGCTCGCCGTCGGGTGCCAGGGCGATCCGGTCGCGGGGTGAGGCGGTGAGGACGTAGGCGCCGTCCACGGCGGCCTCGGCGGCGAGGACGTCGCCTCCGGCCAGGGCGCGGGCGGCGCGGCCGCTGAAGCAGCAGTCGAGGACCACGACCTTGCGGCGGGCCCGGGCGGACCGCAGGGCGGAGCGCAGGTGCTGGTAGGCGACGGCCGTGTAGCCGAGGTGTTCGCGGGAGTCGCCGAGTGCGAGGTAGAGGTCGGCGGAGTCGGCGTCGCGCAGGCCGTGTCCCGCGAAGTAGACGAGGAGGGTGTCGGTGGCCTCCTCGCCGGCCTGGTGGACGGGGTCGAGGATCGCGTGGGCGCTCAATGGGTCGGTGACGACCGTGCAGTGCTGTACGGGCAGCCCCCAGACGGTGGCGTCGCACAGTTCGGCGGCGAGGTCGACGACGCCCGTCTCGACGGCGGGCAGCTGGGGCAGGTGGCGGTAGGAGGCGGTGCCGATGAGGACGGCCCGCGAGCGCGCCGGGTCAGGCAGTGCCGTCATCGCCTCCGCTTCCTTCGGTGCGCGGTCCGGGCAGGGTGGCGGGCGCGGTGTCGCCGTCGAGGAGGACGACGAGACGGCGTACGGTCTCCTCGTCGCGGGCCGCGCGGGCGGTGAGGAGGACCTCCACGTCGCCGCGGCGCAGGGTGACGGCCGGGGCGCGGCGCCGGGAGGTCTGCCACTGCAGGACGGAGACGACGAGCGAGGCCGCCGACAGTCCGCCGGAGACGGCGAACTGGAGGACGTCGAAGCCGGTGCCCATGCCGCCGGGTGGGTGCGGGGCCGCGCCGGCGGGCCGGACGGGCAGGCCGACGCTGTCGTCCTCCCGCAGCCAGCGCAGCAGGGAACGCAGGTCGTCCTCGGTCCCCGTGGTGTCCAGGGCGGCCGAGATGCCCGCGCCGGAGTCAGTCATCGTGTCCGTCCGTTCGTCGTGCCACACGTCGGTTGACGCTGGAGAACAGCTCCAGCGCGGGGCGCCCGGCGTCGAGCCTGGCCAGGCACACGGCATGCCAGTACTGGCTGGTCAGGGTGGTCGGATGGTCGGGTCCGAGCGTGGTGAGGCAGACCGGGACCACGACGGACAGCATCTGCGCGGCCTCCTCCAGCCGGCCGCGCAGCACCAGGTTGACCGCCTCGCGCTGCCGGGCCAGCGCGCTCTGCGGGGTCATGGTGCCGAGCACGATCCGGCGGGTGGTGTCGCTGAGGGTGGCGGGCCGGAAGGGGTCGGTGGCCGTCCCGCGCCGGTCGGGCAGGGCGGCCGCCTCGTCCCAGAGGTACTCGGGCATCTCCTCCGCGCGGGACACCGACTCGGGAACGTCGGGAATCGCCCACGCGCCGCGTACGGCGCCGTCGCGCGCCCGGTCCGTCACCAGGTCGACCAGCCGCTCGGTACCGCCGTAGGACAGGGGCAGCAGGGTCTCGCGGATGGACTCGGGGTCCTGGCGGCGCAGGGCGGGGTCCTGCCGGCAGAGGTCGTCGACGAGCCGGCACAGGTCCGGCGGGCAGTCCGGGCGGCGGCCCGAGAGCGGCGGGACACCGTCGCCGAGGGCGCGGTGGATGATGGCGCCGTAGTCGACGGTCGGGCCGAACGGCAGCTCGCCCGTGATCATCAGGTACAGGCAGGTGCCCAGGCCGTACCAGTCCGCCGCCCGCTCCGGCAGGGCGCCCCGCATGGCCTCGGGGGCCATGAACTGGGGGGTGCCGACGATGGCTCCGGTGCGGGTGATCGCGGCCTCGCCGGCCAGCCGCGCCAGTCCGAAGTCCTGGAGGACGACACGCCCGTTCCGGGTGAGGCCGACGTTCGTGGGCTTGACGTCGCGGTGCAGCACGCCGGCCGTGTGGGCGGCCTCCAGGGCCTCGGCGATGCCCAGGGCCACCGTGCACACCACGGTCGTCGGCAGCGGCCCCGCGGACGACGCCAGGTCGGCCAGGGTGGTGCCGTCGAGCACCTGCATCACCAGGTAGGGGGTGCCGTCGTGCACACCGCTGTCGTACAGCGTGACGACGCCGGGGTGGTCGATCCTGGCCAGGGCGCGGGCCTCGCGCTGGAAGCGGTCCCAGGCCTCGCTGTCGCCGGTCAGCCCCTCGACGGTGGTGAGCATCTTCAGGGCGACGCGCCGGTCGAGCCGGGTGTCCTCCGCCTCGTGGACGACGCCCATGCCGCCGCGGCCGAGGAAACGGACCGGCCGGTAGCGGCCGGCGACCAGGACCGGCACCGACGGCGGTGCCCCGCCCGGTAACCCCTCGCGCCCCGGCCCGCCCATCCCGCTCCCCCGTCTCCGCCGCTCAGGTCATCCCGTAGGTTACGGTCTCCGCGCCGACGTCACCCGGTAGACGTCGTACACGCCCTCCACCCCGCGGACGGCCTTCAGGACGTGACCGAGGTGCTTGGGGTCGCCCATCTCGAAGGTGAAGCGGGAGGTGGCGACCCGGTCCCGGGAGGTCTGGACGGCGGCCGAGAGGATGTTGACGTGCTGGTCGGACAGGACGCGGGTGACGTCCGACAGCAGTCGGGACCGGTCCAGCGCCTCGACCTGGATGGCGACCAGGAAGACCGAGGACTGCGTCGGCGCCCACTCGACGCCGAGGATGCGCTCCGGCTCACGGGACAGTGACTCCACGTTGACGCAGTCGCTGCGGTGAACCGATACGCCACTACCGCGTGTGACGAAACCGATGATCGGATCGCCGGGGACGGGCGTACAACAGCGGGCCAGTTTCACCCAGACGTCGTCGACGCCCTTGACCACGACACCGGGGTCGTTGCTGGTGCGCCGCTTGCGGCCGCGGCCGCGGGACGGCGGGACCGACTCGTCGATCTCCTCGGTCGCGGCCTCCTCGCCGCCGAGGGCCTGCACCAGCTTCTGCACGACGTTCTGCGCGGCCACATGGCCCTCGCCGATCGCCGCGTACAGCGAGGAGATGTCCGGGTAGCGCATCTCGTGCGCCAGGGTGACCAGCGAGTCGCCGGTGAGGATGCGCTGGATCGGCAGGTTCTGCTTGCGCATCGCGCGGGCGATGGCGTCCTTGCCCTGCTCGATCGCCTCGTCGCGGCGCTCCTTGGAGAACCACGCCCGGATCTTGTTGCGGGCGCGCGGCGACTTGACGAAACCGAGCCAGTCGCGGGACGGGCCCGCGCCGGGGGCCTTGGAGGTGAAGACCTCCACCAGGTCGCCGTTGTCCAGGGTCGACTCCAGCGGTACGAGCCTGCCGTTGACCCGGGCTCCTATGGTGCGGTGGCCGACCTCCGTGTGGACGGCGTAGGCGAAGTCCACCGGGGTGGCTCCGGCCGGGAGCGCGATGACGTCGCCCTTGGGCGTGAAGACGAAGACCTCGTTGCGGGAGAGGTCGAAGCGCAGGGACTCCAGGAACTCGCCCGGGTCCTCGGTCTCCTTCTGCCAGTCGAGCAGCTGGCGCAGCCACGCCATGTCGTTGAGGTGGTCGTCCTTGCCCTTGCCGGACGACTTCGGCGCGTCGGTGCGGACCTTGGAGGCGCCGGCGACGGCCTCCTGCTTGTACTTCCAGTGCGCGGCGATGCCGTACTCGGCGCGGCGGTGCATGTCGAACGTGCGGATCTGGAGCTCTACCGGCTTGCCGTTGGGGCCGATGACCGTCGTGTGCAGCGACTGGTACATGTTGAACTTGGGCATCGCGATGTAGTCCTTGAACCGGCCGGGGACCGGGTTCCACCGCGCGTGCACCGTGCCGAGGGCCGCGTAGCAGTCGCGGACGGTGTCCACGAGGACGCGGATGCCCACCAGGTCGTAGATCTCCGCGAAGTCACGGCCGCGGACGATCATCTTCTGGTAGACGCTGTAGTAGTGCTTCGGCCGGCCCGTGACGGTCGCCTTGATGCGGGCGGCCCGCAGGTCGGCCTGGACCTCGTCGGTCACTATGGCGAGGTACTCGTCGCGCTTGGGGGCGCGCTCGGCGACGAGGCGGACGATCTCGTCGTACATCTTGGGGTAGAGGATCGCGAAGGCGAGGTCCTCCAGTTCCCACTTGATGGTGTTCATGCCCAGGCGGTGGGCGAGCGGCGCGTAGATCTCGAGGGTCTCGCGCGCCTTCTTCTCCTGCTTCTCGCGCTTCAGGTAGCGCATGGTGCGCATGTTGTGCAGGCGGTCGGCGAGTTTGATGACCAGGACGCGCGGGTCCTTGGCCATGGCGACGACCATCTTGCGCACGGTCTCGGCCTGCGCGGCCTCGCCGAACTTGACCTTGTCCAGCTTGGTGACGCCGTCGACGAGGAGGGCGACCTGGTCGCCGAAGTCGCGGCGCAGGTCGTCCAGGCCGTACTCGGTGTCCTCGACGGTGTCGTGGAGCAGGCCCGCCATGAGGGTGGCCGGGTCCATGCCGAGTTCGGCGAGGATCGTGGTCACCGCGAGCGGGTGGGTGATGTACGGGTCGCCGCTCTTGCGCTTCTGGCCGCGGTGCCAGCGCTCGGCGACCTGGTAGGCGCGCTCGATCTGGCGCAGCGTCGACGTCTCGATCTTGGGGTCGTTGCTGCGCACTATCCGCAGCAGCGGCTCCAGGACCGGGTTGTACGGGTTGGCGCGCTGGACGCCGAGGCGGGCGAGACGGGCGCGGACGCGGTTGGAGGAGCCGGAGCGGGCGGGCGGCTGCGCGGCGGCCGGGCGGGCGGCGGGGGTGCTAGCGGAGCGCTCGGGCGGGGCCTGCTTGGGGCGGGCCTGCTCGGCCGGCTTGTCGACGGGGGCGGAGCGGTCGTGCTCGACCGGCCCACGGGTGTCGGCGTGCGTCCCCGACGCGGGCTTGGCCGCGGGCGCCGAGGCGGACTCGGGCTTGGCGGCGGTCAGGTGCTGGGCCTCGTCTGGCAAGAGGACTCCTCGTGCGCGATCCGGGTCCCCGGTCAGGCTCCGGAGCACCCATCGTAGCGATGCCGGGCTCCCGGATCGCCTTCAGGCCGATGTGAAGGCCGTGTACCCGGGAAACACCGGGGGCGGGCACCGGATTCCTCCGGGCCCGCCCCTGATCCGTACGACAGCCGTACGAGGGTGCCGGGACTCGTCCTCACCGTCGGCCCGGCGCGGGGCGACGGCGCCCGGTCCTAGACCGTGAGCAGCGCCTCCAGCGGCGCTCCCCGCAGCGCCGCCTCCAGGCGGGGCCGGCCGGCCAGGAACCCGAGTTCCATCAGGACGGCGACGCCCGCGACCTCGGCGCCCGCGCGGTGGATCAGCTGGATCGACGCCTCGGCGGTGCCGCCGGTGGCGAGGACGTCGTCGACGATCAGGATGCGGTCGTCGGCGGTGAGGTCCTCGGCGTGGATCTCGATCTCGGCAGAGCCGTACTCCAGGTCGTAGGCCTGGGCGAGGGTGGCTCCGGGGAGCTTGCCCGCCTTGCGCACGGGGACGAAGCCGAGGCCGGCGCGGACGGCGACGGGGGCGCCGAGGATGAAGCCCCGGGCCTCCAGGCCGACGATCTTGGTGGCGCCGGTGCGCTCGGCGACGTCGGCGAACGCGTCGGTGAGGGCGGTGAACGCCGCCGGGTCCGCGAGCAGCGGGGTGATGTCCTTGAACATCACCCCCGGCTCCGGGTAGTCGGCCACGTCACGGATACGGCTGAGCAGCAGCTCCTGGATGCCGGTCATCGGCGCTTCCCCGAGGGTCGGCCGCGGCCCCGGCCGCGGGAGGCGGGCTGGGTGCGCGGGCCGACGACGGCGGCCGCGTCCTCCGGCAGGTCCTCGCGCGGGTCGGTGCCGCGGGACTCGGTGTACTCCTCGTCGGCGGCGGCCTGGGCGCGCTTGGCCAGGACGCGCTTCTTCAGCGCCTTGAACTGCGGCTCGCGCTCCTTGAGGTCGGCGACGAGCGGCGTGGCGATGAAGATCGAGGAGTACGCACCGGCCGCGAGGCCGACGAACAGCGACAGCGAGATGTCGTTGAGCGTGCCCGCGCCGAGGACGCCGCCGCCGATGAACAGCAGGCCGGCGACCGGGAGCAGCGCGACGACCGTGGTGTTGATCGAACGCACCAGGGTGCTGTTGATCGAGCGGTTGGCGATCTCGCTGTAGGTGAAGCGGGTCTGCTTGGTGAGGTCCTTCGTCTGCTCCTTGAGGGAGTCGAAGACGACGACCGTGTCGTACAGCGAGTAGCCGAGGATGGTCAGCAGACCGATCACCGTGCCCGGCGTGACCTCGAAGCCGACGAGGGCGTAGATGCCGACGGTGATGGTGATGTCGTGGACCAGGGCGACGAGCGCGGCGATGGCCATGCGCCACTCGAAGGCGATCGCCAGGTAGATCACGACGAGGACCATGAAGATCGCCAGACCCTGCCAGGCCTTGTTCGCGATCTGGTCGCCCCAGCTGGGACCGACCAGGTCGGCGGCGATGGTCTCCGGGTCGACGTCGAAGTCCTCGGCGAGGGCGTTCTTGACCTTGTCGGACTGCTGGGTGTCCATGCCGGCGATCTGGATGCGCAGCGAGCCGTCGCCGAGCTTCTGCACGAGCGCCTCGTGACCGGCCGCCTCCTCCGCGGCGGTCTCGGCCTGCGAGACCGAGACGGAGCTGTTCTTCGCGGTGGTGAAGACGGCGCCGCCCTGGAAGTCGATGCCCATGTTCAGGCCGCGGACGCCCAGGCCGAGGATGGCCGTGATGGTGATCAGGATCGAGATGCCGTACCAGATCTTGCGGTGCCCGATGAAGTCGTAGCTGATCTCGCCACGGTGCAGTCGGGCGCCGAGGTTACCGAGTTTCGACATCGCTCACGCCTCCTTCGGCTCGGCGGGGCCGGCGGCGGGACCGGCGGGACGACGGGTGCGGCGCAGCGGCGGCTTGGCGCCCAGGCTCTTCGGGTCGAGGCCGGACCACTTGTGGCCGCTCGCGAAGAACGTGCGGCGGGCGATCAGCGTCATCAGCGGCTTGGTGAAGAGGAAGACCACGACCACGTCGAGGACGGTGGTCAGGCCCAGCGTGAACGCGAAGCCCTGGACCTTGCCGACGGAGACGATGAAGAGCACCGCGGCGGCGAGGAAGGACACGAAGTCGGAGACCAGGATGGTGCGCCGGGCGCGCGGCCAGCCCCGCTCGACCGCGGGACGCAGCGAGCGGCCCTCGCGGATCTCGTCCCGGACACGTTCGAAGTAGACGATGAACGAGTCCGCGGTGATGCCGATGGCGACGATGGCACCGCAGACGGCCGGCAGGTTCAGCGCGAAGCCGATGGCCGGGCCGAGCAGCGACATGAGCACGTAGGTGAGGGCCGCGGAGACCAGCAGCGAGGCGATCGCGATGAGGGACAGGCCGCGGTAGTAGGCCACCAGGTAGATGACCACCAGGGCGAGGCCGATGGCGCCGGCGAGCAGACCGGCGTGCAGCTGGTCACCGCCGAGCGCGGCGGTCACCGTGGTCACGCTCTGCTCCTGGAAGGAGAGCGGCAGCGCACCGTAGGACAGCATGTTGGCGAGGTTCTGGGCCTCGTCCTGCGTGAAGCTGCCGGAGATCTGGGCCTGGCCGCCGGTGATGGAGGAGCTGACGTACGGGCTGGAGACGACCTCGCCGTCGAGGACGATGCCGAACTCGTTCTGCGGGGCGCTGTTCTGGGCGAGCTCCGCGGTGATGTCGGCGAACTTCTTGGAGCCCGCGGAGTTGAAGTCCATCGTGACCTGCCAGCCGGCGGCGGTCTGGGTGTCGTAGACCGCCTGGGCCTTGTCGACCTCGGTGCCGTCGACGGCGGCCGGGCCGAGCAGGTACTTGTACCAGACGCCCTGGATCTGGCCGCAGCCCACGGTGGAGTCGGCGGGCTTGGCGCCCTCGCCGGCGGCGGCGCGGGCCGAGGCCTTGGAGCAGTCCAGGTCCGTGTACTCGGCTTCGAGCGCGGCGGTGTCGGTGTCCGAGGCGCTCGCGGAGGCCGACGGGCTCGCGGAGGCGGAGGCGCTCGCGGAGGCGGAGGCCGACGGCGTGGAGTCGGCCTTCAGCGCGTCGGTGACGGCGCGGCCCTGCGAGGTGGCGGAGGCCGACGGGGACGCGGAGGAGGAGGCCTTCTCGTCGGCGGAGGCACTCGCGGAGGCGCTCGCGGAGGCGCTCGCGGACGCGCTCGGCGAGGCGGTGGACGAGCCGCTGGCGGACGGGCTCGGCGAGGCGCTCGCGGCGGTGCCGCTGGCCTCGCTGGCCAGGACCGGACGGAAGTACAGCTTGGCGGTGGTGCCGACCTGTTCCCGGGCTTCCTTGGAGTTGGTGCCCTTGGGGATGTTGACGATGATGTTGCTGTCGCCCTGGGTCTGCACCTCCGCCTCGGAGACGCCCAGACCGTTGACACGGCGGTTCATGATCTCCACCGCGGTGTCCATGTTGGCCTTGTTGATCGCGGACCCCTGGTCGGCTTTCGCCTCCAGCGTGATGCTCGTGCCGCCGGCAAGGTCGATGCCCAGACGCGGAGTGGTGTGTCCGGAGAGGAACATGCCTCCGGTGAGCGCCACGATCGCGATCAGGATCAGGGCCAGCGAGCGCCCCGGCTTGCTCTGGGCACTCGCGCTCCGGCCCTTTTTAGGTGCTGCCACCTTCTCGTACTCCCTCTCGGGCCGCCTCGCGCCGGGTCAGCGCGGCGGCGGCCATGACATGGTGTCGGGATCCCCTGGTGCGAGATGCGCGCGCCCCGGGGCACGCGGGGCGCACCCGCGTGCCCCGGGGGGCGTGGCTACTTCTTCGCGTCGGAGTCGCCGTCGGTCTTCTTCGGCTCCGCGTCGGTCTCCGCGCCGGTGTCCGTGTCGGTGTCCGCGTCGGCGGCCCGCTCCTCGGTTGCGTCCTTCTTGCCGAGGTCGACGGGCGTGTCGTCGGAGGCGGCGGCAGCGTCGGCGGTCTCGTCGGACCCGGTGAGGGAGGAGGCGTCGTCCGGGACGACGTCGGACTTCAGGTCGTGCTCGATGCCGTGGACGATGCGGTTGTACTCGTCGTCGGACAGGACGGCACCGATGGCGTTCTTCGCGAAGAGCAGTTCCACCCCCGGGCCCGCGTCGAGGAGGACGGTCTCGTCGTTGACCTCCTTGACGGTCGCGTAGATGCCCCCGATGGTGCGGACACCGCTGCCGGGCTGCATGGCGTTCCGCATGTCCGCGGCCTGCTGCTGCTTCTTCTTGGCCGAGCGGGTCATCAGGAACATGGCCCCGATGAGCACGATGAACGGGAGGAGGGTCACGAGACTCACGGGTCGGTACTTCCTTCGCACGACCGCGATGGTGAGCGGCCTACTGGTTGGGGGTGTGTGCGCCGCCGACAACGGCGGCATCGGCGGAGTCTAAGCGAGTCCGCGCACAGGGAACAACGTTCAGCATGGCACCTGGGTTCCTCCGGCCGCCAATGCCCTGGCCGTCTCCCTGGCGCGTTACCGTCGGGTGCCGGCCCGGCTTCCGGGTGCCCCGTACGTGCCGTCACCCGCCGTCACCTGGTGTCACGCCCCGAACAGGTTCTGCTGTCCGTTCCCCCCGGTCGTGGTGCGGGGCGGGGTGAGGCCGAGGTGGGTCCAGGCGGCGGGGGTGGCGACGCGGCCGCGCGGGGTGCGGGCGAGCAGGCCCTCCCGGACCAGGAAGGGTTCGGCGACCTCCTCGACGGTCTCGCGCTCCTCCCCCACCGCGACGGCCAGCGTGGACAGGCCGACCGGTCCGCCGCCGAACAGTTTCAGCAGGGCCTGGAGGACCGCGCGGTCGAGGCGGTCGAGGCCGCGGGCGTCGACCTCGTAGACGGCGAGGGCCGCCGCGGCGATCTCGCGTGTGATGACGCCGTCCGCCTTGACCTGCGCGTAGTCGCGGACGCGGCGCAGCAGGCGGTTGGCGATGCGGGGCGTGCCACGGGAGCGGCCGGCGATCTCGGCGGCGCCGTCGGTGTCGATCTCGACGTCGAGGAGGGTCGCCGAGCGGTGGACGACGCGGCGGAGTTCGGCCGGTTCGTAGAACTCCATGTGGGCGGTGAAGCCGAAGCGGTCGCGCAGCGGGGGCGGCAGCAGGCCCGCGCGGGTGGTGGCGCCGACCAGGGTGAACGGGGGCAGCTCCAGCGGGATGGCGGTGGCGCCGGGGCCCTTGCCGACGATGACGTCGACGCGGAAGTCCTCCATCGCCATGTAGAGCATCTCCTCGGCGGGCCGGGACATGCGGTGGATCTCGTCGAGGAAGAGGACCTCGCCCTCCTGGAGGGAGGAGAGGATCGCGGCGAGGTCGCCGGCGTGCTGGATGGCGGGGCCGGACGTGATGCGGATCGGGGCGCCCATCTCCGCGGCGATGATCATCGAGAGGGTGGTCTTGCCGAGGCCGGGGGCGCCGGAGAGCAGCACGTGGTCGGCGGTGGCGCCGCGCGCGCGGGCCGCGCGCAGCACGAGGTCGAGCTGTTCGCGGACCTTCTCCTGGCCGATGAACTCGCCCAGGTCCTTGGGGCGCAGGGCGGCCTCGACGGCCTGGTCCTCGCGGTCGGCGACAGAGCCCACCAGCCGGTCGGCGGCGGCACCGGTGTCGGTCGTGTCGTCCCAGTTCATGAAGTGTGCCTCGGGGGTGTCGGAATCGTTCGGCGCGGGCGGGTCGGCCGGGCTCAGCGGGCCCTGTTGAGGGTCTGGAGGGCCGCCCTCAGCAACTGGCCCACCTGGGGCGTGCCCTCGGTCGCCTCCGCCTGGGGTGCGACGGCGGACACCGCCTCGTCGGCCTCGCGGGTCGCGTATCCGAGGCCGATCAGGGCGGCGTGCAGCTGGTCCCGCCAGCCCTGGGTGACCGGGGCGCCGACCGCGGGGGCGCCGATCGGCTCGCCCAGGCGGTCCTTCAGCTCCAGCAGCAGCTTCTGGGCGCCCTTCTTGCCGATGCCGGGGACCGCGGTGAGGGCCTTCTCGTCGGCGGTGGCGACCGCTCGGCGCAGGGCGTCCGGGGTGTGCACGGCGAGCATGGCCTGGGCGAGGCGGGGGCCGACGCCGCTGGCGGTCTGGAGCAGTTCGAAGACCTGCCGCTCGTCGTCGTCGGCGAAGCCGTACAGCGTGAGCGAGTCCTCGCGCACGACGAGGGAGGTGGCGAGCCTGGCGGGCTGACCGAGCCGGAGCGTGGAGAGGGTGTCGGGCGTGCACTGCACGGCCATGCCGATCCCGCCCACCTCGACCACGGCGGCGTCGGGAGCGAGTGCGGCGACGGTGCCGCTCACGAAGGCGATCATGCCGTACGGCCTTTCGAGGGGGTGGGTGCGGTGGCGGTGTGCAGGGCGACGGCCTGCTGGAGGCGGTTCTGCGCGGGGGCGCGCCAGATGTGGCAGATGGCGAGGGCCAGGGCGTCGGCGGCGTCGGCGGGCCTGGGCGGCGCGCTGAGCCGCAGCAGGCGGGTGACCATGGCGCCGACCTGTGCCTTGTCGGCGCGGCCGCTGCCGGTGACGGCGGCCTTGACCTCGCTGGGCGTGTGCAGGGCGACGGGGATGCCGCGGCGGGCGGCGCAGAGCATGGCGACGGCGCTGGCCTGGGCGGTGCCCATGACCGTCCGGACGTTGTGCTGGCTGAAGACCCGCTCCACGGCGACGTACTCGGGCCGGTGCTCGTCGAGCCAGCGCTCGATGCCCTGTTCGACGGCGACGAGGCGCTGCCCCAGCTCCGCGTCCGCCGGCGTGCGGACGACGCCCACGCCGAGCATGGTGAGCGGACGGCCCGCGACCCCCTCGACCACACCGACACCGCACCGTGTCAGACCGGGGTCCACCCCGAGTACCCGCACGCCCGCCCCTCCCGTCGACAGCCTGTTCGTGCAGGCTATCGGGTGCCACCGACAAGGACGGCCGGCGACGCCCGGCACGGCGACGGGCCGACGGGTGCGTCCCGTCGGCCCGTCGGCCCGTCGACCGGTGCGGCCCGCGGTGGGGTTACGCGTCGACCTTCTCCATGACCTCGTCGCTGACGTCGAAGTTGGCGAAGACGTTCTGCACGTCGTCGCTGTCCTCCAGCGCGTCGATCAGCTTGAAGATCTTCTTGGCGCCCTCCTCGTCCAGCTCGACCTGCATGGTCGGGACGAAGTTGGCCTCGGCGGAGTCGTAGTCGATGCCGGCGTCCTGGAGGGCGGTGCGGACCGCGACCAGGTCGGTGGCCTCGCTGAGCACCTCGAAGTTCTCACCGAGGTCGTTGACCTCCTCGGCACCCGCGTCCAGGACCGCCCCGAGGACGTCGTCCTCGCTCAGCTCGCCCTTGGGGACGATGACGACGCCCTTGCGGTTGAACAGGTACGACACGGATCCCGGGTCGGCCATGGAGCCGCCGTTGCGGGTCATGGCGACGCGGACGTCGGAGGCGGCGCGGTTACGGTTGTCGGTGAGGCACTCGATGAGCACCGCGACGCCGTTCGGCCCGTAGCCCTCGTACATGATCGTCTCGTAGTCGGCGCCGCCGGCCTCGAGACCGCCACCGCGCTTGATCGCGGAGTCGATGTTCTTGTTGGGGACCGACTGCTTCTTGGCCTTCTGGACGGCGTCGTAGAGCGTCGGGTTGCCCTCGAGGTCGACGCCGCCCATGCGCGCCGCGACCTCGATGTTCTTGATCAGCTTCGCGAAGAGCTTGCCGCGCTTGGCGTCGATCACGGCCTTCTTGTGCTTCGTCGTAGCCCATTTAGAGTGGCCGGACATCTGCCTGTCTCCTTCGCGTAACCCATCTGGTACGTACGCCCCCGGCCCTGAAGCCCGGGGGACCCCCGGAGATCCTACAAGGACTCCGTCGCCCGCTTCGCGCGCACCATCTCGACGAACAGGGAGTGAACGCGGTGGTCGCCGGTCAGCTCCGGGTGGAACGACGTGGCGAGCACGTCGCCCTGGCGCACGGCGACGATGTGGCCGTCGTGCTCGGCGAGCACCTCGGTCCCGGCGCCGACCGACTCCACCCAGGGTGCGCGGATGAAGACGCCCTCGACCGGGTCGCCCTCGACGCCCTTGACGTCGACGGACGCCTCAAAGGACTCGTTCTGCCGTCCGAAGGCGTTGCGGCGCACGATCATGTCGATGCCGCCGATGGTCTCCTGGCCCGAGCGCGGGTCGAGGATCTTGTCGGCCAGCATGATCATGCCCGCGCAGGTGCCGTAGACGGGCATGCCGTCGCGCACGCGCGCGCGGAGCGGTTCCATCACGCCGAACAGGACGGCCAGCTTGGAGATGGTGGTGGACTCGCCGCCGGGGATGACGAGGCCGTCGACTCCGGCGAGTTCCTCGGGGCGCCGCACCGGCCTGGCCACGGCGTCGGCCGCGGCCAGGGCGATGAGATGCTCCCGTACGTCGCCCTGGAGGGCCAGGACGCCGATGACAGGGGCTTCGTGGGACATGAGCCGGTTACCAGCCGCGGTTGGCGTAGCGCTCGGCCTCGGGGAGGGTGTCGCAGTTGATGCCGACCATGGCCTCGCCGAGGTTGCGGGACGCGTCCGCGATGATCTTCGGGTCGTCGTAGAAGGTGGTCGCCTTGACGATGGCGGCGGCGCGCTTGGCCGGGTCGCCCGACTTGAAGATGCCGGAGCCGACGAAGACGCCCTCGGCGCCGAGCTGGCGCATCAGGGCGGCGTCGGCCGGGGTGGCGACGCCACCGGCGGAGAACAGCACCACCGGGAGCTTGCCCAGCTCGGCGACCTCCTTGACCAGCTCGTACGGGGCGCGCAGCTCCTTGGCGGCGGCGTACAGCTCGTGGTTGTCGTAGCCGCGCAGCCTGGCGATCTCGTTCTTGATCTGGCGCAGGTGACGGACGGCCTCGACGACGTTGCCGGTACCGGCCTCGCCCTTGGAGCGGATCATCGCGGCGCCCTCGGCGATACGGCGCAGGGCCTCACCGAGGTTGGTGGCGCCGCAGACGAACGGGGTCGTGAACGCCCACTTGTCGGAGTGGTTGACCTCGTCGGCCGGGGTGAGGACCTCGGACTCGTCGATGTAGTCGACGCCGAGGGACTGCAGGACCTGGGCCTCGACGAAGTGGCCGATGCGGGACTTGGCCATGACCGGGATCGAGACGGCGTCGATGATGCCCTCGATCATGTCCGGGTCGGACATGCGGGCCACACCGCCGTCCTTGCGGATGTCGGCCGGGACCCGCTCCAGGGCCATGACGGCCACGGCTCCCGCGTCCTCGGCGATCTTCGCCTGCTCCGGCGTGACGACGTCCATGATCACGCCGCCCTTGAGCTGCTCGGCCATGCCGCGCTTCACGCGCGCGGTGCCGGTCTCGGGAGCCTGGTTGTCGGTGATGGACACGGGATGACCTCACTGGAATGGAGACGGGTTCGCTTCGAGCACCGAGGAAACGCGATTGGACCAGTCCACAGCAAGGGCCAATGAGAAGGCGGTGGATCCTTTTGGGTCCGTGACCCGCCGAAGGGACGCCGTCTCGCGCGGGTCCTGCTCACGCCGGGCGGGTCCGGCTCACGCTCCGCGGGTCCGGCTCACGCCCCGCGGTCCGGCTCACGCCCCGCGGTCCGGCTCACGCCGCGCGGTCGGTCAAGGTCGTCGGCGGTTCGTCGTCCATCTCGAAGGCCATCGGGAACGGGGCGTGGCCGGCCAGCCGGAACCAGCGCACCTTGCGGTGCTCGCGCAGTCTGCGGGCCGCGCCCACGGCGTCGTTGTGGAAGCGGCGGGCCATGGGGACCCGGCGGACGGCCTCCGTCAGCTCCAGGGCCGCGGCCTCTCCGCCGGGCACCTCGCGGACGACCTCCACCTGCCGCGGGTCGGCGAAGACGGCGCGCAGCGCCTGGCTGAGTTCGCTCTCGGCGACCTCCCGCTGCTCCTCCTCGGCCTGCCGGGCGGCGTGCGCCGCCTCGTACAGCACGATCGACGCGGCCGGGTCGAGCACCCCGGAGGTGGCCAGTTCCTGGGCGACGGAGGCCCGGCGCAGCAGTTGCGCGTCCAGCGCGGCGCGGGCGGCGTCGATGCGGGCGTGCAGCCGGTCCAGCCGCCCCGCGGTCCAGCTCAGGTACAGGCCGATCGCGACGAGGACGACGAGGATCCAGATGAGGGTTGCGGTCACGGGCCGCAAGGCTACCGGGGACGTCCGGCGGGTCGGCCGGGTCCCACGGCGAGGCCGCCGGCCCGCGGGGCGAGGCCCGGGACCCCGGCTCCGGGCCGGCCCTCGGCTGCCGCCCGGACCCTGGCTCCGGGCCCGCCTCCGGCTTCCGCCCGGATTCCGGCACCCGCCCGGGCGGCGTCACCGCCGGGCCGGCGCCAGGAACAGCCACCGTCACAACGGCACCACGCCAGGGACAACCACCGTCACAACGGCACCACGCCAGGAACAACCACCGTCACAACGGCACCACGCCAGGAACAACCACCGTCACAACGGCACCACGCCAGGAACAACCACCGTCACAACGGCACCACGCCAGGAACAACCACCGTCACAACGGCACCACGCCAACCGGCCCGAGCCCTGTCACCGGCCCCGGACCGCCCGGCCGCCCCTCAGTCCCGCGCCAGCCCCAGCCGCGCCCGCAGTCCGCCGCTGCCGCTGCTCCCGCCGCCCGGGGTGCGTTCGTCGGCGGCGACCGCGGCCGCGCCCGCCGTCACCGTCTCGTAGACGGAGAGGATGTCGGCGCCGACGGTGGACCAGTCGAAGCGCCGTACGTGGGCACTGCCGCGCTCCCGCAGCTCCGCCAGGCGGGCGGGGTCCCCGAGGAGCCGTACGGCGGCGTCGGCGAGTGCGTCGGCGTCCTCGTTGGCGAAGAGTTCGCCCGCCGCTCCCTGGTCCAGCACCTGGGCGAAGGCGTCCAGGTCGGAGGCGAGGACGGGGGCGCCGGCGGACAGGGCCTCGACCAGGATGATGCCGAAGCTCTCGCCGCCGGTGTTGGGGGCGACGTACAGGTCGACGCTGCGCAGGAAGCGGGCCTTGTCCTCGTCGCTGATCATGCCGAGGAACTCCACGCGCGAGCGCAGTTCCTCCGGCAGGCCGGCCACCGCCTCCTCCTCGTCGCCGCGCCCGGCGATGAGGAGGCGGGCCTCCGGCCGCTCCGCGAAGATCGTCGGCAGCGCCCGCATCAGGACGGGCAGGCCCTTGCGCGGCTCGTCGATGCGGCCCATGAAGCCGATGGTCTGCCCCTGCCACTCGGGTCTGGGCTCGGCCTCGGCGAAGAAGTCGACGTCGACGCCGTTGGGGATCACGACCGCGTCCCCGCCGAGGTGCTCCACCAGCGTCCGCCGGGCGTACTCGCTCACCGCGATACGGGCGCTGATCTTCTCCAGGGCGGCCTGGAGGATGGAGTACGCGGCGATCATCGCGCGCGAGCGCGGGTTGGACGTGTGGAAGGTCGCCACGATGGGGCCCTGCGCCGCCCAGCAGGCCAGCAGGCCCAGCGAGGGCGACGTCGGCTCGTGGATGTGGATGACGTCGAACGCGCCGTCGTGCAGCCAGCGCCGTACCCGGGCGGCGCTCAGGAAGCCGAAGTTCAGGCGGGCCACCGAGCCGTTGTACGGCACCGGCACCGCGCGGCCGGCCGGGACGACGTACGGCGGCACCGGGGTGTCGTCGTCGGCCGGGGCCAGGACGGAGACCTCGTGGCCGAGCCGGATGAAGTACTCGGCAAGGTCGCGGATGTGGAACTGGACGCCGCCCGGCACGTCCCAGGAGTACGGGCAGACGATGCCGATCCTCACGCGGCCCCTCCGGAAGGACGAGAGGGAGGAGCGGGACGCGCCGGGTCGAGGTCCGCGAGCCAAAGCCGCTGCAGCATGTGCCAGTCCTCCGGGTGGTCGGCGATGCCCGTGGCGAAGGCGTTCGCCAGCGCCTGTGTCATGACAGACGTCTTCTCGGCCCGGTTGCCTGCCTCGGGCACCTCGATCGGGGGATGGATACGGCCCCGCATGACGGGCGAGTCGTCGTACCAGAGCGTGACGGGGAGCAGCAGCGCGCCGGTCTGCTGGGCGAGCAGAGCCGGTCCCGCGGGCATGCGGGCGGTGTCGCCGAAGAAGTCGACCTCGACGCCGGACGCGGACAGGTCCCGGTCGGCGACCAGGCAGACCAGGCCTCCGTCGCGCAGCCGCCGGGCGAGGGTGCCGAAGGCGGTGCCGCCGCTGTGCGGCAGGACCTCCATGCCGAGGCCCTCGCGGTAGGCGACGAAGCGGTCGTAGAGGGTCTCCGGCTTCAGCCGCTCGGCGACCGTCGTGAACGGAATCTTCAGCTCGGTGGTGACCCAGGCACCGGCGAGGTCCCAGTTGGCCAGGTGAGGCAGCGCGAGGACGACGCCCCGGCCGGCGGCGAGTCCGTCGGTCAGGTGGTGCAGGTCCTTGACGGCGAAGCCGTCCCTGATGTGCTCGGCGCTGAAGGACGGGAGCCGGAAGGACTCCATCCAGTACCGCAGGTAGGAGCGCATGCCCGCGCGGGAGAGCTCGGCCAGGCGCTCGGGGCCCGCGTCGGGCGCCACGCGCGCGTAGTTGCTCTCCAGGCGCAGCACGCCCTTGCCGCGCTGCTTCCAGGCGAGGTCGGCGATGGTGCGGCCGAGGCGGACCGCCACGGGCTCGGGGAGCCGCTTGACGGTGCTCCAGCCGAGGCCGTACAGGGCGTCGCTGACCTGGTCCCGGGGGTTCACTTGGCCGCCTCGTGCCCCTCGGTCTCCGGCCGGGCGGAGGCCCCGGACCCGGCGTCCGCCGCCCCGGACCCGGCGTCCGCCGCCCCGGCCTCCGCCGCCGCCTCGGCCTCCGCCGACTCGCGCCGTACGGTGACGACCCGCTGGATCAGCGTGACCAGGCTGCCGACGGCGACGATCCACAGGGCGACCGGCAGCAGGTACTGGATGCCGGGCACGCCGAACGCGTGCAGACCCGCCAGACCGGCCGCGACCAGCGAGACCACCAGCCGCTCGGCCCGCTCCACGAGCCCGTTGACGGCGACCGGCAGGCCGATCGACTCGCCGCGCGCCTTGGTGTAGGACACGACCTGGCCGCTGGCCAGGCAGAAGATCGAGACGGCGCACAGGACGTTGTCGTCGCCGCCGCCCGCGTACCAGAGCGCGAACCCGCCGAAGATCGCGCCGTCGGCCACCCGGTCGAGCGTGGAGTCCAGGAAGGCGCCCCAGCGGCTGGACCGGCCGAGCTGGCGGGCCATGTTGCCGTCGACGAGGTCGGAGAAGACGAAGAGGGTGATCACCACCGTGCCCCAGAAGAACTCGCCCCTGGGGTAGAAGACCAGCGCGCCCGCGACCACGCCGGCGGTGCCGATCAGCGTGACCGTGTCGGGGCTCACGCCCCGGCGGATGAGAAACGCGGCGAACGGCGTGAGGACACGCGTGAAGAATGCACGCGCGTACTTGTTCAGCATGGCCTTCCCGACGGTCGGTGTGGCCGCGGCCCCTGGTGGCCACCGGCTGGCCCATCGTAGCCACGGGCGGGCAGGGGCGGCCGCCGGGCACCCGGCCCCCGTGTCACGGGCCGGCGGCGGCCCGGTCGCGCGCGCCCGCCGCGGGTGCGTGGCGCCGGCGCGTCCTTCGTATGGACGAGCCGTGACGGGAGTGGAAAGCTCGAAGGACCGCGGGCGTCGCCGGAGCCGCCACCGCACGCGGCGCCGCCGTGTCCGCGCCCCCGATGACCTCACCGTGTACGGGAGGCAAGAAATGGGCGACAAGACACACACCCACCCCGGAGCCGCCGGCAGGGCTACGGCGGCCGGCCACCCCGCGTCCGTACGGAATGTGGTACTGGTCGGCCACAGCGGATCGGGCAAGACGACTCTGGTGGAGGCTCTCGCGCTGACGTCGGGAGCGGTGAACCGGGCGGGCCGCGTGGAGGACGGCGGCACCGTGTCCGACTACGACGAGATCGAGCACCGCCAGCAGCGCTCGGTGCAGCTCTCCCTGGTGCCGGTCGTCTGGGACGGCATCAAGATCAACGTCATCGACACCCCCGGATACGCCGACTTCGTCGGCGAGCTCAGGGCCGGTCTGCGCGCCGCGGACGCGGCCCTCTTCGTCGTCTCCGCCTCGGACGGCGTGGACGGCTCGACCCGGATGGTGTGGGACGAGTGCGCCGCCGTCGGCATGCCGCGCGCCATCGTCGTGACGCACCTGGAGGCGGCGCGCGCGGACTTCGAGGAGATGACCCGGATCTGCGCGGAGGCCTTCGGCGGCGACGATCCCGACGCCGTGCTGCCGCTGTACCTGCCGCTGCACGGCCCGCAGGCGCCGGACGGGCACGCGCCCGTGACGGGGCTGATCGGCCTGCTGTCGCAGAAGCTGTTCGACTACTCCACCGGGGAGCGCAAGGAGTCCGAGCCCGGTGAGGACCAGCTGCCGCTGATCGAGGAGGCCCGCAACCGGCTGATCGAGGGGATCATCGCCGAGAGCGAGGACGAGACGCTCATGGACCGCTACCTGGGCGGCGAGCAGATCGGTGTCGGGGCGCTGATCGAGGATCTGGAGCGGGCCGTCGCGCGCGGGACGTTCTTCCCCGTGCTGGCCGCCGCCCCCGCGGCCGAGGGCGCCCGCCAGGGCCTCGGCACGGTCGAGCTGCTGGACCTGGTCACCCGCGGCTTCCCGACCCCCCTGGAGCGCGAGGCGCCGAGCGTCACGACCGTCGACGGCAAGCCGCGTGAGCCGGCGCCGTGCGATCCGGGCGGGCCGCTGGTCGCGGAGGTCGTGAAGACGTCGTCCGACCCCTACGTCGGCCGCGTCTCGCTCGTCCGCGTCTTCTCCGGCACCTTGCGCCCCGACGACACCGTCCACGTCTCCGGCCACGGGCTGACCGACCGCGGCCACGAGGACCACGACGTCGACGAACGCGTCGGCGCCCTGTCCGCGCCCTTCGGCAAACAGCAGCGCGCCCTGACCCACTGCGTCGCGGGCGACCTCGCGTGCGTGGCCAAGCTGAGCCGCGCGGAGACCGGCGACACCCTCTCCGCCAAGGACGACCCGCTCCTGATGGAGCCCTGGCGGATGCCCGACCCGCTGCTGCCGCTGGCCATCCGGGCCCACAGCAAGGCGGACGAGGACAAGCTCTCGCAGGGGCTGGCGCGGCTGGTCGCCGAGGACCCGACGATGCGCCTGGAGCAGAACCAGGACACCCACCAGGTGGTGCTGTGGTGCCTGGGCGAGGCCCACGCGGACGTCGCCCTGGAACGGCTGCGCAGTCGCTACGGCGTCCAGGTCGACGTCGTGGCGCACCAGGTCCCCCTGCGGGAGACGTTCGCCGAGAGGTCCGCCGGCCGCGGCCGGCACGTCAAGCAGTCCGGCGGGCACGGTCAGTACGCCATCTGCGAGATCGAGGTCGAGCCGCTGCCGGGCGGCTCGGGCATCGAGTTCGTGGACAAGGTCGTCGGCGGCGCGGTGCCGCGCCAGTTCATCCCCTCCGTCGAGAAGGGCGTCCGGACCCAGGCGGCCAAGGGGGTGGCGGCCGGGCATCCCCTGGTCGACGTGCGGATCACGCTCCTCGACGGCAAGGCGCACTCGGTGGACTCCTCGGACGCCGCGTTCCAGACGGCCGGCGCGCTCGCGCTGCGAGAGGCCGCGGCCGACGCCCGGATCCATCTGCTGGAGCCGGTGGCCGAGGTGTCCGTCCTGGTCGGCGACGAGTACGTGGGCGCCGTGATGAGCGACCTGTCCGGCCGGCGCGGGCGGGTGCTGGGCACCGAGCAGACGAGCGGCGGGCGCACGCTGGTGCGCGCCGAGGTGCCCGAGATCGAGATCGGCCGGTACGCGGTCGACCTGCGCTCGCTCTCGCACGGCACGGCCCGCTTCGACCGCTCCTACGCCCGGCACGAGCCGATGCCGGTCCAGGTGGCCGAGCGGGTGCGCCAACAGGCGCAGGAGGGTTAGGGGTTGGGAAGAGGCCGTTCTCGAGTGGCCTCAAGTGACCCGCACGGAACGCTTTCCTCCGATTCCTCCGATTCCTCCGATTCGGCGGGCGGCTTCGGCCGTCCGCCGACGGATGCCGGTGGCTGGAGATACGCTGATGACCTGATCAACAGGTGTGCGGAGTACGGAAGTCGGGAAGGCCGCAGGAGCGAGAGTGGCGGCGAGTGGGGGCGGGAATGACCGTTGAGGACTTCTTCGGGCCACAGGTGCCGAGGACGGGCGGCTCAGGGGGTGCCCCGACATACGCCCTGGCTTCGGCAGCCTATCGGGACACCCCGATGGAGGAGATCAAGAAGGCCGACAACGAGTGGCACCAGACCACGGTCAAGGAGGGCCGCCCGTGGGCGAAGATCTTCCGGCCCAACTTCGGTGAGGCGTACTCCCAGGCCGTGATCGACCGCATGCTGGGCGTCGGTCGCGATCCGCTCATCCAGTCCTTCGGCAGCGAACCGCAGGTGGTCGTCGAGCACTGCCTGGCGGCCACCCGCATCCGTCGGCAGCGCGACCAGAAGCTGACCGGGCTCATGCTGCTGTGCGGGGTGCTCTTCCTGCCGGGTCTGCTGGTCTGGCTGCTCGTCTTCCAGCTGCGGGCCACCATGGGCAAGGCGGACAACAAGCGGGTCTCCGGGCTCGCCACCGGCCTGCTGGTCGCCGTCGGCGCCCTCGCCGTGATCTTCCTGCTGCGGATGCCGTTCACCGGCATCGGGGGGTGGTATGCGCGTGGGTGCATCGTGGCCCCCGTGGCCGGCTGGTTCCTGGCCAAGCGGCTCTGCGAGAGCACCGCGAAGGATCTGCGCGAGAGCTGGGGCGGGCTGCTGTCCGGCGGCAGCGTCGGCGCGAAGGTCCCCGAGGCGGTACCCACCAGTCCTGACCAGGCCGCTGCCGAGCAGCTGCGCCAGTCCCTGGCCCGGCTCAGCGCCGAGCAACAGTCCAACTCGATCTTCTACGCAGGCCCCAAGGGCATCCTCGGCATGGGCACCCGCTGGGGCGCCTGGCACCTCGCCGAGGAGCTGGTCCCGATCGACCCGGTCAAGGGCGTCCACGAGTTCCGCAGCTGGACGGTCGTGCGGGCCATCCACGACGAGCTGAGCCTGTTGAACCGGCAGGGCCTGAAGACCGGGGGCTTCCCCGCCCCGTCGGTACGGCACTGGGTCGTCACGCACGTGGGCGCGGGCGCCAAGTCGGTGTCCAGGCCCGAGGGCACCGACGTCGAGGCCTACCAGGTCAAGCCGAGGGCCGTCGAGGACATCTGCAACAACCAGCAGTTCGACAGCGGCGACCGGCACTACCTGGGTGTCCAGTGGCCCCACCTGTGGAACGGCAATCTGATCCTCACCTTGATGATCACGGTGACCGTGCTGAAGGAGACCCTGCGCATCGAGGTCACCGGGCACGCCCTGGGCCCGGTCAACGGACTGTTCAGCACCAAGCCCGCGGCGCCCAGCAAGCAGGTGGCCAAGACCGTGCGCTTCTGGGAGACCCGGACGGTCAAGCTTCCGCTCGTCACCCCCGACGAGGTGGTGCGGCTGGCCGCCCGCGCCACGATCAGCTGGTACCCGCCGCTGCTGAAGTGGCTCGGCGGCTCGATCGGCCTGCCCGAGCCCTTCGGTCTGCGCCACGCCTGGGCCGACCAGCCCTGGAGCCACCGCTTCATGGCGGACGACGCGCTGCGCTCCGCCACGCCGGTGCTGCGTGCGGTGCACAGGGCCGCGCTCAGGGTACTCAAGGAGCACGACGTGGACACCGACAAGTTCAGCTCACGCGCGTCGGCGCTCAGCGGGGCGGTGCAGGAGGCGTCCCCGAAGAAGGCCGACACCTACGACGCGTAGCCTCCCGTGGTCGGGCCGGACGCAGACGGACGCAGACGGACACGGACGGCCGGTCTCGGTCAGGGGTGTGCACGGTGGGGCCCGAGGGCCTTTCGGTTCCTGTGGACGTCGCGTTCCACGCCGGCCCGGAAGGCCCTCACCGGTTCAGGATCCCTCGGCCGCGTCCCGGCCCACCGGTCCCGAGCCTTCCGGGACAACACCTAGGAAGCCGCCGGCCACGCCTCCGCCAGCATCTTCCGGGTGTCCGCCAGCAGCTGCGGCAGCACCCGGGTGTGCCCCACGACCGGCATGAAGTTCGTGTCGCCGCCCCAGCGGGGCACGATGTGCTGGTGCAGGTGCGCCGCGATGCCGGCGCCCGCCACCGAGCCCTGGTTCATGCCGATGTTGAAGCCCTGCGCGCCGGACGCGGTGCGCAGCGCGGTCATCGCCTGCTTGGTCAGCTCGCCGAGCTCGGCGGTCTCCGGCCCGGTCAGGTCGGTGTAGTCGGCGACGTGCCGGTAGGGGACGGTCATGAGGTGGCCGCCGTTGTACGGGTACAGGTTCAGCACCGCGTACACGTGCTCACCGCGCCGGACGATCAGCCCGTCCTCGTCGGATTTCGCCGGGATCGAGCAGAAGGGGCAGCCGTCGTCGGCCCCCGGGCCGGTCGGCTTGTTCTCGCCCTGGATGTAGGCCATCCGGTGGGGCGTCCACAGGCGCTGGAACGCGTCCTGCGTCCCCACTCCGATCTGCTGCTCCGGCTCACTCGTCATGCAAGGCAGCATATGGCGTCGCCCGTTCGCGACGTGTCGCCGGGGCTGGGCGAGAAGCCCCACCGGTCAAGCTGGCCCGATGGACGACGTCAGCCGTCAGGCCCGCTGGGAGCAGCGCACCGAGGTCCCCCTCGCCTTCGTCTCCCTGGTGTTCCTCGCCATGTACGCGGTCCTGGTCCTCGCCCAGGGCCTGCCGGACGCCTGGCGGGACCTGTGCACGGCGGTGATGTGCCTCGCCTGGTCGATGTTCGTGGTCGACTACGGGGTGCGCTGGCGGCTCAGCGGACTGCGGCTGCGGTTCGTCCCCGCGCACAAGCTGGACACCGTGGTCCTCGTCCTGCCCCTGATGCGCCCCCTGCGGATGGTCAAGCTGTACGAGGCCGTCCAGCGCCGGCACGGTGAACCCCGGCTGTCCCTGTACGCGCGTGTGATCACCTATGCCGGGGTGACGACGGTCCTGCTCGGCTTCGCGTGCTCGCTCGCCGTCTACGACCAGGAACGGGGGGCGCCGGGCACCCAGATGCACAGCTTCGGGGACGCGCTGTGGTGGGCGTGCGCGACACTGACCACGGTCGGCTACGGCGATGTCGTCCCGGTCACGGCAGGTGGCCGGGCGATCGCGGTGGGCCTCATGGCGTGCGGGCTGGCGCTGCTGGGCGCGGTCACCGGCTCGTTCTCCTCCTGGCTGCTCCAGGTGTTCTCCCGCGAGGGCGACGAGGAGCCCCCGGGGAGATGACCTCCCCGGGGGCTCACGGACGCCGTGGGCGTCGGCCTGTCGGACTTGGGCCCGTCAGACCTGGGCCCGTCAGACCTGGGCCCGCTCCTCGACGACCTTCGCGATCTTGGCGATGGCCTCGTCGAACGGGATGCCGTTCTCCTGCGAGCCGTCGCGGTAGCGGAAGGACACCGAGCCGTTCGACATGTCCTCGTCGCCCGCGATGACCATGAAGGGCACCTTCTGCTTCTGGGCGTTGCGGATCTTCTTCTGCATGCGGTCGGAGGATGAGTCGACCTCGACGCGCAGCCCCTGCTTCTTCGCGGCGGCGGCGAACTTCTCCAGGTACTCCACGTGCCCGTCGCCGATCGGGATGCCGATCGCCTGGACCGGCGCCAGCCACGCCGGGAAGGCGCCCGCGTAGTGCTCCAGGAGCACCGCGAAGAACCGCTCGATCGAGCCGAAGAGGGCACGGTGGATCATCACCGGGCGCTGCTTGACGCCGTCGGGGCCGGTGTACTCCAGGTCGAAGCGCTCCGGCAGGTTGAAGTCGAGCTGGATGGTCGACATCTGCCAGGTGCGGCCGATGGCGTCCTTGGTCTGGACGGAGATCTTCGGGCCGTAGAAGGCGGCGCCGCCCGGGTCGGGCACGAGCGGCAGGCCCTGCTTCTCGGCGACCTGGCGCAGGGTCTCGGTCGCCTCCTCCCAGACCTCGTCGGAGCCGACGAACTTCTCCGGGTCCTTGGTCGACAGCTCCAGGTAGAAGTCGGTCAGACCGTAGTCGCGCAGCAGGCCGAGGACGAAGGTGAGCGTCTTGTCGAGCTCCTCCGACATCTGCTCGCGGGTGCAGTAGATGTGCGCGTCGTCCTGCGTGAAGCCGCGGGCACGGGTCAGACCGTGCACGACGCCCGACTTCTCGTACCGGTACACGGTCCCGAACTCGAAGAGGCGCAGCGGGAGTTCACGGTAGGAGCGGCCGCGCGCATCGAAGATCAGGTTGTGCATCGGGCAGTTCATGGGCTTGAGGTAGTAGTCCACGCCCTCGTCGAGCTGCATGGGCGGGTACATGCCGTCGGCGTACCAGTCCAGGTGGCCCGAGGTCTCGAAGAGCTTCCCCTTCGTCGCGTGCGGGGTGTAGACGAACTCGTAGCCCTCCTCCTCGTGGCGGCGCCGCGAGTAGTCCTCCATGACCCGCCGGACGATGCCGCCCTTGGGGTGGAAGACCGCGAGACCGGAACCGATCTGCTCCGGGATGGAGAACAGGTCGAGCTCGCTGCCCAGCTTGCGGTGGTCGCGCTTCTCGGCCTCGGCGAGGAAGTCCAGGTACGCCTTCAGCTCGTCCTTGGACGGCCAGGCGGTGCCGTAGATGCGCTGGAGCATCGGGTTCTTCTCGCTGCCGCGCCAGTAGGCGGCCGCGTTGCGCATCAGCTTGAACGCCGGGATGAGCCGGGTGGAGGGCAGGTGGGGACCGCGGCAGAGGTCCTTCCAGCACAGTTCGCCGGTCTTGGCGTCCAGGTTGTCGTAGATCGTCAGCTCGCCGGCGCCGACCTCGACGTCCGCGCCGTCGTCGGAGGACGCGGAGCCCTTGAGGCCGATCAGCTCCAGCTTGTACGGCTCGGCGGCCAGCTCCTCGCGGGCCTCCTCGTCCGTCACCACGCGGCGGGCGAACTTCTGCCCGCGCTTCTGGATCTCCTGCATCTTCTTCTCGATGGCCTTGAGGTCATCGGGGTGGAAGGGCTTCTCCACGTCGAAGTCGTAGTAGAAGCCGTCCTTGACGGGCGGGCCGATGCCCAGCTTGGCCTCGGGGAAGAGCTCCTGCACGGCCTGGGCCATGACGTGCGCGGTGGAGTGGCGCAGGATGTTGAGGCCGTCCTCGGAGGAGATCTCGACACCCTCCACGGTCTCGCCGTCCCGGAGCTCGTGGGCGAGGTCCCTGAGCTCACCGCCCACGCGCGCGGCGACGATCGAGCGCTCGCCGGCGAAGAGGTCGGCGGCCGTAGTGCCCGTCGTCACCACGCGCTCTTCCCGCTCGGAATCGCGTTGGATGATCACACGGACGTCTGACACCGGTCTCTCCTGACTGCAGGTGGGGTGCGGCGCCATACCGGGAGCGCGCGCAATAGGGGATCGTACCGACCCGCACCCGCCGACCGCGAAATCAGTCCCCTCCGCAGGCATCCTCGAAGCAGTCCAGATTCTCGTACAGCGACTTCATCAGCCGGTCCCGCTCGGACTCGTCCACCTCCACGGGGACCACTCCGCGCGCGGCCGTCAGCCTGCGGAACCCGCCCCGGCTCTCCAGCCGCCCCCGCACCCGCACCGGCAGTCCGACCAGGTGGGCCTGGACCGCGATGCGGTAGTCGTCCTCGGCGAGGGTGAGCCGGACGTGCGGCACCTCGGCCCCGGCGAGCACCCGCAGCCGTACGCTGCCCTCGCCACGCGGCCCCGACCGGCGCAGCCGGACCACCGCTCCGGTGACGCTCACGGGCACCGAGGGCTCCTCGCGCAGGTAGCGGGCGCCGGCCGCGCGCAGGGCGGTCAGGTCCCCGGGCGAGAACTCCACGGGCTCGGCGGTGGCGGCGCAGCCCTCGGGCACTCCCGCGGCGGGCGCCCAGGCGACGGCGATCCGGGCGCCCTCGGTGCCCCGGACGAGGGCGATCAGCGCCTCGGTGAGCTCCCGGCTGGCGCCCGCCTCGACGGCCCCGTCGAAGGCGTCCATGCCGCCGGTGGCGCGCTGGTAGTCGATGGCCTCGCGGACGGCGTACAGCGCCTGGTGGAGGCGTACGGCGAGGGGGCGGGCACCGGCCACCGGCGTGAACGCGGTCAGCCGGCGGCCGCCGGCCGCGGAGCCGACGAGGACGCTCTCCAGCACCGCGGCGGCCGTGCGCCGGTGCCGGGCGCCGTGGTAACCGGCCCGTGCGCGGGTGGCGAGCGCCGCGGCGAGGAGCAGCTGCCGGGCGGCGCCGCGCAGCTGCTCCTCGACGGCCCAGGAGGCGGCGCCGACGGCCGCCGCGGGCCCGGCCGGGACGTCCCGCCACCAGTGGACCTCGTCGCTGGGGACGGCGAGGGCGACCAGCACCTCCCGCGCGGCGGGCGCCTGGCTGCGCGCCAGCGCCTGGAGCGCCTCCCCGAGCAGGTCGTCGCTGTCGGGGAAGGCGCGGCTCTCGGGCACCAGCAGGCTGGTGGCGGCGCCGCCCGGTCCGGGCGGGGTCCAGCGGCCGTAGCGTCCGGCGGCGCCGCCGCGGCGCTGCCAGCCGTGCCGATGGAGCAGGGCGCCGAGGACGGCCGGGTCGACGTCGGCGGGCTCGGGGGGACGGTGCCAGGCGGGCTCGGCGGGATGGGGCCGTACCGGCCGCGGGGGTTCGCCGGAGGGGCGGTGCGTCATGGTCTGCCTCCCGTCCCGACCCGCGTCATGATCTCGCACAGGGCCCGGTCGTCGAAGACGCGTGAGGTGGGGATCCGCACGGTGGTCCGGGTCCGGCCGGTGACCGGGTGGCCGGCGAGGTTGACCCAGTAGCAGCAGTGCCTGAGGTCGAGCCGGTCGTGGCCGGCCCGCAGCCACTGGTCCCGGGACCGGGGGACGATCATCACGACGAGGATCTTGTGCACCGACACCGGGGTGCGGGCGAGCTTCCTCAGGTGGTCGTTGTCGAGCGTGAAGGAGAAGGACCGGCCGGGCGGGTTCGGCGGGATCTGGTACGTCGCCTTCAGCTGCACCTTGATGGTCACCTCGTCGTCGACGGTGTGGCCGGGCGCGCTGTGGCTGACGTGCCAGTCGATGCCGTTGTCCGGAAAGGGCTGGGACAGTGAGCAGCCGGCCGCCGCCGCGACCGCGTGGAGGTAGCCCACCTGCAGCGTCTCCATGCAGGCGGTGGTGGCGAGTGTGCCGCGCTGGGGTTCCGTCCGTTCGGGCAGCAGCCCGCCCCGCTCGGGCTGCGCTATCACCATGGCCAACAGCCTTCCAGGCAGACCCGATCCCGTGCCGGGGGTCGAGTGGGTTCCGCATCGAGCCCCTGAACTGCGGGGACCCGTACTCCTGTTGTGTCCTCCCGGCGTACGGCGCAAACAGCCCGGGTATCACCAAACAGGCAGAAGACGGGACGTCAGCTGCCGTGGCGGAACGAGGGGTTGTGCAGGTATGACGAACTGGTACGAGGGCCCTCTGGCGGCGTTCGACACGGAGACGACAGGGGTGGACGTCGAGACCGACCGGATCGTGTCGGCCGCGCTCGTCGTCCAGGACGGGCCGGGCCTCCGGCCCCGGGTGACCCGCTGGCTGGTGAACCCGGGCGTGCCGGTGCCCGCCGAGGCGACGGCGGTGCACGGGCTGACGGAGGACCATCTGCACCGCAACGGCCGCTGGCCGTCGCCGGTGATGTACGAGATAGCCGAACTGCTCGCCGAACAGGCGGCGGCGACACGGCCGTTGGTGGTGATGAACGCGCCGTTCGACCTGACGCTGCTCGACCGCGAGCTGCGCCGGCACCGCGCCTCGTCGCTGGATCACTGGCTGGAGCCGGCACCGCTTCGGGTGCTGGACCCGAGGGTGCTGGACAAGCACCTGGACCGCTACCGCAAGGGCCGCCGCACGCTCACCGACCTGTGCGAGCACTACGGCGTGGCGCTGGCCGACGCGCACGACGCCGCGGCGGACGCGGTGGCCGCGCTGGAGGTGGTGCGGGCGCTGGGCCGGCGCTTCGCGGCCCGGCTGGAGCGCCTGTCGCCCGGCGAACTGCACGCGTTGCAGACGTCCTGGCACGCGGCGCAGGCGCGCGGCCTGCAGGCGTGGTTCGCGCGCAGCGGCTCACCGGAGACGGTCGACACGTCGTGGCCGCTGCGCCCGGTGCTGCCGGCGGCGGCGTAGGAGCCGCCTGCTCCGTCCCCCCGCGGCTGCGGACTGCGACTGCGGGCAGGTCACCGGCAGGTCACCACGACCCTCCGCCACCGCCACCGCCTCCTGCCGGAGGACGGAGCCGTGCCGGAGCCCACGGCAGCGGCGACCAGGCCGACGGTCCGGCCCCGCAGCACACACGGAAGAGCCGGTCCGCTCGATGCGGACCGGCTCTTTCCCGGTGGGCGATACTGGGTTCGAACCAGTGACCTCTTCGGTGTGAACGAAGCGCTCTCCCACTGAGCTAATCGCCCGGGAACGGAGTGAACAATACAGGTCCCCGCGGGCTTCGTTCAAACCGCTTGCAGGTAGGCCGCGAGTCCGCGCCGGCCGGCGCGCATCATCAGGCGGTGGTTGGCGCGGAAGACCGGCCGCCCGGGCACGGCGAACCGCCTGAGCAACGGTTTGTCGACGTCGACGACCTGGTCGTAGCGGGCGAGCGCGCCGGCTCCCGCCGCGGTGACCGTCCAGCGTGCCCAGCCCTCGATGTCCCCGGACAGCGCGACCTCCAGCACCCCGGCCCCGGGATCGTGCCGGACCTCGCGCGCGGTGAAGGTCATGGCGTACGGCAGGAGCGAGCGGACCGTGATGACGCCGGTGGTGTCGTCGAGCCGGGTCACCTCGCGGACCTGCGGCCACCAGCGGGGGTAGTCCTCGGGGCGTTCCAGGGCGGCGTAGACGGCGGCGGGCGGCGCGGGCAGGCGCCACAGGCTGCGGAAGCGGTAGTGCGTCCAGTCCATGGGTCGAGTGTGCCCGCCGCCGGCCCCGGATCTGAGTACGCCCTGAGTAGCCGCGCCCATGCCGTCGGGCGTGACGCGGACCACACTCCGTTCCATGACGCATTTTCCGCCCCCGGCCGAGGAGCTGTGGCTCATCGACGCCGAACTGCGGCAACTGGACGCCCGTCGGGCCTGGTTGCTGACGCGCCGCGGCCAGGTGGTCGCCGCTCTGCGGCACGGCCGGCCGCCGGCGGGACCGCCGCCCCGGCCCGCGGCGCGTCCCGAGGCGAGCGCCCCGCGCGTCCAGAACGTCCTGCTGCTGCTCGGCGGGACCCTGCTGACGATCGCGGCGATCGCGTTCACCCTGGTGAGCTGGGGGCATCTGGGGATCGCCGGGCGGGCCCTGGTGCTGGGCACGGTCACGGTGGCCGTGCTCGCCGCGCCGGTGTTCCTGCTGCGGCGCGGGCTGCGCTCGACCGCGGAGTCGGTGGCGGGCCTCGGCCTGGCGCTCACGGCGCTGGACGCCTACGCGCTGCGCGAGGCGGTGCTCACCGGCACCGACGGCACCGGGTACGCGGCGGTCGCGGCGGCCGTACTGGCGGCGCTCTGGGCGGCGTACGGCCGCGCGCTGCCCGCCCTGCGGCTGCCGTCGCCCTCGGCGCTGGCCGCCGCCCAACTCCCGCTGCTGCTCGCCACGTTCGCGGTGGGCGCCGACCTGGACGCCGTCGCGGCGGCGCTGCTGGTGACGGCCGGCCTCGACACGGCCGTCGCGCTCCGGGTGACCGTCCGGTCCGCGCGGGTCACCGCCGCCGCCGGCGCCTGCGGGCTGGGCGGTGGGGGCGTCCTGGCGGCCGGATGGCTGTCGTGGACGGCCGCCGGTCCGGGCGCCGCCGCCCGTGCGGCGGCGCTCCTCGTCCTCGCGGCGGCCGTCGCGCTGGCCGCCGCCCCGCGGCTGCCGGGTCCGGGCCCGGCGGGTGCCGCGGCGGTCGCGGGCGGTCTGCTGCTGGTGGCGGCGGGCGGCGGGGCGCTGCGGGTGGCGCTGCCCGCCGGCTGGACGGTCCCCGCCCACCTGGCCGGCGGCCTCGCCCTGTTCGTGGCGGTACCGGACCGGCTCGCCGAGCCGGTGCGGGTCGGCCTCATCCGGGCCGGTGCCGCGGTTCAGGCCCTCGCGCTGCTGTGGGCCCTGCCCCTGGTCCTGGTGGTGCTGCTGGGCCCGCTCGGCCTGCTGGAGCACCCCTGGTCGGGCGCGCCCGCGAACGCCCGCGACGCGGTCACCGTCCACACCCCGTGGCCGCCGCACCCGGTGCAGGCGCTGCTCGTCCTCGCGGCCGTCGCGGGCAGCCTCGCCCTGGCCGTCCGGCACGAGACCTGGCGTCCCCGGGCCCGTACCGGGGCGCTGTTCCTGGCGTGGGCGGCGTGCACGGCCCTCCCGGCGGTCTGCGGACTGCCCTACGTCGCCACGCTGCTGGCGCTCGGCGTCATCACCGCGGCAGCGGCCTTCCTGCCCACCCCGTGGACCGCCGCGGCCCTCTCCCTGGCCACCTCGGTCACCGTCGCCCTGCTGTCCCTGGCGACGCAGAGCGCGACCCTGACCGTGCTGCCGGCGCTGACGGCGCTGTTCGTGACGGTGTCGGCGCGGCCTCGGCTCACCCCGGTCACGGCCCCGGCCGCGCTCGGGTACGCCACCGCGCTGGCCTGCGCGGCGGGCACGGCGGCGGACTGGCCGGCGGCGCACACCGCACTGCCGGTCCTCGCGGTCGCCGCGGCCGCGGCCCTGTTCGCCGCCCGGCTCGGAGGGTCCCCGGCGACCGTGCCGGTCGAGGTGACGGGCGCGGCCGCCGCGGTGCTCGCGGTGGGTCTCGCGGTGACCGATCCGCCGATGCTGGCACTGGTGCTGTCCCTGTGCGGTGTGATCACGGGCGCCTCGGCGGTCCGCGCCGGCCGCCGGCCCGCCGGCTTCGCGGCCGGTGTCCTCTTCCTGCTGGCCGCCTGGGTCCGCCTGGCCGCCTGGGACGTCTCCACGCCGGAGGCGTACACGCTGCCCGTGACCGTCTCGGCCCTGGCCGTGGGTGCCTGGCGCCGGCGCCGCGTGCCGGAGACCTCGTCCTGGACGGCGTACGGCCCAGGCCTCGCCGCCACGTTCCTGCCGAGCCTCGCCGCGGCCTGGGGCGACCCGCAGTGGACGCGTCCGCTGCTGCTGGGGGCCGCGGCGCTGCTGGTCACGCTGCTGGGCGCCCGGCACCGGCTCCAGGCACCCCTGGCGCTGGGCGCCTCGGTGCTGGCCCTGGACGCGCTGCACGAGCTGGCTCCGTACCTCGCCCAGGTCGTCGGTCTCGTCCCGAGGTGGGTGCCTCCCGCACTCGCCGGTCTGCTGCTGCTCGCGGTGGGTGCCACCTACGAGCAGCGGTTGCGCGACGCGCGGCGGGTGCGGGAGGTGCTGGGGAGGATGGACTAGCGGCCCTGTCGTCCGCGGCGTGATCCGCTCGACAGGCCCGGGAGGTGATCCGGCCGACGCGGATCACCCCCTTCGCCCCCGGCCGGCTACGACGGCATCTTGTCCCCGAGCAGCGCCAGGTTCTCGATGGCGGCGAGGCCGTACAGCGCGGTGTCGTTGGTGGACACCCAGGCCGCCTCGCTGCCCGGCACCAGGGTGACGGGACCGCTCAGCTCCTCCGTCTTCCAGGGCGCGGACTCCAGGTAGCCGTCGGAGTTGTAGAACTTCTGCCAGGCACGCGTGGCGAGCTTCTCGTCCCCGGTCTGCACGGCCGCGTACGCGTCGAGGCGCGAGTGACCCTGGAACAGCAGCAGGGTGCCGAAGTTGGAGCCGTAGCGTGCCGCCTGTTCGGTCTTGCTGGCGTTGAAGTAGCGGCAGTAGTCGTAGTAGGCCTCGTTGAACTTCGGTATGTCGACGAGGTGGATGAGTTCGGCGCACAGCTCGTTGAGGCCGAAGACGGCGGAGAGGTGGGAGACGCCGACGACCGGCGTCGTGGCGACGGCGAACTGGCCGGTGTCGAGGTCGTACAGGCCGCTGCCCTGCACGAAGCCGTTCGGCTGGGCGGCGATGCCCTCCATCGTCGACAGCACGCGCGCCTTGGCCTTCTCCCACTTCGGGCCCTTGCGCTCCCATTCCGTCAGCCAGGCCGACACCAGACCGCTCCAGTCGGTGCCGAAGCCGATCGACAGGGCGTGCCGGTCGGGCGTGTAGGTGTCGGTGCGCACCTTGCGCTGCGGGTCGAGGACGAGGAAGGTCTCGTCGGAGTCGACGTTGGCGTGCATGAGGTCGCCGACGCGTTCGTCGGCGGTGAGGAAGTAGTAGTAGCGGCGGTAGGTGGTGTTGGCGATGCGCTGCTGCTTGGCGCTGTCGGCGTAGTGCTGGACGCCGTGCCGGGTGCCCAGGCCCGCCCACTGGCCGATGTGGTAGACGTCGACCTCGCCGGTGTGCCGGGTCATCGCCTCGGCGAAGCGGAAGATGTCCGCGCGGCCGGAGCGCAGGTAGGCGAACCAGAGCCAGAGGTCCGGCGACAGCTCGGAGTTGTCCCAGGCGTAGCCGCCGATGTCGTACCGCCACTGGTGCCGGACGGTGTCGTAGGTGTGCATGATGTCGCCGTAGTCCCAGAAGCCGTACCAGCGGCGCTGCTCCACCTGGTCCTTGTAGTAGGTGAAGAGGAAGTCGAGGTGGTCCTCGATCTTGGCCTTGGCGGGGGTGGAGCGGTCGGGCTCGGAGTAGAGGCCGGGGCCGAAGACCTTGGCCTTGATGAGCTGCCCCGGCGGGGCGGCGAGCTGGGGCAGGACCCGGACGGCCTCGACCTGCTCGGCGAGCTTCTCCGGGGTCGGGGTGGCCTCGTTGGCCCAGAAGAGGAGTTCGGAGGTCCGGGCGATGCCGTAGGGGGTGCCGAAGCCGGGCTCGTAGTCCTCGTAGGTGATGTTGAGGCCTTCGAGCTGCTCGGCGTAGGTGTCCTGCTCCATGCCGTCGTGGTAGAAGCGCAGGTCCATGGGCTGCGCCTCGGGCGACCAGAGCCAGAGGGTGACCTCGGCCTCGTCGGTGTGGGCATCGCGGATGTCGAGCTGGGCGGGGAACTTCTCCCAGAAGTCCCTGAGGCCGAAGGAGAGGCCGCCGCTCACGCCGCCGACGTACCCGAACCCGGAGGCCCGCTTGCCGCCGCCGGCGCCGATCCAGCCGTAGCCCTTCTTGGTGCGCTTGCGCAGGGTGAAGCCGTCGGCGGAGAGCTGGGAGAGGGTGTAGTCGCCCCACTCGGGGATGTACTGGAGGCGGGTGGTGACCCGCTGGTCCCAGGTGGAGGGGTCGGGCAGCTTCTCGCCCGCGTACTGGGCCGCCTGGACGGCCGCGCCCGGGTCGCGGCGCAGGCCGGTGATGCCCTTGACGGCCTCGCGGAGCAGGCCGGTGCCCTCGCCGCCGATGCGGATGTGACGGTCGTAGGACTCGTCGCGCATCGGGACGGTGAAGCGGACACCGAGGCCGCGGATGAAGTCCCCGCTGGCCTTCCCGGGCTCCTGGGTGCCGTCGAAGGTGATGGTGTGCACCATGCGGAAGGAGTCGGCGCCGGCGTAGAAGTACAGGCGGATGGAGAACGGCAGCCAGCTGCGGCTGCCTTTGCGGTGCGTGCCGTCGATGCGGACGACCGCGCGGACCGGGCCCTCCTGCTCGACGGTGACGTCGGAGATGGCGCCGTCGAAGCGCTCGGTCTTGACGCTGCCCTGGTCCTCGTCCTCGATCTCGGGCTGGCGGATCAGGACCAGGCGGCCGTTCTTGGCGATCTCGGTGGAGCCGCGCTTGACCGACTTGATGAGGGTGGCGCCGTCCTTGCCGATCTTCGCGGTGATGACGCCCGTGGAGACGTCGATGGTGCCGCCGCTCTTGTCGACGGTGACCTTCTGCTCGGGGGCGGCCGGGGTGCCGGCGGCGAGGGTGAGCTTGCCGGTTCCGGAGCTGACGGCGTGGGCGGTCCACTTCAGGGACCCGTCCGGCCAATAGGCGATCGGCCAGGACTGTACGGGCACGTCCTTGCCGTCGGCGTCCGTCAGCGCGAAGGCCTGGTCCTCCTGGTAGGTGCCCATCGGCCAGGGCACGCCGAGGGTGGAGCCGGGGGCGGCGCCGAGGCCGCCGTCCTCCAGCCAGTCCAGGGTCACCGGGTCGTTGTCGGCGGCCGCGGCTGCGGGGGCGGCCTGCGCTTCCTTCGACCCGAGCGCCCAGCTGAACTGGGCGGCGGCGCCGGCGACGGCTGCCGCCTTGAGGAGGGACCTACGGGGGATGGGAGACATGGGATGCAGCCTTTCCTTCCGTGCGGGATGCAGGGGGTGGTCAGGGGCATGACAGGGTGAGGTACGGCGCCCAGGGCGCCGGACCGAGAAGGGGGCACCGCCCGTCAGCGGCGCCGGTGGCGTTCCTCGACGGCGACGGCCGCCGCCGCGACGGCCCCCAGGACGGGGACCGCCAGCGGCGCTATGAACATGCCGGACAGGGCGGCCACGGCGAGCCCGGCGGTGAGCAGAAAGGATCCGGCAGGGTCGAGCACGGTACGGCGGCCGGCCTGGGCGAGCAGCGGGCGCCAGGAATCCCCCGGCGTCCACACCGCGGCCGCGCGCATCCCGGCGACCACGAACCCGATCAGGGCGAACAGGCCCACGGCTCCGACGAGCGGTCCGCCGGGGAGCCCGGCGCGCGCGGCCTGTAAGTCGATCCAGACCGCGGCCGCCGCCACCCAGCCGGTGAGCCCGACGACCCACCCCGCGCGCACGGCCGCCCGGAAGTCCGCGACGAAGTCCCGCCAGCCGCCGCCCTCATGACGGGCCCGTCGCCGCAGATGCCGCGCGCCGGCGGCGAAGGCCGCGGGGTAGGTGACGACCCCGAGACAGGCCACGGCGATCCACACGCCGGTGAGCAGGGACTCGGCGAAGAGCGCGAAGCGCTCGCCGAACACGGACTCCTTGCGTGCCTTCACGCGTGTCTGCGCCATGGTGACCGTCTCAGCCCTTCAGTCCGGACGTCGCCATACCGTCGATGAGGTAGCGCTGGAAGGCCATGAAGAAGGCGATGACCGGCACCAGCGCCACCAGCGACATCGCGATCATGCTGCCGTAGTTGGAGATGCCCTCCTGGTCGCGGAACATCATCAGGCCGAGCGAGACGGTGTACTTGTCGGGGCTGTTGAGGTAGATCAACGGCCCCATGAAGTCGTTCCACGCGTTGATGAAGGTGAAGATGGCGCTGGTGATGATGGCGGGGCGGCACAGCGGCAGCACGATCGACCAGTAGGTCCTCAGGTGCCCGCAGCCGTCGAGCTTGGCGGCCTCGTCCAGCTCGCGCGGCAGCCCGCGCATGAACTGCACCATGAGGAAGACGAAGAACGCCTCCGTGGCCAGGAACTTGCCCGCGACGAGCGGCACCAGCGTGTCGACGAGTTCCAGGTTGCGGAACATCACGTACTGCGGGATGAGCAGCACGTGGTACGGCAGCAGCAGCGTGCCGATCATCAGCGTGAACAGCAGGTTCCGTCCGGCGAACCGGATCTTGGCGAAGGCGTACGCGGTCAGCGAGCTGGACACCACGACACCGACGACGGCGAGGACGGCGTACATCAGCGAGTTCACGAAGAAGCTGCTGATGGAGATGCCGGAGATACCGTCGGCGAGCCCGGAGAAGTTCGCCCAGACCGGCTCGGTGGGCAGCAGGTCGAGGCTGGCGATGATGTCCTTGCTCGGCTTGAACGAGGCACCGACCACCCAGACGACCGGGTACAGGACGACCGCGAGGACGAGGAGCGCGCCCACGTGCCAGGCGATCGATCCGGTGCGCCGCCGCTCGTTCGCGGTGCGCACCACAGGGCTGGTGGCAGTGGTCACTTGGCGGCCTCCTCGTAGTGCACCCACTTCTTCTGCGACCAGAACAGGACCGCCGTGACGAGCGCCACCGCGACCACCAGCGTCCAGGCCATCGCCGAGGCGAAGCCCATCTGGGCCTCCTTGAAGCCCTTCTGGTAGAGGTAGCAGGTGTAGACGAGCGTGGCGTCGGCGGGCCCGCACCGGGTGTCGGAGACGACGTACGCGGAGCCGAACACCTGGAACGCGTGGATGGACTCCAGCAGCACGTTGAAGAACAGCACCGGGGAGATCATCGGCAGCGTGACGTTCCAGAACCTGCGGAAGGGTCCGGCACCGTCCATCTCGGCGGCCTCGTACAGCTCCCGCGGGACCTGCTTGAGGCCGGCCAGGAAGATGACCATCGGCGCGCCGAACTGCCAGATGCTCAGTGCCACCAGGGCGTAGATGACGTAGTCCGGGTTGCCGATCCAGCCACCCACGTCGAGACCGAAGATCTTCTGCGTACGGTCCACGACCGCGTCGTCCGAGAACAGCGCCCGCCACACGAAACCCACGGAGACGCTGGCGCCGATGAGCGAGGGCATGTAGAACGCGGCCCGGTACAGGCCCTGCCCTCGCCGCTTCTGCGCGAGCAGCAGCGCGACGCCGAGCGCGAGGAGGAGCTTCAGCGGAGTGGCCACGACGACGTACTTCAGCGTGACCTGCACCGACTTCTGCCAGCGTGGGTCCTGGAACATCGTCGTGAAGTTGTCCAGCCCCACCCACTGGGGCGGCGTGAACAGGTTGTAGCTGGTGAACGCGTAGTACAGCGACGCGATCATCGGCCCCGCCGTGAGCAGCAGGAACCCCGCGATCCACGGCGACATGAAGAGATAACCGGCGAGGTTCTCGCGGCGCCGCCCGCGGCGCCCGGCGACGGGAGCGGCGGACCGCTTCCCGGCCGAGCGCGCGGGCGCTTCCTTGACGAGCGTCATGGTGGTACGTCCCCTCAGCCCGCGAACGCGGCCTTGGCCTCGTTGAACAGCGTCTTGGCGGCGTCGGCGGGCTTGGTCTTGCCCTGGGCGACCTCACCGCCGATGCGCAGGAAGGCCGCCTCGATGACATCGGCGCCGGACGGGTGCGGGGTGATCTTCCCGAGGACGCCGGCCGCGGCGACCTCCTCCTCGTACGCCTTGACTCCCTTGTTGTTGTCGTCGGTGGGGGTGAACGCGTCGTACTGCTCGGTCGTGGCGAGGATGCCTCGGTCGTAGCCCATGATCTTGCCGACCTCGGGGTCGTGCACCATGAAGTCGATGAACTGCGCGACCTCCTTGGGGTGCTTGGTCCCGGAGAAGGCGCTGAGCATCAGCGAGCCGAGGTACTGGCCGGTGTTCTTGCCGTCCGTGGTGGGGATCGGCGCGAGCCCGTAGTCCGACTCGCCCTCGCCCTCGTAGCGGATGGAGAAGTTGTCCCAGGTGAACTCGGACGCGGCGAGGCCTGCCGACAGACCGGACTTGGGCTTGGCCTGCTCGATCTTCTTCGGGTCGGCGACGAGCCCGGACTTCACGCGCTTGTAGCCGTCCTCCCACCACTGCGTCAGGTCGTCCTCGGTGAAGCCGAGGTCGGAGTCGGTGAAGAAGGCCTTGCCGTTCTGACGCAGGTACAGGTCGTACAGGTACATGATGCTGAAGTAGCCGGTGTCGCCGGCGATCTTGGCCTTGTCCTGAATGGTCTGGAGCGCGTCGAAGTACTCGTCCCAGGTCCAGCCGAACTTCGCCTCGACGCCCGCCTTCTTGAAGGCGTTGAGGTCGATGACGAGCGACATGGTGTTGGCGCCGACGGGGATGCCGATCTGCTTGCCGTCGACCTGACCGTTGGCCAGAACTCCGTTGCGGAAGTTCTCCAGGTCCAGATTCCCCGCGTCCGCCTGCGTCTTGAGGTCCAGCAGAACACCACGCTTGTCGTACTTGCGCAGGAATCCGACCGCGTTCTGGAAAACGTCCGGCGGATTCCCACCGGAGGCCTGGGTCTGGAACTTCTCCCAGAACGCCTCGTAGTCGGTGAATTCGGGCTTGATCTTGATCTTCGGGTACTTCTTCTCGAAGAGTGCGATCGTCTTCTTGATGGCGATGGCGCGCGGCTCACCACCCCACCATGCGTAACGGAGCGTCACCGTCCCGTCCCCGGAACCGCTGTCGCCTCCGCATCCCGTGGTAGCGGCCAGCCCCAGGGTGGCCGCCGATGCCCCGGCCACCTTCAGGATCGTTCGCCTGTCAACATTCCTGCTGGCTCCCACAGCCGGCCTCCCCGCAGCGTCGTTGCCGCTTGCATGAATCGTTTCAAGAAAGCGCTTGCTGGCACAAGGTACGAGGGGGTCGCAGGAGCGTCAATGATTCGGACAGGAATTTCTTGACGGGCGGGCGCGGGTCGGCGGCGGGGCCGACGACTGACATCCCGTCAGTGACGGAAGGAAAGCGCAGGTGAGAGGCGGACGTTCGGCTGCTCGGACAGCGGGCGGGGGGTTGGCGGGGGTGTGGGGGCGGCCGGAATTCGCCGACGGCGGGGCAGGGAGGAGAGCAGGGTGCCGGGGCGGCTGGGCGGCGGGCCGGTGCGAGCCGAGGGCGAGGGTGGCGCCCGCGTCGCGCAGGTCGCGCAGGTGCGGTGCAGGAGGCGCAGGAGGCGCAGGAGGCGCACGAGGTGCACGAGGTGCACGAGCACGAGGTGCACGAGCACGAGGTGCACGAGGTGCACGAGGAAAGGCGCACGGGAGAGGTTCCGGCAGAGCAGGAGGAGGCGGGGTCACATCGGGGCGGGCACCCCGGGCCGCGGACGCATCCAGTCAGCCGGACTCCCCCTGCCGTCACCGCACGTCCATCGACCGGGGCTCCCGCTGCGCCCAGTGCGCGTCCCGGCACCCGGGCACCCGCTACCGCCAGCGCGCGTCCAACCACCCGGGCACCCGCTGCCGCCAGTGCGCGTCCCGGCACCCCGGCCTCTTCCGCCGTCACCGCGCGTGCAGCCACCCGGTGTCCCTTCGTCTCCACCGCGCGTCCAGCCACCCGCCCCTCCCCTGCCGCCACCGCACGTATGGCCCTTCCGGCCATCGGCGACCCCCGCACAGGGCGGTGCGCCGACCGACCGTGCCGGGCAGCACCCCGTGCCGAGATGACGGCCTGCGCCAAGGTGACGGTATGTGCTTGAGCGGCAAGGATGGACCACGACGGCTCAGCCCGCCACCCTGGCAGGAGAGGAACCGGCCGGTCGACGGAGGCCGTACGGCGAGGCGGCGCGAGCCCCGAGCCGTCGGCCGGTACCCCGGTCCCACCCCGTGGCCCCGCACGGGCAGCCAGCGCTCCTCACGGCGCCGAGGAGCCGACGCCGGGGTTCCCTCCGCGCGTCGCCTCATCCGCGCTTCACCGCTCTGGCAGCCCCCTGCGCCCTCTCGGGCCCCTGCGCCCTCACGGGCCCCTGCGTCCTCTCGGGCCTCCCGACAGCCGGTTTCAGCGGCGTCCGGCCGGAGGCGCCATGCCAGGTGGAGGCGCCATACCAGGCCCGGAGGTCCGGCAGCCCGGAGGCCCGGAGGCCGGGCAGCCGGGCCTCCGGGTGGGCGGGCCTCCGGGTGGGCGGGCGGCTCGGCGGCCGGGCGAGCGGGTGGGCGGCCGGGCGAGCGGGTGGGCGGGCGGGCGAGCGGGTGGGCGGGCGGGCGGCCTGGAGGTCCGGCGCGAGTCCTCGGGTGGTTCCCGCGCCACTGACGGCACACGGCGTCGGGCCCGACGGCACGCCGGAGGAGGCGCGCGACGGGCATACGACGGCGGCCCGTCTGCTCTGTCGCAGACGGGCCGCCGTGCCGGGTGGGCGATACTGGGTTCGAACCAGTGACCTCTTCGGTGTGAACGAAGCGCTCTCCCACTGAGCTAATCGCCCGGGCGCAGGAAGAACATTACCCCATGTCAGGGGGTGCCTGTGACCGGCCCACCGGTCCGTGCGCCGCTGCCGCGGATCACTGGTCCTCGATGTTCCAGGGCATCTCGAAGCCGAACTTCCACAGGTAGATACCGACGATCACCGCGATGATCAGGAGACCGATCGAGGTCAGGATGATGTTGCGCCGCCGCACCTTCGGGTCGAGCGCGCGCTGGGCCGCCTCGGTGACCTTGCGCTTGGTCCAGCGCAGGACCAACTGTGCCCAGACGAACTCGGTCGCCCAGATCGCCATGCCGCCGAAGATCACGATCCAGCCGGGTCCGGGCAGCGGCAGCATGATGATGCCGGCCACCACGACCGCCAGGCCGACGACAAAGATCCCGACCTGCCAGCTCAGGTGCAGGACGCGGCGGGCCTTGACGAATTCCGGCGCCCGGGAGCCGAGTGCCTGCTCCTGCTCCTGCGCCGCCCCGTCGGTCCCCGCGTCCTCCGCCGCCATGGCTACCTCGCCCGGCTCGTCACTCCCCGTATTCATACAGGCCAACCCTACCCGAGAGATTCCGGTCACCGTAATGGTGGTACTCCCCGAACGATCTCTCGGCCGGAAGGGTTACATAAACGCACGCAAAACACTCAGAGGGGTTTACAACGGCACCGTAGGTGGCATGTCGATTTCGCCGACGTGCGAATCCCCGAGCGCACACTGAGCGAAAGGCCCTGGCGCTTATGAACACCACGGTCAGCTGCGAGCTGCACCTGCGCCTCGTTGTGTCGAGCGAGTCCTCCCTGCCTGTCCCCGCAGGCCTGCGGTACGACACGGCCGACCCCTACGCCGTGCACGCCACCTTCCACACCGGAGCCGAGGAGACCGTCGAGTGGGTGTTCGCCCGCGACCTCCTCGCGGAGGGCCTGCACCGGCCCACGGGCACCGGCGACGTCCGTGTCTGGCCGTCGCGCAGCCACGGTCAGGGCGTCGTGTGCATCGCCCTGAGCTCTCCGGAGGGCGAGGCTCTGCTCGAGGCCCCGGCGCGGGCCCTGGAATCCTTCCTGAAGCGAACGGACGCGGCTGTGCCCCCGGGCACGGAGCACCGCCACTTCGACCTCGATCAGGAGCTCTCGCACATCCTGGCGGAAAGCTAGGGCGAAGCTCCCACTGAGCCGCCCGGCGCCGTCCACTCGGGGAGACGGCTCGGGCCAGGACAACCGCATAGGGCATGCGCCGGCGCCGCGCCACGGGTCACCGTGGCGCGGCGCCGGCGTGTCCGGTGCGTGTCCACGGGCGTCGACGTGCCGTGGTTCGACGGCCCGGTGCGGCTACCATCGGCCAGCATCGGCGGGCGTCCGCCCGACCCCCAGGCCAGGGAGCGAAACGTGCTGATCACCCACGACACCCGGTGTGCACTCGATGCCGTGGTGGATCTGGTCAACACCGCACCGGAGGACGACACCGCGCAGGACGGGTTGCCGGACGTCGCCGCCCTCGCGGACTTCGTACGAAAGCACGAGATCAGTGACGTCGGTGTGCTATCCGACTTCGACCTCTCCGCGGTGCGCAAGATCCGAGCACGGTTCGCGAACATCTTCGCGGCGTCCGACGCCCGCGCCGCCGCCGCACTGATCAACGAGCTGGTGGCCGCCGCCGGCACCACGCCCCGGCTCACCGATCACGACGGCTACGACTGGCATGTGCACTACTTCGCGCCGGGTGCGTCGATCGCCGATCACCTGGCGGCCGACTGCGGGATGGCGCTTGCCTTCTTCGTGGTGGCCGGCGAGCAGGAACGGCTTCGGCGCTGCGAGGCCCCGGACTGCCGGCGTGCCTTCGTCGACCTCTCCCGCAACCGCTCCCGCCGGTACTGCGACAGCCGCACCTGCGGCAACCGCCTGCACGTGGCGGCGTACCGCGCACGCCGGAAGGAGGCCGCGGGCTGAGCAGCCGCTGGACCACTCCCCCGGTACGGAACCGTCGATCGCCGTCTCCCCTCTGGTCAGCCGATCCGGTCGCCGGGTCCGTCGGGCGCCGGTGCCGGGGTCTCCGATGCCGACGCGGCCCCGGCGGGTGGCGCCGGGTACCGCGGGTACGGCTCACAGCAGCAGCAGGTCGTGCAGCGCAGCCATGAGCAGCAGACTCCCGATCACCGCAAGGAAGATCATCAGCGGTGGCTGGGAAAGGGCGAAGAGGCACCCGCGCGGCTCGTCCTGAGGCGGCGCGGCATCGCTCTGTGTCGTGTCCAGCATCTCGCGGGCGATGATGACGCAGGCGGCACCGGCTATGCGATCAACACGCCCGGATTGAGCGGGTGTTCGCCGATTTAGTAAGGTCGACTTCCGGCCGTGATCATTTTCGCGCGGGTGCGGCTCGACTGTGTCGCTTCAGGTGCGGATGCTGTGCCGACCTGCGCCGGACCGCATCCCGCACACCGGGCCGGGCAGGTCCGGTGTGCCGCGCGGGGTGCCGATGCCCGGCGGCGTACGCAGCCGGTGTGGTCGGCACAGCCGGTGCTGGCGATGCTGCCGGTGCGGCACCACTTCACCCGGTGCGCCGCCGCTTCATATGCCGTGCTTCTTCAGGATGGCCTCGATGTCACTGAAGTCGTCCGCGGCGGTCTCCCTGGGCGTGGCCGCGGGACGGGACGCCGGGCGGGAGCCCTGCCCCAGGGAGGGAGCGGAGACGCCGGGGGCCACGGCGTCGGGCTGCGCGGTCCGCGCCGCCGCCTTGCGCTCCTTGCGGGTACCGCCTCGGCGGCGGCGCTCCACCGCCCGGGTGGTCGCCAAGAGCCCCCAGGCCACGCCGAGCACACCGAAGCCGGCCCAGGCAACGGGACTGAAGGCGGTGTCCGCGACCCACTCGACGGCACCGGTCATCACGAGGCCGAGCGGGACGAGTGCGTAGGCCGCGATCCGGGCAGCCGCCAGGAAGCGCTTGCGGTAGGCCGTGATCGCGGCGATGCCCAGGCCGGCCGCGGCCACGGCGGAACAGACGGTCTCGGCAATCATCCGGTCCTCCAGGCAACGGTGACGTGACGCACTCGGGCAGGGACGGCTCGGCACCGCGGCACGGCAGCGCTTCGCCCCTCCATCCTGCACCTGCGGGGTGCCCCCGGGCCATGGGTCCGAGCGGACATCAGGGACATCTCGGGGTCGACTCCTCCGCGGGTCCCGGTCGGCGTCGCGCAGTGTGCGGGCCGGCGCTCCGGTCAGGGAGAGCGGTGCGGATCGGCCCGCCCCCGGCCTCAGACGCGGCGCAGGGCGAGGGCCCGGTCCGGATGGGGGTGGGGTGGCGCAGGCGAGAGCCCGGCCCGGATGGGGGTGGGGTGGCGCGGGCGAGAGCCCGGCCCGGATGGGGGTGGGGTGGCGCGGGCGAGAGCCCGGCCCGGGTCGGGGCGGCGCAGGCGGGAGCCCCGTCCGGACAGGGGCGCCGCAGTGGGGAAACCCGTCCGGACCAGGGCGCCGCAGTGGGGAACCCCGTCCGGATCGGGGGGCACAGGCGGGAGCCCGGTCCGGATTGGGCTGGCGCAGGCGGGAGCCCCGTCCGGACAGGGGCGCCGCAGTGGGGAAACCCGTCCGGACCGGGGCGGCACAGGCGGGAGCCCGGTCCGGATCGGGGGGCACAGGCGGGAGCCCCGTCCGGATTGGGGGGCACAGGCGGGAGCCCCGTCCGGATTGGGGTGGCGTGGCGTGGGCTGGGAGACTGGTGCCATGAGTGACTCCTCCCCCGCCTCCGCCCCGGCGCCCGCGGCCGCCGGTCCCTCCGCGGTCGTCCTCGACGTCTGGTGCGAACTGCAGTGCCCGGACTGCCACCGCGCCCTCGACGACCTCCACGCTCTGCGCGAGCGCTACGGGGACCGCTTGGAGGTGCGGCTGCGGCATTTCCCGCTGGAGAAGCACCAGCACGCCTTCGCCGCCGCGCAGGCCGCCGAGGAAGCCACGGAGCAGGGCAAGGGCTGGGCGTACGTCGAGGCGGTACTGGGCCGGGTCGAGGAGCTGACCCGTGGGGGAGAACCCTTCCTGGTCGAGGTCGCCCGGGAACTGGGGCTGGACGCCGAGGAGTTCGACACCGCGCTCATCGACGGTCGGCACATCCTGATCGTGGACGCGGACCAGGCCGAGGGCAAGGCGATCGGAGTCACCGGCACCCCGACGTATGTCATCGGCGGTGAGCGCCTCGACGGCGGCAAGAGCCAGGAGGGGCTGCGCGCGAGGGTCGAGGAGATCGCCGACCGGCTGCTGACCGGACAGGGCTGACCCCCCGGGCGGGACCGGGCCCGGCAGGCCTGGCCCCTCGGGCGGGACCGGGCCCGACAGGCCTGGCCCCTCGGGCGGGACCGGGCCCGGCAAGGGTGACGCGCCGGGCGGGACCGGGGCGGTCTCAGAGCAGCTGCTTGTACAGCGAGTAGCTCACCGGGACGTAGCCGAGTGAGGCGTAGAGCCGCTCGGCGGGGGTGTTGCCGACGAAGACGTTGAGGCCGATCACGCGTTTGCCGGCGGCGGCTGCCTGTGCCTCCGCCAGCAGCATCAGGGACCGGCCGTGGCCACGGCCCCGGAAGGGCTCGGCGGTCTCGACGTCGAAGACGAAGGCCTTGTCCTCGCGGAACGACACCCACAGGCTGCCGACCGGCGTGTGTTCGTGCTCCAGGACGCTGAACAGCGTGTCCTCCGTCGCCAGGCGCCGCGGCAACAGCACCTCGTGGTCCCGTAGCGACTTGGCGAACGCCTCGTCCTCGGGCACGCCCTGGTCGAGCCAGACCCGGGCGTAGCCGGGGACGGCCCGTTCGTACCACCGCTCGAACTCGGGCTCCGTCATGGGCCTGGCCCGGCTGCCGGCGGGCAGCTCGGGCACGGACGTGCCGAGGGGCTTCTCCATGCCCCGGTTGCGCTGGACGTAGCCGAGCGCGGCCGCCAGCCGCAGTGCGGCCTCGGCGTGGGCGGGCACCCTGGTCTCGATCCGGGCGCATCCCCAGCTCCGGGCCACCTCCTCCGCGGCGAGCGCGGCCACCGTGGCCCGGCCGCGCCCGCGGTCCGGCTCCTCGATGTGCAGATCCGCGATCTGGGCGACACGGGGACCGAAGGATTCGGACGTCGAGAGGTGGATCGCTCCGACGGGACGGCTGTTCACGCACACCTGGTAGTGGCGGAACAGCGCCCCGTCCGCACCGTGCTGGAGCGGCTCGGTCGGCCGCAGGGTCGTCGTCATCACGGGTGTTCTACCCACTGTCGCGCTCCGGCTCAGCCGAATGTACGCGCACGCGGTGGACGCACACACAGCATGGGCGGACGCCTCCGCGCGAACGCCGAGGACGGCGCCCCCGTGCAACGGCCCGGCACGGACGGCACCGTGCAGCGGTCGGGCGCGAACGGCCCCGTGCAACGGCCGGGCACGGACAGCCCCGTACAACCGCCGGGCACGGACGCCTCCGTGGAACCACCGGCCGCGGACGCGTCCCGATGGCCGCCCGGCCCCGCCCGTCACGGATCGAGGTCGTCGCCCGCCCGCTCCTCGAAGACGCGCATCGCCTTGGCGGTCACCGGTCCCGCCGCGCCCGGCAGTTCGCGGCCGTCGACGCGGTGCACTGCCTGGACGTCCCGCAGGGTGGAGGTGAGGAAGACCTCCTCGGCCCGCTGGAGCACCTCCAGGGGCAGATCGGTCTCCTTGGCGCCGGTCCACTCGACGGTGAGCGCCCGGGTGATGCCCGCGAGGCAGCCGGAGGCGAGCGGCGGGGTGTGGATCTCGCCGTCCAGGACGACGAAGACGTTCGATCCGGTGCCCTCGCAGAGCCGGCCGGCCGTGTTGGCGAACAGGGCCTCGGAGGCGCCCTCTTGGTGCGCCCGGGCCAGCGCGACGACGTTCTCGGCGTACGAGGTGGTCTTCAGGCCGGTGAGCGCGCCGCGTTCGTTGCGGGTCCAGGGGACGGTGATCACGGCCGTGGAGTCGGGCCGGCGGGTGGTCTCGCCGAGGGCGACGACCAGGGTCGGGCCGTGCTCGCCCCGGTCGGAGCCGAGCGGGCCGTGGCCGCCGGTGTAGGTGATGCGCAGCCGTCCCAGCGGCATGGGGTTGGCCTCGAGGACTGCGGCGCAGGCGCGGCGGACCTCGTCGTGGTCGGGGTCGGGCAGCCCGAGGCCGCGCGCGGAGCGGGTCAGCCGGTCGAGGTGGCGGGTCAGCGCGAACGGCCGGCCGGCCACCGCCTTCACGGTCTCGAAGATGCCGTCGCCCACGGTCAGGCCGTGGTCGAAGACGGAGACGCGCGCGGACTCGCTGTCCCGCAGCCCGCCGTCGAGCCATATCTTCACGTCAGGGTCCTTCCATCCACCTCGTACGCTCCCGACGCTACCGCGAGCAGCCGGGCCGCCTTCAGCTCGGTCTCCCGCCATTCCGCCTCGGGGTCGGACCCCCAGGTGATGCCGGCGCCGGTACCGAAGCGCAGGACTCCTTCCGCGCGGTCGATCCAGAAGGTGCGGATGCCCACCGCCAGCTCGGCGGTGGCGCGGTCGGCGTCGACCCAGCCGATGCCGCCGCAGTACGGGCCGCGGGGCGCGGTCTCGAGCGCGTCGATGATCCGCAGGGCGCTGGACTTGGGGGCGCCGGTGACGGAGCCGGGCGGGAACGCGGCGTCCAGCAGCTCCGGCCAGCCCGCGCCGTCGCGCAGCTCGCCGCGGACGGTCGACACGAGGTGGACGAGACCGGGGTGCTTCTCGACCGCGCACAGGTCGGGGACGGTGACGCTGCCGGTGAGGCTGACACGGCCGAGGTCGTTGCGGACCAGGTCCACGATCATCACGTTCTCGGCGTGGTCCTTGTCGAGGAGGTCCGCCTCGGTCCGCCCGGTGCCCTTGATCGGCCCGGACTCCACGGCCCGCCCGTCCCGGCGCAGGAACAGCTCGGGCGACGCGGTGGCGATCTCGACGCCGTGCCCGGGCAGGCGGATCGTTCCCGCGTACGGCGCCGGATTGCCGCGGGACAGCAGGGCGGTCAGCGCGTCCACGTCGGCGTCGGGTGCCACCGACGCGGAGAGGACCCGGCAGAGGTTGGCCTGGTAGACGTGGCCGGCCGCGATGTGCTGCCGTATGCGGCGCACGCCGGCCGTGTACGCGGCGCGGTCCAGGGACGACGTCCAGTCGTCCGGCGCGGGTCCCCGCCACTCCCCCGGTGCGGGCGCGGGCACCGGCTCGACCCGCACGTCCGCGAAGCGCGCGCAGACCAGACGGCCCTCGAAGTCCGCGCAGACGGCCCAGAAGCCCTCGGAGTCGAGGGCCGCGGGATCGTCGGTGACGTCGAGGAGCCCGGTGGCGACGCGGTCGCCGAAGCGGGCCAGAGGAGGGAGGTCGAGCACGCTGTCGAGTCTAGGGCGGGCGTCCCGGCGACGGCCCGGGCACGTCCCGAGGGGGGCCTGAGCAGGCACTGTGGCCGGTACCCGGGGAGACGCAGCGCAGCACGCTGCACAAACGCGTTTTTGTACTGGCCGAGGAATCCGCTAGAGTTCAACACGTCGCCGGGACGCGCAAGCGGACCGAAACGACAGGCGGACGTAGCTCAGTTGGTAGAGCGCAACCTTGCCAAGGTTGAGGTCGCGAGTTCGAGCCTCGTCGTCCGCTCGAAGGAACGAGGGGATCTTCCCGAACCCCTGCACTCCTGGTGGAGTGGCCGAGAGGCGAGGCAACGGCCTGCAAAGCCGTCTACACGGGTTCAAATCCCGTCTCCACCTCCAAGGACGATTAGCTCAGCGGGAGAGCGCTTCCCTGACACGGAAGAGGTCACTGGTTCAATCCCAGTATCGTCCACTGGATCTTCGGATCCCCGCGCGATTAGCTCAGCGGGAGAGCGCTTCCCTGACACGGAAGAGGTCACTGGTTCAATCCCAGTATCGCGCACGCAGCACTCACGGCCCGCGGGTCGTGGTCCCGAGGACGATTAGCTCAGCGGGAGAGCGCTTCCCTGACACGGAAGAGGTCACTGGTTCAATCCCAGTATCGTCCACACACCGGAGCCCCCGGCCGTTCCCACGGCCGGGGGCTTCTCCGTATGCAAGTGCTACAAGAGCCACGAGAGCTGCAAGTGCTGCGGAGGTGGCGGGCCGGGTGGCCCGCCGGGCTCAGCTGGAGAAGAGCATGTGGCCGAAGCTCTTGTGGCGGTGGTGACCGTAGTGCCCGCCGTGGCCGCCGTGGCCGCCGTGCGGCGTGCCCCAGGCCGGGGCGGGCGGGGCGGCCGGCGGGTAGGCCTGCGGGGCGGCCTGGGGCGGCGGGGCCGGCTGCGACCACTGGGACTCCAGACGGGTCAGCGCCTCCAGTTCGCCGTAGTCCAGGAAGATCCCGCGGCAGTTGCTGCACTGCTCGATCTGGACGCCGTTGCGGTTGTAGGTGTGCATCGGAGCGTGACACTTCGGACACTGCATGGTTCGGCTCAACTCCTCGCCGGTCGGTCCTGCTTCGCCTATCGCCGGGACAGACTCTGTCCGGCAGCGGTCGGTTGCACCCTACTTGGCGGAGTTCGGCGCCAACTGCGGAGGGAGGGACCCCATTCGGACACAGGCGTCGACGAGACTCCGCTCGACCTCGTCCAACGACCGTCCGCCCCGCGCGAGCACCTTGGTGAGGGCACGGGCCGCGCTCTGGACGGTGAGGGCGCGGGCCGGGACGTCGAGGTCGGGCCAGGGGTCGCCGTCGGCGGGGACGGCAGGGCCGTGCGCCTGCCGGTAGGCGGTCAGGAAACGGGTCCACTCCTCGGGCGGCAGCAGACCGCAGGCGTACCAGGCGGCGGGCCGGGCGAGGTCCCAGGCCGGGACGCCGACACCGAGGTCGTCGACGTCGATGAGGCGCCAGGGGCCGTCGGGGGCCGGATGACGGACGAGCTGGCCGAGGTGGAGGTCGCCGTGGCAGACGGTGGTGCCGTCCGGCATGGGTGCCTCGGCGCGGGCCCAGGCGGGCAGGGTGTCCCAGGCGCGCAGGACGTCGGCCACAGCCGGGTGGGGGCCGGCGGCACGCAGGCGGGCCACGGCGTGGGCGGCCTTGGCGGGACCCCGCATCGGCGGCAGCGGGGTGGGCGCGGCCGAGCGGTGCAGACGGGCGAGGAGGGTCCCCGCGGCCTCCCAGGGCGCGGCGTCCGGGTCGTCCGCGTCCACCGGGGTGCCGTACGGCCAGAAGGTGACCAGGCGGCCGTGGAGAGCAGCGGGCGTCGGGGTGAGCGGCGGGAGGAGGACGTCGGGCAGGTGCGCGGCGGTGACGAGGCGGGGGGCGAGTGCGCCGGCGGCCGTGTCCGGGGCGTGGGCCTTGGCGACGGTGCCGGCGTGGCGGACGACGGTGGCGTCGGCGCGGTCGGCGAGCGTGGCGGTGCCGCAGGCGCACTCGTCGACGGACGCATGGGCGGAGCTGCGCGCGCGGGCGGCGAGCGCCGGGAGCAGGGGGACGGCTGGCATGGAACTCCCTCGGCGGCACCTGACGTCGGTTCGCTGGTGAGGGTACGTGCCCGGAGGAGGGAGTACGCCGAGGGGCGGGGACCAGGGGCGGAGGCGAGAGCCCCGACGGACGGGGAGCGGCCGGGTACCGGGAACGCCACGCCACGCGAGGGGCGCGAGGGGCGGGACACAGGCAGCGCACGGGCGGCAACCGTGCCGGAAAAGGGCAATGCCGGCGCAGCTCCCCAGCTGCGCCGGCATTTGTGCCGTCCGCCGCACCCCCGTCCCCACGGGGTTTCATGGGTGGATGTCCCCGCCCGGACCGCTCTTCCGGGCCTGGGGTCGCCGCTCAGCGCCCCAGCATCACGCCCACGGACGACGCCTGTGTGGTCACTGTCTCCCAGCCGTCGAAGACGACGAGGAGCAGGACCGCCAGAGGAAGGGCCATCAGCGTCGCCACCAAGGGGTGGCGACGGCCCTGGCCGCGGGCGCGGAGCGCGGTGCGCTCCTGGCTGCGGACGATCGTCCGCGGTGCCGTGTGGGCCATGGTCCCTCTCCTGACCGTATCGGTTGTCGTCGGCAGCGGCGGGTGTCTGACCTCGGGGGACGAGTGCTGCACCCGCCGCTTGACCTCCAATCTAGGCGCGTGGCGGAGGGCGGGCGTCATGCCCTCGTACCGATTGGCGGGCCTCCCGGAGGATGAGCCGTGACCTGGGGCGTACTCCCCTGGGTGGAGACGGTGGCCCAGGTCTCGGGGTCTTCCCGGAGGGGCCGTCCGGTACCGGGCTGCTTTCCCGAGTTGTCCTCGCGGGGGACCCCCCAGGGTGACTTCACTCACTTCCACCACCCCTCGGCGCACCGCCGTCTCCACCCGGCGGCCCGCCCTGCTCACCACCACCTCGTACGTCCGGGTCGTGTCGCCGGCGTCGACGACGATCTCCACCCGGTCACCCTTCATGGGTCCAATCCCCTTTCTGTGAGCCACCGTTGAGGCGCCGGAGGCAGCAAGGCACCAGTGGACGCGAGCCCTCTGACCGCTCTTCAAGTGGCCCACCGGGCACTGACAATCCGCCGGGCCGAGAGGGCGCGGCCTCTGCGCGCGGACGGCCGTGGAAACGTAAGCTGTGCCACGTCACACGGACCGGGCAGCGGGGATGAACATGGCGATGATGCGCCTGAGGCGCGAGGACCCGCGCGTCGTCGGCTCGTTCAAGCTCCACCGACGGCTCGGCGCGGGCGGGATGGGCGTCGTCTATCTGGGTTCCGACAAGAAGGGGCAGCGGGTCGCGCTGAAGGTGATCCGGCCCGATCTGGCGGAGGACCAGGAGTTCCGGTCGCGGTTCGCGCGGGAGGTCTCGGCGGCGCGGCGGATCAGGGGCGGGTGCACCGCACGGCTGGTCGCGGCGGACCTGGACGCCGACCGCCCGTGGTTCGCCACGCAGTACGTGCCCGGCCCCTCCCTCCACGACAAGGTCAACGACGACGGTCCCCTGGGGGCCGCCGAGCTCGCGGCGATCGGGGCCGCGCTGTCCGAGGGGCTCGTCGCCGTCCACGAGGCCGGGGTCGTGCACCGGGACCTGAAGCCGTCGAACATCCTGCTCTCCCCCAAGGGACCGCGGATCATCGACTTCGGCATCGCGTGGGCGACGGGGGCCTCGACACTGACCCACGTCGGTACGGCGGTCGGCTCGCCCGGTTTCCTGGCGCCCGAGCAGGTGCGCGGCGCGGCGGTCACCCCGGCGACCGACGTCTTCTCGCTCGGTGCCACGCTCGCGTACGCCTCGATGGCCGACTCCCCCTTCGGGCAGGGCAGTTCCGAGGTCATGCTGTACCGGGTGGTGCACGAGGAGCCCCAGCTGCACGGCGTACCGGATGCCCTGGCCCCCCTGATCCGGGCCTGTCTGGCGAAGGACCCCGAGGAGCGGCCCAGCACCCTGGAGCTGTCGCTCAGGCTGAAGGAGATCGCGGCCCGCGAGGCCCACGGGATGACCGAGGTCCGGCCGCCCGTGCCGCGGGCCAGTGAGGCGGACCGGCCGACCGGGCGGCTGACCGATCCCGGTTTTCCGCAGCCCACGCTGCGTCGGCCCGGCACTCCGGTGCCACGGGGCGGGGTGCCGTCCTCGCGCGGGGCGGTGCCGCCTCGGGGAGGCGCGCCCTCGCGGGGCGGTGGCGCCGCGCCGGGCGGGAGCGCCTCGAGGGGCGGAAGTGGCGCGCGGCGCGGCGATGTGCCGCCGTCGTCGCGGTCCGGGGCCCGCCCCACTCCGACCGGCCGCCCCGCGCGCGCCGCACGCGGCACCCGGTCCGGCAGCGGCAGCCGGCCGGCGCCCCGCGGCGCCTCGGGCCGTACGGCGCCGCGGTCCACGGGGACCGGGCTGCGGCCGGCCAATCCGCGGCTGCTGCGGCAGCGGTTGTTCGTCTTCGTCGTCGTGACGCTGCTCGTCGCGCTCGGCATCGCCGTCGTCCAGGGCTGCCAGGGTCCCGCCCGGGGACTGGGGGGCGGCGACGGCATCGTGAAGGATCAACGGCAGGGGCAGGGGCAGGGTCAGGCAGTGGATCAGGGGCAGAGGCAGGACCCGTCTCGACCGGGGGCCGGCGGGGGGTCGGCCGGGTAGGTACCGGGCCGGGGCGAGCGGCCGGCGTGTGGTCCGGGGGCCCGGGCCCCGGGTCCCGGTTCCTCGCCTCGTCGGACGCGCCTAGGCCCGCGGGCGGCCGGTCGCCACCGCGTAGAAGGCGACCGCCGCGGCCGCGCCCACGTTGAGCGAGTCGACGCCGTGGGACATGGGGATGCGGACCCATTCGTCGGCGGCGACCAGGGCCTGGGTGGACAGGCCGTCACCCTCCGCGCCCAGCATGAGGGCGACCCGGTCCATGGTGTGCGGCGCGGCCTCGTCCAGGCTGCGGGCCTTCTCGTCCGGGGTGAGGGCGAGGAGCGTGAACCCGGCCTCGCGGACCGAGTCCAGGCCCTTGGGCCAGCTGTCCAGGCGGGCGTACGGCACGGAGAAGACCGCGCCCATGGAGACCTTCACACTGCGCCGGTAGAGGGGGTCGGCGCAGTCCGGTGAGAGCAGGACGGCGTCCATGCCGAGGGCGGCGGCCGAGCGGAAGATGGCGCCGATGTTGGTGTGGTCGTTGACCGATTCCATGATCACCAGACGGCGGGCGGTGCGCAGGAGGTCGGCGGCCGTCGGGAGCGGCTTGCGCTGCATGGAGGCGAGGGCGCCGCGGTGGACGTGGTAGCCGGTGACCCGTTCGGCGAGCTCCGGGCTGACGGTGTACACCGGGGCCCGGAGCTCGTCGATGACGTCCCGCATGACGTCGACCCACTTCGCGGAGAGCAGCATCGAGCGCATCGCGTAGCCGGCCTCCCCGGCGCGCCGGATGACCTTCTCGCCCTCGGCGATGAACAGGCCCTCGGCGGGCTCGCGCCGACGGCGCAGCTCGACGTCGGTCAGGCCGGTGTAGTCGCGCAGACGCGGGTCGCCGGGGTCCTCGATGGTGATGAGATCGGCCACGGGGGGTGTTACCGCCTTCTCCTGGGTGCGGTGCGGACGGCTCGGAACGGGGCTGTCGCCCGCGGTCAGGCCGGCGTGTGCGGTGGTGCCGGGGTACGCGGGCCGACGGTGACGACCTCGCCGACGACGATGACCGCCGGGGGTTTGACCTCCTGCCTACGGACCGTCTCGGCGACCGTCGCCAGGGTGGCGTCGACGCGGCGCTGGGCGGACGTCGTGCCCTCCTGGACGAGCGCCACGGCGGTGTCGGCAGGCTTGCCGTGCGCCACCAGCGTCTCGGCGATCCGGCCGATCTTGTCGACGCCCATGAGGATCACGAGGGTGCCGGTGAGCTTCGCCAGCGACGCCCAGTCGACCAGGGAGCGCTCGTCGTCGGGGGCGACGTGGCCGCTGACCACGGTGAACTCGTGGGCGACGCCGCGGTGGGTGACCGGGATGCCGGCCGCGCCCGGCACCGAGATCGAACTGGAGATGCCGGGGACGACCGTGCAGGTGATGCCCGCGTCGGCGAGCGCCTGGAGTTCCTCCATGCCGCGGCCGAAGACGTACGGGTCGCCGCCCTTGAGCCGGACGACGGACTTGCCCTGCTTGGCGTGCTCGATCAGCGCGTTGTTGATCGCCTCCTGGGCCATGTAGCGCCCGTAGGGGATCTTCGCCGCGTCGATGACCTCGACGTGCGGCGGGAGTTCGGCGAGGAGGTCGCGCGGGCCGAGGCGGTCGGCGATGACGACGTCGGCCTCGGCGAGGAGCCGGCGGCCGCGGACCGTGATCAGGTCCGGGTCGCCGGGGCCGCCGCCGACCAGGGCCACGCCGGGGGTGCGGGTGCGGTGGTGCGGTGCCACCAGGGTGCCGTCGCGCAGGCCCTCGACCACCGCGTCGCGGATGGCGGCGGTGTGGCGGGGGTCGCGGCCGCGGGCGTTCGTGGTGAGGACGGCGACCGTGACACCCTCGCTGGTGCCGGTGGCCGGGGTCCAGGCGGTCGCCGCGTCGGCGTCGTCGGAGCGGACGCACCAGACGCGGTGCGCCTCCGCCTCGGCCGAGGCACGGGCGTTCGCCTCCGGGTCGCTCGTGGCGATCAGGGCGTACCAGGCGTCCGCGAGGTCGCCCTCGGCGTAGGGGCGCCGCGTCCAGGCGATCTCGCCCGCGTCCGCGATGGCCTCGACGGACGGGGTGGCCGTGGGGGACACGAGGACGATGTCCGCGCCCGCCGCGATGAGTGCCGGGAGGCGGCGCTGGGCGACCTGGCCGCCGCCGAGGACGACGACCCGGCGGCCGGTGAGGCGGAGGCCTACGGGGTAGGCGGGGTGTTCGGCCATGAGGTGCGGCTCCTCTTGCGGCGGTGCGATAGCCCTGACGTGCGGATTTTAAGCTGCGAGCGTTTCTGGCGGATCAGGTGTCCGGTGGCTGGGCACGGTGGCCGGGCCGGGCGCCCGGACGGGCACGCGCCCAGCCGGTGCGTCCGGCCCGTGCGGCCGGGGGTGCGGACGGGCGCCCAGCCTGTGTGCCCAGCCGGTGCGGACGGGCGCCCAGCCTGTGTGCCCAGCCGGTGCGCCCGAGGGTGCGGGCGGGCCCTGACGGTCCCGGAGCAGGGACGACGGCGGGCGCGACGCCCACCGTCCCCGGTCACCTACTGCCCGGTCACCCACTGCCCCGCAACCGCTACTTCTCGGTCACCCCGGCCGAGTCGAACGTCGCCACCTCGTGCATCGCCCGGGCTGTGCTCTGGACCATGGGGAGGGCCAGCAGGGCGCCGGTGCCCTCGCCGAGTCGGAGGTCGAGGTCGACCAGGGGGCGCAGGCCCAGCTTGTTCAGGGCGGCCACGTGACCCGGCTCCGCGCTGCGGTGGCCCGCGATGCAGGCCGCGAGGACCTCGGGAGCGATGGCGCGGGCGACCAGGGCGGCGGCGCCGGCGCTGACGCCGTCCAGGATCACGGGCGTACGGAGGGATGCGCCGCCCAGGAGGAGGCCCACCATCGCGGCGTGCTCGAAGCCGCCGATCGCGGCCAGGACTCCGATGGGGTCGGCGGGGTCCGGCTGGTGGAGTTCGAGGGCGCGGCGGACGACCTCGGTCTTGCGGGCGAGGGTCTCGTCGTTGATGCCGGTGCCGCGGCCGGTGACCTCGGCGGGGTCGGCGCCCGTGAAGACGGAGATGAGGGCGGCGGACGCCGTGGTGTTCGCGATGCCCATCTCGCCGGTGAGCAGCGCCTTGTTGCCGGCCGCGACCAGGTCGCGGGCCGTCTCGATGCCCACCTCGATGGCCTGTTTGGCTTCCTCGCGGGTCATGGCGGGGCCGGTGGTCATGTCGGACGTGCCCGCGCGGACCTTGCGGGGCAGCAGGCCGGGGGTGGCGGGGAGGTCGGCCGCCACGCCGACGTCCACCACGCAGACCTCGGCGCCCACCTGGGTCGCGAAGGCGTTGCAGACCGCTCCGCCGCCCAGGAAGTTGGCGACCATCTGGGCCGTGACCTCCTGCGGCCAGGGGGTGACGCCCTGGGCGTGCACCCCGTGGTCGCCCGCGAAGACCGCCACGGCCGCGGGCTCCGGGATCGGCGGCGGGCACTGGCGGGAGAGACCGGACAGCTGGGCGGAGATGATCTCGAGCATGCCGAGCGCCCCGGCCGGCTTGGTCATGCGCTTCTGCCGTTCCCAGGCCTCGCCGAGCGCCTTGGCGTCCAGCGGGCGGATGCCGGCGACGGTCTCCGCGAGCAGGTCGTGCGGGTCCTCGCCGGGGAGCGCGCGACGGCCGTACGTCTCCTCGTGGACGACCCACGACAGGGGGCGGCGCTTGGCCCAGCCGGCCTGCATCAGCTCGGGCTCGTCCGGGAACTCGTCGACGTAGCCGACGCAGAGGTAGGCGACCACTTCGAGGTGGTCGGGCAGACCCAGGGCGCGGACCATCTCGCGCTCGTCGAAGAAGCTGACCCAGCCGACGCCGAGGCCCTCGGCGCGGGCGGCGAGCCAGAGGTTCTCGACCGCGAGCGCGGAGGAGTACGGGGCCATCTGCGGCTGGGTGTGGCGGCCCAGTGTGTGGCGGCCGCCGCGGGTGGGGTCGGCGGTGACGACGATGTTCACCGGGGTGTCGAGGATCGCCTCGATCTTCAGTTCCTTGAACTGCTTCGCCCGTCCCTTGGGCAGCGACTTCGCGTAGGCGTCGCGCTGCCGCATCGCCAGTTCGTGCATCGCGCGCCGGGTGTCGGCGGAGCGGATGACGACGAAGTCCCAGGGCTGCGAGTGCCCGACGGAGGGCGCGGTGTGGGCGGCCTCCAGGACGCGCAGCAGCACCTCGTGCGGGATGGGGTCGCTGCGGAAGCCGTTGCGGATGTCGCGGCGTTCACGCATGACCTTCAGGACGGCCTCGCGCTCGGCGTCGTCGTACGCGGGCGCGGCGGGGCCGGTGGGCTGTGGTGCTTCTTCCACCGGGGCCGTGCTCTCCTCCTGGTCGGCGGCCCTGGTGTCCAGGTCCTCCGGGTTCTGCGCGACGTTCGGGTCGGGCTCGGGCCGCGGCTCGGCTCCCGGCTCCGTGCCGGGGGCGGCGGCCGCCGTGATCGGGGCGTCGGCTCCGCGGGGGGCGGGGACCGTGGCGAGGGGGGTCCCGGCCGCCTGGGCGGCAGCGGTCCCGGGCGCCGGGGCCACGAGCGTCTCCGCGCCCGGCTCGGCCGCCTGCGGGCCGTCCGGCAGCATGATGACGTGCGGTGCGGGTGCGGCCGGGGCGAGGTCAGGAGCGGTGGACACGGTGCCGTCCACCGGGACGGACTCGCCTGCGGGCGCCTCCGCCCCGGACTGCGCGGCGGCAGCGGCAGCGGGGTCGGCCTCGGCCGCCACCGGGGCGGCGCCGGTGTCCGGGGTCCGGGACGCCGGGTCCGCTCCGTGGTCGGGCGCCGGGGTCTCGGCCAGGGCCGGCTCCGCCGGCCGTTCGGGCTGCTGCTCCGCCTGCGGCTCGGGCTGCTGCACCGGCTCCTGTTCCGCCTGCGGTGCGGGCTGCTGCACCGGCTCCTGTTCCGCCTGCGGTGCGGGCTGCGGTGCGGACTCGTGCTCCGGCTGCGGTTCCGGGGCGGGGTGGTGCTCGGGTGCGGGCTCCACGAGGGCTTCGGCCGCGGGCTCCTGCTGGGGGGCCTGCCCGGCCTCGGCGGGCTGCTGCTGGGGCGCCGGCTCGGCGGGGGTGCCCTCGGCAAAGGCGCCCTCGGCGGGGACCGCGGAGGCGTCCGCGAGCTGGGCGCCGGGCGCGGCGGGTACGGCGACGGGTGCGGCCGGCACCTCGACGGCGGGCTCGGCGGCTGCGGGGGCGGCGGCTGCGGGAGTGGGCGCATCGGGTGCGGGGGCGGCGGCTGCGGCTGCTGCGGCGGCCGGGGAAGCCGGGGCGTCCGGCTGCTCGGCCGCAGCGGCTTGCTCCACGGGAACGGCCTGCACCACGGGAACGGCCTGCTCAGCGGGAACGGCCTGCTCCACGGGAGGGGCCTGCTCCACGGGAGGGGCGACCGGTTCCGGGACCTGCGGGGTCGCCGGGGCCGCCGCCTCGGGCGTTCCGGTGGCCTCCTGGACCGGGGCCGCGGCATCCATGGCGGGAGCTTCGGCGGCTGCGCCGGGGGCGGGCGGGGCGTCGGAAGCGACGGCCTCGGGGGCCGGTCCGGGTACGGGCACCTCGACGGCGTCGGCCTGCGCGTCGGCTGGAGCCTCCGCGTCCGCGGGGGGCGCCTCGGCCGGGGCGGGGGCGGCTGCGTCGGCTGCCGGCACCGGGGTCTCGGCGGCCGGCGCCGTCGCGTCGGCGGGTGCCTCCGCGACCGGGGCAGGAGGGGCGGGCGGGGATACCGCCGGGCCCTCGGCCGCCTGGACCGCGGGGGCCGCGTCGGCGGGCGTCTCGGCGGCGGGCGTCTCGGCAGCGGGCGTCTCGGCGACGGCCGCCTGAGGACCGTCGACCGGATCGATGGGCAGACCCGCGCCCTGATCGGCGGGCAGACCCGCGCCCGGAGTCTCCGCCCCGGGAACCAGGACGGGCCCGGACGGGACCGGCCCCGGCTCCGCCTGCGCTGCCTCCGCCGGCACGACCTCGGACGGCACCGGTCCGGACGGCACCGACTCGGCGCCCGTCCGCTCCGGCGCCTGCACACCCTCGGGGGCACCGGCGGCGGACTCCTGGGCGTACCCGCCCTGGTGGACCTGCTCGGCCTGCGGCACCTGGGGCCCGTCCACGGGCCCTCCCACGGCCGGCGCCGGGACACCGGCGGCGGCCCCGGGCACCTGTCCGGTTCCCGGCACCGGGGCGGGTACGGGCTCCGCCCCCGGCGTGTGCGGCGCGGCCCCGGCGGACACCGCGCCGGCGGTCACGGCCTGCGCGCCGGCGACGGTGCCGGGCTGCGCGGCCCCGCCGGGGTGAACGGCCTCCACGGGCTGCGGCGTCGCGGCGGCGTGCCCGTGCTCGTGCTCATGCTCCTGCTCGTGCTGCGGAACACCGGTGGCCGCGACGGCCTGCGTGGCCACGCGGGCCACGACCGCCTCGGCCGCGCCCACCGGCTCGGGCTGCTGCGGGGCCGCCGGGACAACCGTTTCGGCGGGGGCCGCCCCCGGGACGGCCGGCGCCTGGGGCGCGGCCTGGGCTCCCCAGGGAACGGCGCCCTGCGGGGCCGTCTCGCGCAGCGGCTGGGCGTCGAGGTACTCGGGGCCGGAGACGGGCGGGCCGGGGTGGCGTACCGGCGCTCCGGCGGGGCCGCGGTCGGCGAGGGAGCGCACCGGGCTGGCGGACGTGTCGGGCAGGGGCGGGCCCAGGTGCAGCGGGCGGCGGGGGGTGATCGGCGGGATCGGCGTGGTGGGGGCCGTGGGCACCGGGGGTGCCGTGGGGCCGGGCAGGCGGACGGCGCTGAGGTCGACCGATCCGCTGTCGCGGCCGGCCGTCTCGTGTGGGCCCGGTTCGTGCAGGGCCTCGACCACCGGCTCCGGTGCCGGCGGCGCCACCTCGTTGCCCCAGGCGCTCTGGGCGCCCGGCAGCAGCAACAGGTCCTCGTCCTCGGCTGTGGTCTCGGAGAGGTAGGTGTACGCGCCGGGTGCGGAGGCGCCCGGCTGATCCACCATGCCTGCGTTCTCCGGCAGTCCCTCGCCCGGAACCTGGCCGGTGTCGGTCATGCGTACCCCTCGCCCATCGGTTAGTGCTCCTACGACCAGCTCACCCGGAACGGCGCACCGACCGCCCCGTAGTGAAGAACGAGCGTCCGCGCCCAGCGGCACGAACGACCCGCCCGCAAAAGACGACAAAGCCATTCAGTGGCATTGTCCCGGCCCTCGTCGCGCCACGACAGGTTGATCCGCGACGCTCCGTTGTGGACTGCGCCACGTTGCGCGCCCTCCGGTTTCGCCCTACCACACACATCCCAAAACGGATGCGTTTTCCGGACATTGACCGACGAAGCGCCGGGCGAACGGATGCGGTACGACGATCGGCCAGCCTACCGCGCGCGGTACGACAACAGGATCACGGGGAGGGGGAGACCGGGTCAGGCGGAACGGTCGGGGAGCACCCCGCTGAGCAGGAACGCGACGCTCCGCTCCGTCTCCGTCCAGTCCCGCGTGTCGAGTTCGACGGACTGGAGGAGGGCGCACTCGACGCGGTAGCCGTGCTGGGTCAGCTCGCGGCCGACGAGTTCGGCGGCGTCCCGGGTGAGGGCGTGGGTGACGATGCGCTGCGGACGCCGGTCGGCGACCGCGGAGACCACCGCCGCTCCCCCGCCGCCGACGCGGACGACGTCCGGTTCGGGCAGGTTCTCCAGGACGTGCGGGGCGGTGCCGCGGACGATCTGGAGGTGGACGCCGTGGCGGCGCCCGGAGGCGTCGGTGCGGGCGCAGGCCTCCAGGTCGCGGTCGACGGCCAGGACGGCCGCGCCCGCCCGTGCGGCGTCGGTCGCGAAGGCGCCGCTGCCGCAGCCGATGTCCCAGACGAGGTCGCCCACGCGCGGGCCGAGACGGGCGAGTTGCGCCGCGCGGAGCAGTTCCGACTCGCCCTCGCCGAGGGCGCCGCCGTGGGCTTCGGCGGGCAGGGCCCAGCCGCGCGGGCCGGTGCCCGGGTCGCGGCCGGCGATCCAGCCGCCCTCGGCGCCGGCCGCCGGGGCGGTGGGCCCTCCGATGACGATGACGACGTTGGGGTCGCGCCAGGTGTGGTCGGCGGCCTTGTCGGAGGTGACGACGGCGACCCGTTCGCGGTCGGTGCCGAGTTCCTCGCAGACGACGAAGGTGCGGTGGACGCCCTCCAGGAGCAGGCCCAGTTCGGCGGGGCCGGCGCCGGGTGAGGTGAGGACGGCGACCTTGGGGTGGGCGCGGCACACGTTCACCGCGCGGCGCAGGGTGCGCCGGTGGGCGACGACCACCTGGGCGTCGTCCCAGGGCATGCCGGCGCGGGCGAAGGCGGCGGCGACAGAGGAGACGGCCGGGACGACCTCGACCTCCAGGCCGAACTCGGGGGCGCGCAGGGTGCGGACGACACCGAAGAAGCCGGGGTCGCCGTCGGCGAGGACGACCGCGGTGCCGCGGTGGGCGGCGATGCGGCGGGCGGCGAGGGCGACGCTGCCGAGGCGGATGCGTTCGGCGGCGGGCGGCACTTCGGGCAGCGCCAGGTGGTGGGCGGCGCCGGCCACGAGCGTGGCGGCACCCAGCGCGGAGTTGGCCGCGGCGGTCAGCGGCGAGCCGTCCCAGCCGATCACCGTGACGCGGTCGGCCATCGTCGTCAGTCTCCCGGAAGTCTACGCAGGCGGCGGGCTCCGTGAGAGTACCTGGTCGGGTGGGCCCGGGCGGCGGCGGTGGGGTGGCGGGAGGTCAGTTCCAGTCGGCGTAGGACGTGAAGCCGCCGTCGTCCGCGAGCCGCTCCCCGGCGCCGTCCAGGTCCTCGGGGAGCAGGCTCCAGACGATGAAGTCGGTGCGCACCTCGGTCCAGGTACCGTCCTCGGCGCGGGCGCGCGCTATGCAGGCGTTGCGCAGGACGCCCTCGCTGATGCAGCCGATCTTCTGCGCGACCTGCTGGGAGGCGGTGTTGTCGGCGGCCGTGCGCAGTTCGATGCGCTCGAACTTCTGGTCGGTGAACAGCCATTGCGCGGTGGCGAGCGCCGCCTCGGAGGCGTAGCCCTCGCCGCGCGCCCAGGGGGCGATGATGTAGGACAGTTCGGTGGAGCGGACGTGCCAGTTCGTTTTTCCGAGCTGGATGACGCCGACGAGCCGCTGGGTGAGGAACTCGGTGACGGCGAGGTCGAGGCCGCGTCCGGCGGTGCGTTCGGCGGGGGCGTACTCGGTGATCCAGGTGCGGGCTCCGGCCTCGGTGAAGGGCTGGGGAACCGCGGTCCAGGCCGTGACCTGTTCGTCGTTCATCATCTCGGCCAGGGCGGGCACGTCGTCCTCGTCGAGGGGACGCAGCACCAACCGCTCCGTGCTGATGGAGATGGTGGGGAAGGTGCTCGTCATGCGCCGCTCCGTAACCTTCGAAACCGTCGGGGCCCGGCCTGTCCGACCGTCAGGCCTGCTGAACTGCCCAGCATGCAGCATGAAAGCACCGGGACGCACCACGGGGTCCACTCCCTGTGAAGGGGCGGACCCCGTGAGTGCGCGCGGACGCCGTGAGCGCGCAGGGGGAGCCGGCCGGAAGCGGCCGGGTGTGGCCTCGCGGCGGTGACGGTTCCTCAGAAGGAGGCGATGACGGAGCCGGCGTACTTGTCCTCGATGAACTTCTTGACCTCGTCGGAGGTCAGGAGCTTGGCGAGCTTCTTGACGCGCGGGTCGTCCTCGTTGCCCTCCTTGACGGCGAGGAAGTTGCCGTAGGGGTTGTCCTTGGCGGACTCCAGGACGAGGGCGTCCTCGGCGGGCTTGAGGTCGGCCTCGATGGCGTAGTTGCCGTTGATGACGGCGGCGTCCACGTCGTCCAGGGAGCGCGGGGTCTGGGCCGCCTCCAGCTCCTTGAACTTCAGGCTCTTGGGGTTCTTGGTGATGTCCGCGGGAGTGGCCGAGGTGCCCGCGCCGTCCTTGAGGGTGATGATCCCGTTCGCGGCGAGCAGCTTCAGCGCGCGTGCCTCGTTGACGGTGTCGTTGGGGACGGCGACGGTCGCACCGCTCTTCAGGTCGTCGACGCTCTTGACCGTGCTGGAGTAGAGGCCGAGCGGCTCCAGGTGGACCGTGACGACGGGCACGATGTGGGTGCCGTTCTTCTTGTTGAAGTCGTCGAGGTACGGCTGGTTCTGGAAGTAGTTCGCGCCCACGGAGCCGTCCTCGGTCGCCGTGTTCGGCGTGACGTAGTCGGTGAACTCCTTGACCTCCAGGTCGAGGCCGGCCTTCTCGGCCAGGTTCTCCTTGACGTAGTCGAGGATCTCGGCGTGCGGGACCGGGCTCGCGGCGACGATCAGCGGGCCGCTGGTGTCGGAGGCGGAGTCCTTGTCCGAGCCGCAGGCGGTGAGTCCGAGGGTGAGGGCTCCGGCGGCGAGGACGGCGGTGGTGATCTTGGCGGTGTTACGCACGAAAAGTGCCTTTCCTGAGGGTGATGCGACCCCGCTGCGGGTGTGCGGGGAATCCTGGTGGACGGGTCAGGCGGCGTTGCCGATGTCGGCGGCCGCCGGCTCCTTGACCTTGAGGAGCCGCAGCTTGGGGGCGGGGCCCGAGCGGCCGCCGCGGCGGTGCAGGGAGCGGGCCGCGTAGTCGCCGGCGAACTGGATGAGCGAGATGACGACGGCGAGGATCGCGACGGTGATCCACATCAGTTCGGTCTCGAAGCGCTGGTAGCCGTAGCGGATGGCGATGTCGCCGAGGCCGCCGGCGCCGACCGTGCCGGCCATCGCGGAGTAGCCGATGAGGGCGACGATCGTGGTGGTGGTGCTGGCGATCAGCGAGGGCAGGGCCTCCGGTACGAGGACCTTGCGCACGATCGTCCAGGTGTTGCCGCCCATCGACTGCACGGCCTCGACGAGGCCGCCGTCCACCTCGCGCACGGCCGTCTCGACCAGCCGGGCGAAGAACGGGATGGCGCCGATGGCGAGCGGCACGATGGCGGCCTCGCGGCCGATGGTGGTGCCGGTGATCGAGCGGGTGAAGCCCATCAGGGCGACCATCAGGATGATGAACGGCATGGAGCGGGCGATGTTCACGACCTGCCCGATCACCTTGTTGGCGACGACGTTCTGCAACAGGCCGCCGCGGTCGGTGAGGACGAGGAGGACGCCGAGCGGGAGGCCGCCGACGACGGCGATGAGGGTGGACCAGCCCACCATGTAGAGGGTGTCCCAACACGCCTGTGCGAGCAGGGGCTGCATCTCGGACCAGGTCACTTGGCACCGTCCTTCACCAGCGGGGACTTCTCGTGCGAAGCGCCCAGTACGTCGATCTGGAGTCCCTGTTCGCGCAGGAAGCCGACCGGTACGACGTTGTCCTCGTAGCGGCCCGGCAGTTCGATGCGCATCCGGCCGACCTGGAGGCCGCCGACGGTGTCGATGGCGGCACCCAGGATCGAGATGTCGATGTTGTAGGTGCGCGCGAGCTGGGAGATGACCGGCTGGGTCGCGGACTCGCCGTGGAAGGTGACGTCGATGACGGTGCGGCCCTCGCCGGCGGCCTCGCCGCTCACCGGGAAGAGCGCGGCGGCGAGCTCCGAGCCCGGCGTCGCGAGCAGCTCGCTGACCGTGCCGGACTCCACCACGCGGCCCTGTTCCATGAGCGCGGCCGAGTCGCAGATGCTCTTGACCACGTCCATCTCGTGCGTGATGAGCAGGACGGTCAGGCCCAGCTGCCGGTTCAGGTCGCGCAGCAGCGTCAGGATCGAGCGGGTGGTCTCCGGGTCGAGGGCGCTGGTGGCCTCGTCGGAGAGGAGGACCTTGGGGTCGCCGGCCAGGGCGCGGGCGATGCCGACGCGCTGCTTCTGGCCGCCGGAGAGCTGGGCGGGGTAGGCCTTGGCCTTGTCGGCGAGGCCGACCAGGTCGAGCAGTTCGAGGGCCTTGCGGGAGCGCTCCCGGCCCGACCTGCCGAGGATCTCCAGGGGCAGCTCGACGTTGTCCTGCACGGTCCGCGTGGACAGCAGGTTGAAGTGCTGGAAGACCATGCCGATGCGGCTGCGCGCCTGGCGGAGCTCGCGGCCGGCGCGCGGTCCGCGGCCGGCGAGGGCGGTGAGGTCCTGTCCGTCGACGGTGACCGTCCCGGAGGTGGGGCGCTCGAGCAGGTTGATGCAGCGGATGAGCGAGGACTTGCCGGCGCCGGACTGGCCGATGACGCCGTAGACCTCGCCTTCGCGGACGTGCAGGTCGACGCCGTCGAGGGCGGTGACCTCACGGCCGCGTGAGCGGTAGACCTTCGTAAGGCCCGATGTGGTGATCACTGGTTTTCCGTCACTGTCGAGTGCGCGGGCGTGGGTGTGCCCGGGCACGGAGGCGATTCGGTCAGGGACGCGGCACGGTCCTCGCGGTGGCGATCGAACCGGGGGAGAACAGGTGCGCTGGGGCGCGGCTCGGGACGCGTACGGCTCACGGCGTACCGATGTGCCACGGCGGCTCGCTTCGGGGCGCGAACCCGGGGTGGTGCAGGGGCCCTCTAAAAGGCGCACATTCGACCCGTACAACGAGCACCGGGCGTCGGGGTCGCCTCGGTCGCAAGGGTGCGGCTGCTCGTGGTGGTCATGCGATCAGTAAACCAGACGTACGGTCCTGACAGGGCCCGATCGTCCGCATCATGGACGGCCGCGGACGTGCCCCGGACACCCGCGGAGATCTCCCGTCCCGCCGTTGACCAGGAAGGACAGGACTGACAGCTCTTTCACAGCGGGGCGGCGCCAGGTCGCGGGCCCAGTGGGCTGTGGCCAACGCCACGGTCCTCGCGCCGAGGGCGCGGGCGGCGCGGCGGCGGGGTCCGGGGCCGACCACGGGGGGCCGGTCACGCCGTAATAAAGTCGCTGCATGCTTGATGTCCTGACGCTGGTGACCGGTGTCGCCGCGCTGCTGCTGGCCGCCTGGTGCGGCTGGGCGGCCTACCGTGATCAGCCCACGAAGGACTGGCACTTCATCGGGATGGCCCTGGTCTCGGTCCTGGCGCTGGCGCAGCTGGTGATCGGGATCGTGCAGTTGGCGCGGGGCGAGGAACCGGCACAGGGCACGACGATCTTCGTGGCCTATCTGCTGGGGGCGTTCGCGTGCGTGCCGGCGGCGGGGTTCATGTCGCTGGCCGAGCGGACCCGGTGGGGTTCGGTGACGGTCGCGGCCGGCGCCGTCGTGCTCGCCGTGCTGGAGGTGCGGCTCTATGACATCTGGGGAGGCTGAGATGGCGGCCGTTCAGGAGAAGCCGGCGCGGCTCATCGGCGGGCCGGGGCTGGTGCTGGTGTGGTTCTACGGCGTGATGGTGGTCGGGGCCGTGTCGCGGTCGGCGTACCAGATCGCCACGGAGTTCGACCGGGCGCCGCTGGCGTACTCGCTGTCCGCGCTGGCCGGGATCGTGTACGGCTTCATCACGTACTCGCTGGTGCGGGGCGGGGAGACGGCGCGGAGGGCGGCGCAGGTGTGCTGCGCCGCCGAACTCGCGGGGGTGCTGGTGGTCGGGACGTGGACGCTGGTGGAGCCGTCGGCCTTCCCCGACTCGACCGTGTGGTCGGACTACGGGATGGGGTACGTGTTCATCCCGGTGCTGCTGCCGTTGACGGCGCTGTACTGGCTGCGCAGGTCGCGCACGGTCACGCCGTAGCCACGTACGTCCCGGCCGCCTTCTCCAGGACGATCATCGGTACGCCGTCGGTGCCCTGGGAGGTGCCGACCGTCTCGTAGCCGACGCGGCGGTAGAGGCGGAGGTTGCCCTCGCTGCGGTGGCCGGTGAAGAGGCGGAACCGGGTGGCGCCGCGCTCCTCGGCGAGGGCGGACTCGGCGGCGCGCAGCAACCGGGCGCCGATGCCGTGCCCCTGGAGGCGGGGGTGGACGCAGAGCTTGCCGATGGCGGCGGCGCCGTCCTCGGTGAGGGAGCCGCGGACCGAGCCGACGACCTCGTCGCCCAGCCGCGCCACGTAGACGCAGTCGGAGGCGAGCTCCTGGCGGACCGAGTCGAGGGTCTGGACGAGGGGGGCGATGCGGTAGTTGCCGTAGAGGGCCGCCTCGCTCTGGAAACACAGGTACTGCAACCTGAAGATCTGCTCGGCATCCTGCTCGGTCGCCACCGAGATGGTCACGCTCATGCCCATGTGCGCACGCCTCCCGCTCACCTGATCGCTCGTGGTCCTTCACTCCTATCCCCGCACTTCGCGGGCCGCAACCTCCGGTGCGAGCAGACGCCGCAGACATCCCAGACATCTGGAACGTTCCGGTCCGAGGCTGCCCTGTGAGATACCCAACTCCCCCGCGATCTCCCGGTACGTGAGGTCCCGCGGCGACAGCAGCGCCTGGAGGAGCCGGGGGCAGCGGCCGGGCAGCCGGCGCACGGCGTCGCGCAGGGCGCGGCGGCGGGCGGCGGCGAGGGCGAGGTGCTCGGGGTCGTGTGCGTGGTCGTCGGCGGGTTCGGTCGCGTAGGGCCGTTCCCGGCGGGTGGTGCGGCGGGCGCGGCGGGACTCGGCGCGGACGGCACCGCGCAGCCAGCGCTGCGGGTCGAGGGGCGGACGGCCGTCGGTGGCGAGGTGTTCCAGCAGGCGCAGCCAGACCGCCTGTTCGAGGTCGGCGGGCTCGGTTCCGGTGGCGTGCGCCTCGGCGGATGCCTCCGCGGTGAGCAGCGGGCGCAGGGCGGCGAGCAGGTCGTGCGTCATGTGCGGCACGACGCGGCCGCCCTGGCCGGGGTTGCCCGGGCGGCCGGTTCGTCACCCCAACGGGTCGGTCAGCCGTTGACGTGGTCCTCGCGGGCCAGCAGGCCGGTGTCGGGCTGGTCGGTGAAGACGCCGTCGATGCCGGTGGCGAAGTACGCCCGGTAGGCGCCGAAGACGTCGCCGTAGGCGTCCGCGTCGGTGCCCTTGCGGAACTCCGCGGGCAGGAAGGGGTTCTCGTTGCGCAGGGTGTAGGGGTGCAGGATCAGGCCGGCCGCGTGGGCGTCCTTCACCAGGGTGGTCGCGGTGGTGAGGCGGCCGTTCGCGTCCCTCGGGATCACCAGGTCGAGGGTGGGGCCGATGCCCTGGGCGTACCCGGCGATCTCGCGCAGGCCCTTGCGGGTGACGAGGTCGGCGACGGTGCGCGGGTCGCCGGTCTCGACGAAGTCCCAGGGGCGGGTGGCGGCGGTGGAGAGGAGGACGACGAGGGGGTTGTCGACCAGCTTGTTCAGGCGCTGGATGCTGGTCGGTTCGAAGGACTGGAGGACGACGGGCGCGTTCCTGTCGTCCTTGCCCTCCCGGCGCAGCAGCTTGGCGACCCGCTCCTCCAGGCCCAGGCCCAGCTTGCGGAAGTAGGTGGGGTGCTTGAGCTCGGGGTAGATCCAGACCTGCTTGCCGCGCTCCCGGGTCTGCTCGTCCTGCCAGGCCAGGACCTCCTCGAAGGTGGGGATCTCCCAGCGGCCGTCGTAGAGGGTGTTGTGCGGGCGGTTGGCCGGGATGCGTTCGGTCGCGCGCAGGGTCTTCAGCTCGGCGAGCGTGAAGTCCTCGGTGAACCAGCCGGTCGTGGAGACGCCGTCGAGGACCTTGGTGGTCTTCCGGTCGGCGAACTCGGGGTGGTCGGCGACGTCCGTGGTGCCGCCGATCTCCGGCTCGTGGCGGCAGACGAGGTGGCCGTCCTTGGTGGGGACGAGGTCGCCGGCCTCGACGATGTCGGCGCCGAGGTCGAGGGCGAGCTGGTAGGAGCCGAGGGTGTGCTCGGGCCGGTAGCCGCTGGCCCCCCGGTGCCCGATGATCGTCGGCACGGGCAGGCTCTTCAGGCCCTTGCCGCTGCCGGCGGCGCCGGCGGTGCCGGTCCGGGTCCCGGCGGCCCGGGCGGTGCCGGTCAGGCCGAGCGCCGTGCCGCCGGCCCCGAGGACGGCGGCCGCTCCGAGGAACGCCCGCCGTCCGGTTCCGCTCGCCCGGTCGTTCGACTCCGGCGCGTGCTGCGACTTCCGCGACTCCTGCGACTCGTGCGTTCCCATGGGGCCTCCCTGCCGTCGGCTCGTGTCGTGCGCGCAGATCGTAGGGGGCTCCACATGACCGAAGGGAGGCTCCGGCCCGAACGGGCGAGTGACGGGAGATGGCCGGTTTCCGACGCTGTCGTGACGGTCCGTCGGTTCGGCCCGGCGGGGCGGGGTAGCCGCTCGGTGTCGGCCGGAGCGGGCCGGGGCCGGCCGGCCCGGGCCGCGGTGGCGCTCGCCGGCGTACGGCGTCGAGCGCTTCCGCGCCGGTGGCACGGCGGGCCGCGCACGCCGGGCGGCGGGCCGCGCACGCCGGGCGGCGGGCCGCAGCGGGTGGGGCGGCCGTGGCGGGCTCCGGTGGCCGTGGCGGGCTCCGGTGGCCGTGGCGGGTTCCGGGTGACCGCACCGGATTCCCGGTGGCCGCACCGGATTCCCCCGTGGCCGCACCGGATTCCGGGTGACCGTGCCAGGTGGCGGGTGACCGTGCCAGGTGGCGGGTGACCGTGCCAGGTGGCGGGTGACCGTGCCAGGTGGCGGGTGGCCGTGCCAGGTGGCGGGTGACCGTGCCAGGTGGCGGGTGGCCGTGCCGGGTGGCGGGTGGCCGTGCCGGGCCCGGTGGAGTGAGGGCCACGACGGTCCGCGTCGCCCGGGACCGCCTCGGCCGCGACATCCGTCACACCGGTCCGACCGTGTGACGGGCCCGTGACGGGGCGTCCGTTCAGGTAAACGTACGTCAACAGTACGTAAGACCTCGGTGAACCCGATGTGCGGTTCCAGGGGCGCCGCGAGTATCGTCCTCACCTGCACAGACTCATACCGCTATCCCTTGACATCGGAGGGCTCGTTGTCCCGCTTCGCGCTCATCAAGGCAGTGCTCGGACCGATCATGCGCCTGATGTTCCGCCCCCGTGTGGAAGGCGCGGAGCACATCCCGGGGGACGGTCCCGTCATCCTGGCCGGCAACCACCTCACCTTCATCGACTCGATGATCCTGCCGCTCGTCTGCGACCGTCAGGTCTTCTTCATCGGCAAGGACGAGTACGTCACCGGCAAGGGCCTCAAGGGGCGGCTGATGGCGTGGTTCTTCACCGGCGTCGGCATGATCCCGGTGGACCGGGACGGCGGCCGCGGCGGGGTGGCCGCGCTGACGACCGGCCGACGGGTGCTGGAGGAGGGCAGGATCTTCGGCATCTACCCCGAGGGCACCCGGTCGCCCGACGGACGCCTGTACCGCGGCCGCACGGGCATCGCCCGGCTGACGCTGATGACCGGGGCGCCCGTCGTCCCCTTCGCGATGATCGGCACGGACAAGCTCCAGCCGGGCGGTGCCGGGATGCCCCGGCCGGGGCGGGTCACCGTCCGCTTCGGTGAGGCGATGGAGTTCTCCCGCTACGAGGGCATGGACCGTGACCGCTACGTGCTGCGGGCGGTGACCGACTCGGTGATGACCGAGGTCATGCGGCTGTCCGGGCAGGAGTACGTGGACATGTACGCCACCAAGGCGAAGGCGGCGTAGGCCTCCGGCGGCCGGGCGCCGCCTCGGCCCGGCCGCCTCGGGCCCGCCGCCTCCGGCGGGTGCGAGCGTTTCCGGCGGGTGCGAGCGTTTCCGGCGGGTGCGAGCGTTTCCGGCGGATGCGAGCGTTTCCGGCGGGTGCGGGTGTCTCCGGCGGGTGCGGGCGCGTGGTGTTCGTGCGTGTCCGCGCGCCGCTCGGCACGAGACCTCCGCGCCCCTTCAGGGCCGGCTCTCCAGCCGCGCGTTCCGCAGCAGGAACCATGCCGCGACCGCCGTGACCAGCAGGACCACCGCGCCCAGGCCGGCGGCGACGGAGAGTCCGTCGACGAACGCCTCGCGCGCCGAGGTCAGCATCTCCCGGGCCCCGGCCGCCGGCATCGCCGTCGCCGCCTCCACCGCGCCGCCCAGTGACTCGTGGGCCGACTCGGGGGTGCCCGCCGGTGCGGTGAAGCCCCGGTAGACGCCCGTCACGATCGAGCCGAGCGCGGCGATGCCCAGGGCGGCGCCCAGCTCGTACGCCGTCTCGGACACCGCGGAGGCCGCGCCCGCCTGTTCCTTGGGGACCGAGGACAGGATCACGTCGGCGGTCACCGTGAACGAGAAGCCGGCGCCCAGGCCGACGACCAGGAGGGCGCCTCCCAGCAGCGGGTAGCCCGTGGACCGTTCCAGGACGGTCAGCGCGGCCAGGGCCAGCCCCACGGCCGCCAGACCGCCGGAGACCACCGCGCGGACCGAGAACCGGCGCGCCGCCCGGCCCGCCACCAGACCGGCGGCCACCGCGCCGATCGCCGCGGGCAGTTCGGCCAGACCCGCCTCCAACGGGCCCCGTCCCTGGACGAGTTGGAGGTACTGGGAGAGGAAGAAGACCAGGCCGGACAGTCCGAGCACGGTCAGCAGATCGGCCAGGACGGCTCCGCTGAAGCCCCGGTTGCGGAACAGCCGCACGTCCAGCAGCGGGGCCGGCAGGGTGAGCTGGCGGCGCACGAAGCCGTACAGGGCGGCCGCGCCGAGCGCGCCGACCGCGAGGGCGTCCCAGGTGGGGCCGTGGGCGGCCGCCTCCTTGACCGCGTAGACCACGCCGATCACGCCGGCCAGCGACAGGACGACGCTGGGCAGGTCCCAGGGGCCGGGGTCGGGGTTCTTCGACTCCGGCAGGAGCTTGCTGCCGACGAGGACCAGGACGACCATCACGGGCAGGTTGATCAGGAAGACCGAGCCCCACCAGAAGTGCTCCAGCAGGAAGCCGCCCGCGATGGGGCCGACGGCCGTGCCGGCGGAGGCGGTGGCGCCCCAGATGCCGACGGCGAGGCTGCGCTCGCGCGGGTCGTGGAAGAGGTTGCGGATCAGGGCGAGGGTGGCGGGCATCAGGGTCGCGCCGGCGACCCCGAGCAGCGCCCGGGCCGCGATCATCGTCTCCGGTGTCGCGGCGTAGGCGTTCAGGACGGATATCAGGCCGAACGCCGTGGCGCCGCCGAGCAGGATGCGCTTGCGGCCGATGCGGTCGCCCAGGCTGCCCATCGAGACGAGCAGGCCCGCGATGACGAAGGAGTAGACGTCGCCGATCCAGAGGAGCTGGGTGCCGGTGGGCTGGAGGTCCTCGCTGATGTAGGGGGTCGCGAGACCGAGGACGGTCGCGTCGACGGCCACCAGCAGCACGGCGAGCACGAGGACGGAGAGCGCGAGCCAGCGGCCCGGACGCCTCACCTCCGCCGTCGTTCCGGCCGGCTGCAGGGTGCTGGTCATGGTTCCTCTCTCCGTGGTGCGGGGTGGCGCAGTGCGCCGCCGAGCAGCAGTTCGGTGATCATGTGGTGGAAGTCCTTGGCGGCGACCTTGCCGCTCAGCACGACCCAGGCGCCGGAGGCGATGAGGCCGTAGAGGGCCTCGGTGAGCCAGGCCGGGGTGAGGTCGATGCGGAACTCGCCGTTCTGCTGGCCGCGCCGGAACAGGGCGGCGATCCGCGCGTCGAGCCGGTCCCAGCCCTCGTTCTGTCCCTCACCCTCGAACAGCTGGCTCTCGGTGTAGAGGAAGGACAGCAGTCCGGCCGCGGGTTCGAGCTCGCGGACGAGGCGGCTGACGGCGTCGCGCGCCGGGCCGTCGTCGAGCCGGGCCGCGTCCAGCGCGGCCTCGCACTCCGCGATGCCCAGCGCCTCCAGCGCCCGCACGAGCGCGTCCCGCCCGGCGAAGTGGCGGTGCAGGGTGGCGCGGCTGATCCCGGCGGCCCTGGCGACCTCGTCCATGGTCGCGGTGGATCTGCGGGTCAGCAGGGCGGCTGCGCTGCGCAGCACGTGGTCTCGGTCGACAGCCATGAGACGAGAGTAGCCCATCTGAGACACGATTGTCTCACCATGGGCATGCGAGTCTCAGGAAGGGGGTGGGAGAAGGGGTGTGCCCGGGCCAGCTCAGTGCCAGGGCAGCCAGTCGGCTCAGCGCCAGGACAGCCGGCCGGCTCAGTGTCGGATCAGCCGGCCGGCTCAGTGTCGGATCAGCCGCCGGCTCAGTGTCGGATCAGCCGCCGGCTCAGTGCCAGGGCAGCCGGCCGCGGCGCTCCCAGTAGGCCTGCGGTTCCTCGGCCAGCGTGCCGAGCGCGGCCCGCTGCTCCTCGTCGAGGGCGACGACGGCCGCGTGCAGATTGGAGGCGAGCTGGGCGGTGGTCGCGGCGCCGGAGAGGACGACCCCGGCCCACGGCTGTGCGAGGACCAGGGCGAGGGCGACGGCGTCGCAGCCCAGGCCGGTCTCGGCCGCGACGGCCCGCAGGGCGTCCGGCGCGTGCGGTTCCGCGAGCCGCCCGTTGGCCATGCCCTCCTTGACGATCACCGTCAGTCCGGCCGCATGGGCCTCGGCGAGGGCGGGTCCCGCGGAGGTCTCCAGCGCGTTGTACGTCGACTGGACGGTACGGAAGAGGGGGGTGCCGTCGACCGTGATCGCGACGGCGGCGCGGATCGCGTCGGCCTGGGCGGGGCCGCTGGTGGAGAAGCCGACGGTGAGGCCCCCGGCCGCGGCCTCGGCCAGCTTCGCGTGGAGTTCCTTGTCGGTGAGGGCCGGGCTGTCGGGGGTCACCGAGTGGATCTGGTAGAGGTCGAGCCGGTCGCCGAGCAGTTCGGCCGTCTCGGCGCGCTGCCTCTCGTACGTGGCGAGGCCGTGCTCCTTGACCTCGTGCCGCTCGGCGTCGGTGGTCCAGCCGGCGGTGTAGGTGTAGCCCCACTTGCTGCCGACGACGACGTCGTCGACGTCGGGGCGGGCCCGGAGCCAGTCGGCGAGGAACTCCTCGGAACGGCCGTAGGAGCGGGCGACGTCGATGTAGCGGACGCCCTGGGCGTAGGCCGCGTCGAGGAGTTCGCCGGTGCGGGCGCGCAGCGCCTCGACGCTGCGGTCCTCTCCGAGGTCGCGGTCGCGGCCGAGGTTGATGTAGCCGGGGCGGCCGACGGCGGCGAGACCCAGTCCGAGGTGGCAGGTGGGGGTCGTCGCTGAGGCGAGGCGGGCGAAGGGCATCGCGGGCTCCGTTCGGTCGGTCCGGTACGGCTTCGACCAACGTAACCCGCGATGACCTTCGCCCGAGAGACCGGTCGCCGTGGTGATGTGGCGAGTACGGGATCGTCGTGGCTCGTCGCGCAGTTCCCCGCGCCCCTTCCGGGCGCTCGTCCCCGCGCTCCTTCAGAGCATCTGTCCCCGCGCTCCTTCAGGGCGCCGGCTTCAGCCCTTCTTCTTCGCCACTGCCCATTCGTGCTGGGCCGCCACGTTCCGCTTGACCTCCGACAGCTGGATCGCGACCGCGCTGGGCGCGGTGCCGCCGCGGCCGTCGCGGGAGGCGAGGGCGCCGGGGACGTTGAGGACGGAGCGCACCTCGGGGGTGAGGTGGGCGGAGATCTTCGCGAACTGCTCGTCGGTGAGCTCGTCGAGCTCCTTGCCCTCGGCCTCGGCGACCTTCACGCACTCGCCGGCGACCTCGTGCGCCACCCGGAACGGCACGCCCTGCTTGACCAGCCACTCGGCGATGTCGGTGGCGAGCGAGAAGCCGGCCGGGGCCAGCTCTTCCATGCGCTCGCGGTGGACGGTGAGCGTGGCGATCATGCCGGTGAAGGCGGGGAGGAGCACCTCGAGCTGGTCGCAGGAGTCGAAGACCGGCTCCTTGTCCTCCTGGAGGTCACGGTTGTACGCCAGCGGCAGCGCCTTCAGGGTGGCCAGCAGGCCCGTCAGGTTGCCGATCAGCCGGCCCGACTTGCCGCGCGCCAGCTCGGCGATGTCCGGGTTCTTCTTCTGCGGCATGATCGACGAGCCGGTGGAGAACGCGTCGTGCAGGGTGACGAAGGAGAACTCCTTCGTGTTCCAGATGATGATCTCCTCGGCGATCCGGGAGAGGTTGACGCCGATCATCGCGGTGATGAAGGCGAACTCGGCGACGAAGTCGCGGGACGCCGTACCGTCGATGGAGTTGCCGACGCTGCCGTGCTCGAAGCCGAGGTCCTCGGCGACCGCCTGGGGGTCGAGACCGAGCGACGACCCCGCGAGCGCGCCGGAGCCGTACGGCGAGACCGCCGTGCGCTCGTCCCACTGGCGCAGCCGCTCGGCGTCCCGGGACAGGGACTGCACGTGCGCGAGGACGTGGTGGGCGAAGAGGACCGGCTGGGCGTGCTGGAGGTGGGTGCGGCCGGGCATCGCCACGTCGGGGTGGGCCTCCGCCAGGCCGATCAGCGCGTCCTGGAGCTCGGCGATCAGGCCGCCGATGATCCGGGCGTGGTCCCGCAGGTACATCCGGAAGAGGGTGGCGACCTGATCGTTCCTCGACCGTCCCGCGCGGAGCTTGCCGCCGAGGTCGGGGCCGAGGCGCTCCAGGAGCCCGCGCTCCAGGGCGGTGTGCACGTCCTCGTCGGCGACGGTGCCGGTGAAGGAGCCGTCCGCCACGTCCGCCTCGAGCCGGTCCAGGCCCGCGAGCATGCCCGTCAGCTCGTCGTCCGTGAGCAGGCCCGCCTTGTGCAGCACGCGCGCGTGGGCGCGCGAACCGGCGATGTCGTAGGGCGCGAGCCGCCAGTCGAAGTGGACGGACGCGGACAGCTTGGCCAGGGCCTCGGCGGGACCGTCGGCGAAACGGCCGCCCCAGAGCCGGACGTCACCGCTGTTGCTGCTCACTTGTGCTGCTCCTCGCAAGGGGTGTGGATGATCCGCCTGGATGGTGTCCGGATCCGCTCGGACGGTGCCCCGTTCCACCTGCCGTCACTGGCATGCATGATTATGCAGAACTCTGCATGATTCGTCAATCAGGCCGGCGGCCCGGGCCTGTCCCTCCAGACCCCACCGCCCCCTGGCGAACTTCTCGCGGATCCCTTGAACACCAGCAACCGCTTACTCGTACTCACCGCTGAACCCACCGGCGCCGGTCCGTCCACCCGTCCCTGACCCAAGTGAGGCATCCGCATGTCCAGGGCTCTTCCGAAATACAACAAGCGTCGTGTGGCGGCCATCGGCGCCGCCGCCGCTCTGGCGCTGACCGGCGCCGTGGTCGTGAACTCCGCCCTCGCCGGGGAGTCGTCCGGGAAGAGCGGCACGGACGCCAGGACACTCGCCTCCCCCGGCACGATCACCTGCCCGGACGTGGCCGCACAGCTCCCCGCCGTCCCCGCCACCGCACAGGCGGAGGTCGACCGCAACCTCGCCCTGCTCGACACCCAGATCACCGAAGCCAACCAACGCCTCGCCGACACCGTCGGCCAAGGCGGCCCCAACTTCGTCCAGAACGCCATCCTCGGCCCCCTCGAAGACAAACGCATCGCCACCGTCAACCGCATCGCCACCGCCATCGGCCGCACCGCCGACCGCCCCGAAGGCCTCGACGCACTGGCGCCGTGCACCCTCGACACGGCCGGTGCCGGCGCCACGGCCACCCCGAGCGCCACGGCGACCGGGTCGACGGGGGGAGCCGACGACGCGGAGGACGGGGGGAACGCCGGGGACACGGGCGACACCGGCACCGGCGTCGGTACGATCACCTGCCCGGACGTGGCCTCACAGCTCCCCGCCGTCCCCGCCACCGCACAGGCGGAGGTCGACCGCAACCTCGCCCTGCTCGACACCCAGATCGCCGAAGCCAACCAACGCCTCGCCGACACCGTCGGCCAGGGCGGCCCCGACTTCGTCCAGAACGCCATCCTCGGCCCCCTCGAAGACAAACGCATCGCCACCGTCAACCGCATCGCCACCGCCATCGGCCGCACCGCCGACCGCCCCGAAGGCCTCGACGCACTGGCCGCCTGCACGTTGAACCAGTGACATGACAGGCGCGGCGGCCGCCCCGTGGAGCGCCGGCCGGGGCGGCCGTCGCGGTGTCCGGCCCCCACCCCGGAGATTTCCTCGGACGAACGAAGGAAAGTCCCGGATAATCACCGGACATGGGAAAGACCTATGAGCGCATAGACGGCAGGCTCCGTACGTTCATCGAGGAGCAGCCCCTGTTCTTCACCGCGACCGCGCCCCTCTCCGCCGACGGCACGGTCAACCTCTCCCCCAAGGGCCTGAAGGGGTCGTTCGCCGTCGTCGACGACCGCACCGTGGCCTACCTCGACTTCGCCGGCTCCAACGCCGAGACCGTCGCGCATCTGCGCGAGAACGGCCGGATCACCCTGATGTGGTGCGCGTTCCAGGGCCCGCCGAACATCGTGCGGGTGCACGGCCGCGGCGAGCCGGTCTTCCGCGACGACCCGCGCTTCGGCCCGCTCCTCGCCCACTTCCCCGACCTCGATCCGGCGCCGCACGGTCTGCGCGCGGTCATCCTCGTGCACGCCGAACTCGTGCGGGACACCTGCGGGTACGCGGTGCCCTTCATGACGTACGACGAGGACCGCGAGCTGCACGGGAAGCGGTTCGCCCGGGAGGACGACGCCTCGCTCAGCGCGTACTTCGAGAAGAAGGAGCACATCGCCACGAGCATCGACGGACTGCCGGGCGTCCCCCTCCCCCTCCCGCCTGCCCGTTTTACGCAGATTGACTGAATGTACAGAAATGTAGGATCACTGCGGTATTTGACGGAATTCTCCCGTCCGGCGCTCGGGTCACCTAGCGTGGGCGCCATCATGCGCGCCGACAGGAACACATGGGGGAATCATGTTCCGCTCCTCACGCGAACCGCAGAGCAAACGCCATGTCCGCTCGTCGTTCTTCGTCGTCGGTGAGGGTGTGCTCACCGACGACGGGGGCAAGGGGCCGGTGACACCGGTCATACCGTCGGCCCTCGCGGCCCTGCGCAAGTTCCAGTTCTCCCGTCTGGGGCCCCAGGCCCGGCCCGAGCACCTGCTCGAACCCGGCGACCGCGTGGCGCTCGCCCAGGCGATGACCGCCGCCGGCAGCCAGCCCGACTCCGACAACCCCGCGATCCCGGCCGGCTTCACCTATCTCGGCCAGTTCGTCGACCACGACCTGACCCTGGACGCCACCGCGGTCCACCTGGGCAAGGACGTCACCGTCGACCAGCTCCTCCAGGGCCGCTCCCCGGCACTGGACCTGGACAGCCTCTACGGGCTCGGACCGGACCACCCCGTCGACCGCCGCTTCTACGAGGACGACGGGCTGCGCCTGCGGACCGGCACCACCCAGGGCCTGCCCCGCCCCGGCGCGGACCACCTGGTCGGCCTGTCCCTCACCGGGTTCGACCTGCCCCGGGCGGGTGTCGGCTCGTTCATCTCCGAGCGGCGCCGGCCGCTGATCCCGGACCCGCGCAACGACGAGAACCTGGCCGTCGCCCAGATCCACGCCGCGTTCATCCGCTTCCACAACAGGGTCGTGGCCGACCTCGTCGACAAGGGCGTCTCGAGCGCGGTGCTGTTCGAGACCGCCCGGGAGACGGTCGTCAAGCACTACCAGTGGATGCTGCGGCACGACTTCCTCGGCCGGATCGTCGAACCGGCCATCGTGGACCAGGTGTTCACCCAAGGGCGCAGGTTCTTCGAGCCCAGGGCCGGCGAGGACGACCGCCCGACGATGCCGATCGAGTTCTCGGTGGCCGCCTACCGGCTGGGCCACAGCATGGTCCGCGGGGCCTACAACTGGAACCGGATCTTCGACGACGGCGCCGGCACCCTGGGCCTGCTGTTCCGGTTCAGCGGCACCAGCGGCATCCTCTCCCCGCCGCCGGACGACCCGGACGACCCGGACGCCGGCCGGTTCGAGCGGCTGCCCACCAACTGGATCGCCGACCTCCGGCGGCTGTTCGACTTCACGGCCGGCGGCCGGCCGGACCTGGGTGTGCCGGCGGCCAAGTTCAACGTGGCGAAGCGGATCGACACGCTGCTGGTCAACCCGCTCGCCGAGCTGCCGCTGGGCTCCTTCGGCGGCCGGCCGAACGCGCCGGAGGACACCAACGAGCTCAACCTGGCCTTCCGCAACCTCACCCGGGGCACCATGGTCCGTCTCGCCACGGGGCAGCAGATGGCCAAGGCGCTCGGCGTCAAGCCGCTGCTCGCCTCCGACTTCGCGAGCGGGTCCGGGGCCCGGCTGAGCAGCGACCTGGCGGCCAAGCTCGCCGACCACTGCCCGCTGTGGTTCTACATCCTGCGCGAGGCCGAGGTGAACGGCAGCGGGCGGCTGACCGGCGTCGGCGGGCGGATCGTCGCGGAGGTCTTCCACCGGGCGATGGAGGGCAGCCGCTACTCCATCGTGCGCGACCCCTTCTGGCGCCCCTCCCTCAGCCCCGACCCGGCGCGCAGCGCCAAGGACGTCTTCGAGATGACCGACCTGCTGCTGCACGCCTTCGAGGGGCGGGCGGACCTGCTGAACCCGCTGGGCGCCTGAGCGGAGGACACCGGGCAGCTGAACCCGCTGGGCGCCTGAGCGGAGGACACCGGGGAGGCGGCGTCACCCACCGGGACGCCACCGCCGTCACGCGGTACCGGCGGCGGCCGGGGGCAGCGGCAGGCGCACGGTGAACGCCGTCGAGCCCGGCTCGCTCTCCATGGCCACGGTCCCGCCGTGCGCCTCCAGCACCGCCGCCACGATCGACAGGCCCAGGCCCGCCCCGCCGCTCTCCGTCTTGGTGCGGCGGTCGGCCCGTGTGAAGCGCTCGAAGACGCCCGGCCGGACGTCCTCGGGGATGCCCGGGCCGTCGTCGTGGACGGTGAGCACGGCCTCCTTCGCGTCCGTGGCGAGGGTGACCGTCACCTTGGTACCGGCGGGCGTGTGCACCCGGGCGTTGGTCAGCAGGTTGGCCAGGACCTGCGGGAGGCGGTGCGCGTCGCCGGTCACCGTCACCGGAGCCTCGGGGAGGTCCAGTTCCCAGTGGTGACCGGGGCCGGTGGCCCGTGCGTCCGTGACCGCGTCGAGGACCAGGCGGGTCAGGTCGACCGGCACGGCCTCCAGCGGCCGGCCCGCGTCCAGGCGGGCCAGGAGCAGCAGGTCGTCGACCATCGCGCTCATCCGGGTCGACTCGGCGGTGATCCGTTCCAGGGCCCGGGTGACCTCCGGCGGGACCGGTCCCGGGTGCAGCAGGGCGAGTTCGGCGTGGCCGCGGACCGAGGCGACCGGGGTGCGCAGTTCGTGGCTGGCGTCGGCGGCGAAGCTGCGCAGCCGTTCCTCACTGGCGTGGCGCTTGGTGAGGGCGTCCTCGACATGGCCGAGCATGTGGTCGAAGGCGCCGGCGAGCCGGCCCACCTCGCTGCGCGGATCGGATTCCGGGACGCGCGGCGGGAGCGCCACCTCCCCGCTGGCCAGCGGGAGTTCACTCACCCGGGCGGCGGTCTCCGCGACCCGGCTCAGCGGGCGCAGGGACCAGCGCACCCACAGGGCGCCCACGACGCCGGTCACCGTCAGGGCGGCCCCGAAGACGATCCCGGCGACCAGTTCCAGGCGGTGGACGGTGGCCTCGACGGGTTCCAGGGGCAGACCCGTGACCAGGACGTCGCCGTCGATGCCCCGGGAGGCGAGCAGCCGGTAGCCGTCCAGGGCGGAGAGGTCCACGCTGTGGCCGCGGCCGTCGGGCGGGACCGCGGCGAGCCCTTCCCGGTCGGCGTCCGTGAGGCGGACGTCGAGGGTGCCGGTGGTGCGGACGACGGCCGCGTTGGTCACCGTGCCGTCCACCAGCCGGGCGCCGAAGGTGCCCGTGGCCTGCCGCCGGGTGTCGCCGTGCTCGTCGCCGTCGTGGTCGTCGCGCGCGGGCTCCTCGCCGTGCTCCAGGCTGACCGCGAACCGGTTGCCGGCCTCGGTCAGCTGCTCGTCGAGCCGGCTGGTGAGGAAGGCCCGCACACCGAGGACCGCGGCGACGCCGACGGCGGCGCAGCTGATCGCGAGCAGCACCACCAGCCCGAGGGTGAGCCGGGCGCGCAGGGTGTGCGGCCGGGGGATGCGGCGGGCCGGGCAGGTCATCGGGGCACCGGTTTGAGGACGTATCCCGTCCCGCGCACGGTGTGGATCATCGGATCGCGTCCCGCGTCGACCTTCTTGCGCAGGTAGGAGATGTACAGCTCGACGACATGGGCTCGGCCGCCGAAGTCGTAGGACCACACGCGGTCGAGGATCTGCGCCTTGCTGAGCACGCGCCGCGGGTTGCGCATCAGGAACCGCAGCAGTTCGAACTCGGTCGGGGACAGTTCGATCAGCTCGCCGGCCCGCAGCACCTCGTGGGCCTCCTCGTCCATCACCAGGTCGCCGACGGTCAGCCGCGGGCCGTCCTCCTGCTGCCGGGCCATGCCCGCGCGGCGCAGCAGGCCGCGCAGCCGCGCGACGACCTCCTCCAGGCTGAAGGGCTTGGTGACGTAGTCGTCGCCGCCCGCGGTGATGCCGGCGATGCGGTCCTCCACGGCGTCCCGCGCGGTGAGGAAGAGCACGCACACGTCGGGCCGCACGGTGTGCAGGGAGCGCAGCACGGCGAAGCCGTCGGTGTCGGGGAGCATCACGTCCAGGACGACGGCGTCGGGCAGCAGCTCCCGGGCCGCGGCGAGCGCCGCGGCCCCGTCGCCGGCGGTGCGGACCCGCCAGCCCTCGTAGCGCAGCGCACCGCTCAGCACCTCCGCGAGGTCGGGGTCGTCGTCGACGACGAGGACCCGCAGCGGGGTGCCGTCGGGGCGGGTGAGGGCGGGGCGGCCGGAGCGCGTGGTGTTCATGGCCTCTCCAGCATCGCCCCTCGCCGGGTGCGGGTACGCCCCGGGGGGCTCTGAGTTCCCTCTGAGTCTCCTCAGCGGGGCGCCTTCTCAGAGCGTGCTGAGAGGTTCGGCGCGCACAGTGGCGGGCCGGACGGGAGAAAGGACGTACCCATGACCGCCCTGGACGAGAGGACGGCGCCGGCCGTGCCGCTCGCCGCCCGGCGCTCCCCCGCGGGGCCGCTGCTCACCCTGGTGTGGGCCGGGGCGGCGGGCGCGGTGGCGCCGTGGTGGCTGAACGCCGGGTCGGTGGTCGGCACGGCCGGCTGGCTGACGAACGCCGGGCGGATCGCCGGACTGCTGTGCGGTTACGCGTGTGCCGTGCTCGTCGGGCTGATGGCCCGCGTCCCGCTGCTGGAGTGCCGCGTCGGCTCCGACCGGGTGGCGCGCTGGCACGCGATGGCGGGCCGCTACACGATCTGCCTGCTGCTCGCGCACATCGTGCTGATCCTCGCCGGCTACGCCGCCCAGGACGGCGCCTCGCTCCTGCACGAGACGACGACGGTGGTCCTGGACTACCCGGAGATGCTGAAGGCCACCGTGGGCACGCTGGTCCTCCTCGTGGTCGGCGTCACCTCGGCGCGTGCCGTGCGCCGCCGGGTCGGACACGAGTTCTGGTACCACGTCCACCTGCTCACCTACGCGGCCGTCTTCCTGGCCTTCTTCCACCAGGTCCAGCTGGGTTCCGACCTCACGGCGGGACCGGCGCGGGCCGCCTGGTACGCGCTGTACCTGGGGGTGGCGGCGCTGGTGCTGTGGTTCCGGATCCTCGCCCCGGTGCGGCTGAACCTGCGGCACCGGCTGCGGGTGGAGTCCGTGCACCCGGAGGCGCCGGGCGTGTGGTCGGTCGTCGTGCGCGGCCGGGCGCTGGACGAACTGGGGGCGCGGGCGGGGCAGTTCCTCCGCTGGCGGTTCCTCACCGGGGGCATGCGGTGGACGTCGACGCCGTACTCGCTGTCGGCGCCGCCGCGCCCGGACCGGCTGCGCATCACGGTCAAGGCGCTCGGCGACCACAGCACGGCCGTCGCGCTGCTGCGGCCGGGCACCCGGGTGTGGGCCGAGGGACCCTACGGCGCGCTGACCGCCGAGCGGCGGACGGCGCCCCGGGCGCTGCTGATCGCGGGCGGGGTGGGCGTCACCCCGCTGCGGGCGCTGTTCGAGACGCTCCCCGGCGAGGTCACCCTCCTCTACCGGGCGCGGACGGCCGAGGACCTCGCGCTGGGCGGTGAGCTCGAGGCGCTGGCGCGGTGGCGCGGGGGGCGGGTGCGGTACGCGCTGAACGGGCCGGACGGGCGGCGGCCGGACCTGAGCGCCGGGGCGCTGCACGCGAGCGTGCCCGGTCTCGCCGACCACGACGTGTACCTGTGCGGTCCGGACGGCTTCGCCCGGGACGTGTACGCGGCCCTGCGCGCCGCGGGGGTGCCGGACCGCCGTATCCACCACGAGTCCTTCGAACTGTGAGGTCCCGCCCGTGCACGCGCTGAGGAAGAACCGCCCGCTGCGGCGGATCGTGCTGGCGAGCGCCGCCACCGTCTCCGGCATGGTCCTGCTGCTGTCGCTGAAGCCGCACGACACGCCGGCCGTCGCCGTCCCCGCCGCGGCCGCCCCGTCCGGCGGCACCAGCGGCTCGACGGCCGGCGGCACGACCGTCACCGGTGACTCCGTGCAGACGCGCTGGGGCCCCGTCCAGGTCCGGGTGACGCTCGAGAACGGCAAGCTCACCGACGTCACCGCGGTGGTCTGGCCCACGGACAACCCGCGGGACCAGGAGATCAACAGCTACGCCCTGCCCCGGCTGCGGACGGAGGCGCTCCAGGCGCAGAGCGCCGACATCGACACGGTCTCCGGGGCCACCTACACGAGCGACGGTTACCGCCGGTCGCTCCAGTCCGCCCTCGACTCGGCGGGCGGCTGAACACTCCGCGGTGCCGGCACGTATTCGTGGGTCAAGGGTCCGTACCCACGGAGGAACCGTGACCACGACGATCGCCGGCGGCCGCGCCGCCCGCCGCCAGACGATGCGCCGCATCCGCCCGCGCCGCTCCCCGGCCGTCCCGCTGCTGATCGCCGTCTGGGCGGGTGCCGCGGGGGTGCTGTGGCTGTGGTGGGACAACACGCCGTCCATCGCGGACGGCACCGGCCGGGTCCTGAACGCGGGGCGCATCACCGGTCTGCTCGCCGGCTACCTGATGGCCCTGGTCGTCCTCCAGATGGCCCGGGTGCCGGCCCTGGAGCGGCGGGTGGGCTCGGACCGGGTCGCCCGCTGGCACGCGATGACCGGCCGGTACACCCTCTGCCTCACCTTCGCGCACGTGTTCCTCATCATGTGGGGCTACGCGCTCCAGGCCGGCAGGTCGCTCGGCGACATCGTCCAGCAGACCGTCGACTCGGTGAACCAGCTGCCCGACATGGGCAAGGCCGCCCTCGGCACCGGTCTGCTGCTGGTCATCGGCCTGGTCTCGATCGGCCCGGTCCGCCGCCGGATGCCCTACGACACCTGGTACCACGTCCACCTGATGACGTACGCCGCGGTGTTCCTGACGTTCTGGCACCAGATCACCACCGGCAACGACTTCGCCGTCCAGCCGGCCGCGAAGACCGCCTGGTACGCGCTGTACGGGTCGGTCACCGCGCTGGTGGTCTGGTACCGCGTCCTCACCCCGCTCCGGCTGAACCTGCGTCACCGCATGTACGTCGAGGCGGTCATCGAGGAGACGCCGGGGATCGTGTCGGTGCTGATCGGCGGGCGCCGGCTGCACCGGATGGGCGCGGAGGCCGGGCAGTTCTTCCGGTGGCGGTTCCTGGCGCCGGGGATGCGGTTCAGCTCCCACCCGTACTCGCTGTCGGCGGCGCCCCGCCCGGAGATGCTGCGGATCACCGTCAAGGCGATCGGCGACCACAGCGCGGCCCTGCGCGGGCTGAAGCCCGGCACGAAGGTGTGGGCCGAGGGCCCGTACGGCGCGATGACGGCGTCCCGCCGCAGCCGCGGCAAGGTGCTGCTGGTGGCCGGCGGGGTCGGGATCACCCCGATGCGGGCGCTGTTCGAGACGCTGCCGGGCGCGGCCGGGGACATCACCCTCCTCTACCGGGCCAACAGCACGCAGGACCTGGCCCTGTGGGACGAGCTGGCGAAGATCGCCGACGAGCGCGGGGCGCGGCTGATGTACGCGGTCAACAGCCCCGACGGGGAGCGCCCCGACATCTCGGCGGAGTCGTTGCAGCGGAAGATCCCCGACATCGACCGCCACGACGTCTTCATGTGCGGGCCGAACGGTTTCGCCCAGTCGGTGTACGAGGCCTTGCGCGGCGCCGGGGTCCCCGCCCGCCGCATCCATCACGAGTCGTTCGAGATGTGAGCGACGGGAATCAGGAGCTCAGGAAGCGATGAGGAAGAGCCACCCCTTCCGGCGCGTCGTGCTCGCCGGTGCCGCCACCGTCTCCGGGATCGTGCTGCTGCTGGCGCTGAAGCCGTCGTCGGACCCGGCCTCCGCGGCGGGCACGGCGCCCGCGCAGTCCTCGGTCCAGGGCGGTGCCCAGGCCGCGGGAACCGGCACGGTCACCGGGGACGCGGCCCAGACCCAGTACGGGGTCGTGCAGGTCCGGCTGACCGTCGCCGGCGGGAAGATCACGCAGGCGGACGCGGTGCAGGCGCCCAAGGGCGGCCAGAGCGACCAGATCACCGCGAACGCCGTGCCCCAGCTCAACCAGGCCGCGGTCGCCGCGCAGAGCGCGGACATCGACTCCGTCTCCGGGGCCACCTACACCAGCGAGGGCTACAAGAAGTCGTTGCAGTCGGCGCTGGACAAGGTGGAGGCGGGCGCGGGCGCTTCCCAGGGGTCCGGCACCGTCCAGGTCACGGGCACCTTCACCGGGGACGCGGCCCAGACCCAGTACGGGGTCGTGCAGGTCCGCATCACCGTCAGCAAAAACCAGATCACCAAGGCGGAGGCGGTACAGGCGCCCAAGGGCGGCCGGAGCGACCAGATCACCGCGGACGCCGTACCCCAGCTCAACCAGGCGACGGTCGCCGGGCAGAGCCCCGACATCGACACGGTCTCCGGGGCGACCTACACCAGCACCGGGTACAAGAAGTCCCTCCAGTCCGCGATCGACAAGGCGAACGCGAGCGCGGGGTCGTCGCAGGACTCCGGGGCGCAGGAGGGAGCGCAGGAGTCGGAGTCGGAGTCGCCGGGAGCGCAGGAGTCCGGGGCGCAGGGCTCCGGGAGTGCGCAGGCGTCCGGCACCTTCACCGGGGACGCGGCCCAGACCCAGTACGGCGCGGTGCAGGTCCGCATCACCGTGGCGGACGGGAAGATCACCAAGGCGGAGGCGGTGCAGGCGCCCAAGGGCGGCCGGAGCGACCAGGTCACCGCGGACGCCGTGCCCCAGCTCAACCAGGCGGCCGTCACGGCCGGCAGCGCGGACATCGACGCGGTGTCGGGGGCCACGTACACCAGCGCGGGCTACAAGGAGTCCCTCCAGTCGGCGCTGGACGAGGCCGGTGGCTGACGCGGTGGCCGAGTCGGCGCAGGCTCCCGCCGCGGTGCGTCATGTGGAGGAGGTCATGGGAACGGTCTTCTCCTTCGACGTCCGCGGCGGGGAACCGGAGGCGGTGCGGGCGGCGCTGCGGGCGGCGGTCGCCTCGCTGCACCGGGCCGACGACGTGTTCAGCACCTACCGCGAGGACAGCCAGGTCTCCCGGCTGGTGCGCGGGGAGCTGGGCGTCGAGGAGTGCGATCCCGAGGTGGCCGAGGTGCTGGAGCTGGGCGCCGAGGCGGAGCGGGTGAGCGGGGGCTGGTTCAGCCTGCGCTACGACGGCCCGCTCGACCCGACCGGGATCGTGAAGGGGTGGGCCGCCGAGCGGGCGGCCCGGATCGTCGCCGGGGCCGGGGTGAGCGGGGTCAGCGTCAACGGCGGCGGCGATGTGCAGTTGCTGGGGGTGCCCGGCCCGGAGCGGCCGTGGCGGGTGGGCGTCTCGGACCCCCTGCGGCCGGGTGGGCTCGCGGCCGTGGTGTCGGCGGCCGGCGCGGACGAGCTGGCCGTGGCCACGTCGGGTACGGCGGAGCGGGGCGCGCACATCGTCGACCCCCGCACGGGCCGCTCCGCGGTGACGGACCTGGTGGCCGTCACCGTCGTCGCCCCCGAACTGACCTGGGCGGACTGCTGGGCCACGGCCGCGTTCGCGATGGGGTCGCGGGAGGGGCTGGCCTGGCTGGAGTCGCTGCCCGACGTGGAGGCACTGCTGGTCACGGCCGGCGACGAGGTGCGGTGCACCGGGGGGCTGGCGAGGCGGCTGGGGTGAGCTACGGGGCAAGGCACGACCCCGCAAGGCTCAACGAACCCGAAGGGGCGCGGGGAACTGCGCGACCAGCCCCCACGCACCCGCAGCCGCAGGGCACGGGGGGACACCCACCCGAACACCGCACACGACACAACTCCCACGGCTCGGCGAGCCTGAAAGGGGCGCGGGGAACTGCGCGAAACCCCCCACGCCCCCGCAGCCGGCGCACGCCAAGGTCACCGTGCGGCTCAGTGGCCGTTCTGGGCCAGCCGGAGCAGGTGGTCGGCCAGGGCCTGCCCGCCCGTGGGCTCCCGGCTGATCAGCAGCAAGGTGTCGTCACCGGCGATCGTGCCCAGGATGTCGTGCAGCTCCGCCTGGTCGATCGCCGAGGCGAGGAACTGCGCCGCCCCCGGAGGGGTGCGCAGGACCACGAGGTTCGCCGAGGCCTCCGCCGAGATCAGCAGCTCCTGGGAGAGCCGCCGCATCCGCTCCTCCTTCGCCGACTCCCCCAGCGGTGCGCGCGGCGTACGGAAACCGCCCTCGCTGGGCACCGCGTAGATCAGGTCGCCGTCGGTGTTGCGGATCTTCACCGCGTTCAGCTCGTCCAGGTCCCGGGAGAGCGTCGCCTGGGTGACGCTCAGCCCGTCGTCGGCGAGCAGCTTCGCCAGCTGGCTCTGGGAGCGCACGGCCTGCCGGTTGAGGATGTCGACGATCCGGCGGTGGCGGGCGGTGCGCGTCTGCGGCACGGCGGGTCCGTTCGCCCCCGGCTGCTCCTCGTGGTCCTGCGCCTGGCTCATCGTCGTCTCATTCCCCGGTTCGTCCGTCCCCGCCCACTGTGTCGAGGAGGCCGGGCAGCGCTCCGAGGAAGGCGTCCACCTCGTCGTCCCGCAGGTTCAGCGGCGGCATGAGCCGGACGACGTCGGGGGCGGGCGCGTTCACGAGGAGACCGGCCTCCTGAGCCGCCTGCTGCACCTGGGGCGCGAGCGGCTCGGTGAGCACGATACCCAGCAGGAGGCCCGCGCCCCGGACGTGATCGACCAACGGGTGGCCCAGGCCCTCGATTCCGTCGCGCAGCTTCTCGCCCTGCCGCTTGACGTTCGCCAGCAGGCCGTCGTCGGCGATGGTGTCGAGGACGGCGAGACCGGCGGCGCACGCGACGGGGTTGCCGCCGAAGGTCGTGCCGTGCCGGCCGGGCCGGAGCAGCTCCGCGGCGCGGCCGAAGGCGACGGTCGCGCCGATCGGCAGCCCGCCGCCGAGGCCCTTCGCCAGCGTCACGACGTCCGGCAGGACGCCCTCGTGGGCCTGGTACTCGAACCAGTGGCCGGTGCGGCCGATCCCGGTCTGCACCTCGTCCAGCACCAGCAGGGAGCCGGTGGCCGCGGTGATCGCCCGGGCGGCCTTGAGGTAGCCGGCCGGCGGGACCACGACGCCGTTCTCGCCCTGGACCGGCTCGATGAGGACGAGGGCGGTGTCCTCGGTCACGGCGGCGGCCAGCGCCTGCGCGTCGCCGTAGGGGACGTGGGTGACGTCGCCGGGCAGCGGGTGGAAGCCGTCCTGCTTGCCGGGCTGGCCGGTGAGCGCGAGGGCGCCCATGGTGCGGCCGTGGAAGCCGCCCTGGGTGGCGACCATGTGGGTCCGCCCGGTCAGCCGTCCGATCTTGAAGGCGCCCTCGTTGGCCTCGGCGCCGGAGTTGCAGAAGTAGACCCTGCCGTCCCGGCCGAAGTGCTGGAGCAGCCGTTCGGCGAGGGCGACGGGCGGTTCGGCGACGAAGAGGTTGGAGACGTGGCCCAGCGACGCGATCTGCCGGCTCACGGCCTCGACGACGGCCGGGTGGGCGTGGCCGAGCGCGTTGACCGCGATGCCGCCGACGAAGTCGAGGTACTCCTTGCCGTCGGCGTCCCACACCCGGGTGCCCTCACCACGCACGAGCGGGAGCCTCGGGGTGCCGTAGTTGTCCATGAGCGCGCCCTGCCACCGCGCGGTCAGTTCCTGGTTGCTCATGACGGCTCCCCCTGTTCGGCCGGCTTCTCGTCGGGCACGACCATCGTGCCGATTCCTTCATCCGTGAAGATCTCCAGCAGGATCGAGTGCTGGACCCGCCCGTCGATGACGCGGGCGGTGGTGACGCCGTTGCGCACGGCGTGCAGGCAGCCCTCCATCTTCGGCACCATGCCGGAGGACAGCTCCGGCAGCAGCTTCTCCAGTTGGGAAGCGGTGAGGCGGCTGATCACCTCGTCGGAGTGCGGCCAGTCCTCGTAGAGGCCCTCGACGTCGGTGAGGACCATGAGGGTCTCGGCGCCCAGGGCGGCGGCGAGTGCCGCGGCCGCCGTGTCGGCGTTGACGTTGTAGACGTGTCCGTCGTCCTCGGAGCGGGCGATCGAGGAGACGACCGGGATGCGGCCGTCGGCGATCAGGGCCTCGATGGCGCCGGTGTCGATCGAGGTGATCTCGCCGACCCGTCCGATGTCGACCCGTTCGCCGTCGATCTCGGGCTGGTGCTTGGTGGCGGTGATGGTGTGGGCGTCCTCGCCGGTGAGGCCGACGGCGAGCGGGCCGTGCTGGTTGAGCAGCCCGACCAGTTCGCGCTGCACCTGTCCGGCGAGGACCATGCGGACGACGTCCATGGCGTCCTCGGTGGTGACGCGCAGGCCGGCCTTGAACTCGCTGACGATGCCGTGCTTGTCGAGGGCGGCGCTGATCTGCGGGCCGCCACCGTGCACGACGACGGGCTTGAGGCCGGCGTGGTGCAGGAACACGACGTCCTGCGCGAAGGCGGCCTTCAGGTCCTCGTCGACCATGGCGTTGCCGCCGAACTTGATGACGACGGTCTTGCCGTTGTGGCGGACCAGCCAGGGCAGCGCCTCGATGAGGATCTGGGCCTTGGGCAGGGCGGTGTGCTTACGGGTAGTGCTCATGACGAGTACGCGCTGTTCTCGTGGACGTATTCCGCGGTCAGGTCGTTGGTCCAGATCGTGGCGGTCTCGGAGCCCGCCGCGAGGTCGGCGACGATGTGCACCTCGCGGTAGCGCATGTCGACCTTCTCGCGGTCCTCGCCGACGCCGCCGTTCTTGCACACCCAGACGCCGTTGATGGCGACGTTGAGCCGGTCGGGCTCGAAGGCGGCGCGGGTGGTGCCGATCGCGGAGAGCACGCGGCCCCAGTTGGGGTCCTCGCCGTGGATGGCGCACTTGAGGAGGTTGTTGCGGGCGATGGAGCGGCCCACCTCGACGGCGTCGTCCTCGCTCGCGGCGTTGACGACCTCGATCCTGATGTCCTTGCTGGCGCCCTCGGCGTCGCGGATCAGCTGCTGTCCCAGGTCGTCGCAGACGGCCCGGACGGCCTCGGCGAACTCCGCCTCCTGCGGGGTGAGCCCGGAGGCGCCGGAGGCGAGGAGCAGGACGGTGTCGTTGGTGGACATGCAGCCGTCGGAGTCGACGCGGTCGAAGGTGACCTTCGTGGCGGCGCGCAGCGCCCGGTCCAGGGTCACGGCGTCCAGGTCGGCGTCGGTGGTGAGGACGACGAGCATGGTGGCGAGGCCGGGGGCGAGCATGCCCGCGCCCTTGGCCATGCCGCCGACGGTCCAGCCGTCCCGGGTGACGACGGACGTCTTGTGGACGGTGTCGGTGGTCTTGATGGCGATGGCGGCCTTCTCGCCGCCGTGCTCGGACAGCTGGGCGGCGGCGGTCTCCACGCCCGGCAGGAGCTTGTCCATCGGGAGCAGGACGCCGATCAGGCCGGTGGAGCAGACCGCGACCTCGCCCGCGCCCACGCCGAGCACGTCCGCGGCCTTCTCGGCGGTGGCGTGCGTGTCCTGGAAGCCCTTCGGGCCGGTACAGGCGTTGGCGCCACCGGAGTTGAGGACGACGGCGGCGAGCTCGCCGCTCTTGAGGACCTGCTCGGACCACAGCACCGGGGCGGCCTTGACGCGGTTGGAGGTGAAGACGCCCGCGGCGGCGCGGCGGGGCCCGGTGTTGACCACGAGGGCCAGGTCCGGGTTGCCGTTCTCCTTGATCCCGGCGGCGATGCCCGCCGCCGTGAACCCCTTGGCTGCCGTGACACTCACGGTGCGACTCCGATCGTGGAAAGGCCGGTGGTCTCGTCGAGACCCAGGGCGATGTTCATGCTCTGGACGGCACCGCCCGCGGTGCCCTTGGTCAGGTTGTCGATGGCGCTGATCGCGATGATCCGGCCCGCGGCAGGGTCGAGGGCGACCTGCACCTGAACGGCGTTCGAGCCGTACACGGACGCGGTGGTGGGCCACTGGCCGGCGGGCAGCAGGTGGACGAAGGGCTCGTCGGCGAAGGCCTTCTCGTAGGCGGCGCGGACGGAGTCGGCGGTGACGCCGGCCTTCGCCTTGGCGCTGCACGTGGCGAGGATGCCGCGGGGCATCGGCGCGAGGGTCGGTGTGAAGGAGACGGAGACGCGCTCCCCTGCCGCCGCGCTGAGGTTCTGGATCATCTCCGGCGTGTGCCGGTGGCCGCCGCCGACGCCGTACGGCGACATGGAGCCCATGACCTCGCTGCCCAGCAGGTGCGGCTTGGGCGCCTTGCCCGCGCCGGAGGTGCCGGAGGCGGCGACGATCACGGCCTCGGACTCGGCCAGTCCCGCCGCGTACGCCGGGAAGAGGGCGAGGGAGACGGCCGTGGGGTAGCAACCGGGGACCGCGATGCGCTTGGACCCCTCCAGCGCGCTGCGGCCGCCCGGCAGTTCGGGGAGGCCGTAGGGCCAGGTGCCGGCGTGGGCGGAGCCGTAGAACCGCTCCCAGTCGGCCGGGTCCTTCAGCCGGAAGTCCGCGCCCATGTCGACGACGAGGACGTCCGGGCCGAGCTGTTCGGCGACGGCGGCGGACTGTCCGTGCGGGAGCGCGAGGAAGACGACGTCGTGTCCGGCGAGGACCTCGGCGGTCGTCGCCTCCAGCACCCGGTCGGCCAGGGGCAGCAGGTGCGGCTGGAGCGCGCCCAGCTTCTGGCCCGCGTTGGAGGCGCCGGTCAGGGCGCCGATCTCGACCTCGGGGTGGGCGAGGAGCAGGCGCAGCACTTCGCCGCCCGCGTATCCGCTCGCTCCGGCCACTGCCGCACGTACCGCCATGGACTCCTCCTCTTGGATGGCATGACTATACGTTTCGCTGCACGTTTATGCAATCCATTCAGGCGCCGGTGCGTTCCGGGCGTGTGACCGAGAGTTTTAGTTGGACACGGAGCGCGCTAGTTGGCAAATCTTGGATCCGTAACGCTGCGTTGCGGTCAGTACCGAAGAAGCGCCCCCATCGTCGGCCGAGCGGTGCTGCTCTGAGTGAGTGGGCGAGGCAGCGTTTGCGAAGATCCCGTCGGATTCAAGTCATCTGGACCAGCTTGTCACTGCGTACGACGGGGACGCCGGGCTGCGGGATCGCTTGCGGCTTGGCGATGACTGGGTACGTCGGTGGAGCTCGACATGGCAGGTGGGCGACGGCAAGGTCTGCTGGCCGATCCGCGATATGGCTCACGTACCTGTGCTGTCGTCCCGGCCGATGCGGGGGTTCACGTGGCGGGCGAAGCAGCGGCACCGCCCCGGCCTGGAGGTGATGACCTCAACAGGCAGGAAGCACGGCTTCGAGTCGCTGGAAGAGATGCGCCTGCTGGTCGCGCTGGACTTCTTGAGGGCATCGGAGGTGCTGTCGCAGCCGTTTCGGATGGACTTCGAGCATGCGAGCGGACAGGCCTGGCACATACCAGACTTCCTGGCCGTGATCGGCGGCGGGATGTGGCTGCTGGACGTCCGCCCGATGGAGCTGATCAAGGAAGAGGATGCACTGAAGTTTGCGGCAGCCAGGGAAGTGGCGGCCGCCTGCGGCTGGCGGTACTCGGTGGTCGCGGGCTGGCGCCCGCATGTCTGGAGCGTCCTTGATCACCTGTCCTCGCGCCGCCGGCCGACGAGGGACCTGCTCGGCATGCGCGACCAGTTGCTCACCATTATCGACGGGCAGCGGGGGCGGGTGATGACGTTCTCCGACCTGGCGGACGCGACCAGCGTGCCTGCCGTTGGCCGGGCAAACATCGTCCGGCTGCTCTGGCAACGCGAACTCGGCGTTGACCTGGGCAGTCCTCTGCGGGACAGCTCGCTTATCTGGGCGGTGTGATGGCAGCGAGGGGGTTCTTGAAGATCGCGCCGGGCAGGCGGGTCGCGCTCAATGGCGTCGAGTGGACGGTTGAAGACGTCCACGGCCAACTCGGCCGACTCAGCCTCGTGGATGATGACGGGCGCGCGGAGACCCGCTCGTTCCGCTGGCTCATCAACCATGCTGACCTGCGACTTCTTCCGACGGTCGAAGCGTCGGGACGCCCGTCTCCGGTCGCCCGGCAGCCGAGGACGCTGGCCGACCTGACCAAGGACCAGTTGGATCGCGCGCGGCTGCGGGCTGCACACGTGCTGGAAGCTGAGACGGGGTTCCGGGAGGGCCACCCGGCTCGGGCCCTGCCGGGTGAGCCCCGGCCGGTCTACGACCCGGACCGCACGACGCTGACCCAGCGTCGGTACGCGAAGGCTGCGGAGATGGAGGCGATGCCCCGTCCGGAAGCGGTCCGGTGCGGTCTGCAGCACCTCAGCTACCGGACGCTGGTGCGTCTGTCGGGACTGGCGGGCGACAGTCTCCTGCTGGCCTGCGCGGACGGCCGCTGGACACGGCGACGCAGTGGCCGCCGTTGCATCACCGAGGAGGTCCGGGAGGCGATCTTCGCAGTCAAGGCCGAGTGCGGCGAACGCGCCCGCGTGAGCCTGGCCGCCAGACACCGGTTGATGCACCAGTACATGCGTGAGCGGTTCCCTACGTTTCCCACCAAGAAGATCCCTTCCCGCTGGACGTTCGCGGACGTCTGGGAGGAGTGGTTCGGGCCCGGCGGAGCCCGGCCGCGTTACGGGCGGACGGCCGAGGCCGCCGCGGAGGCCGGGGTCTCCGGCCGGGTGGTGGTCCACCGGCCGGGGCAAGTTCTGGTGCTGGACTCGACCCCGATGCCGGTGAAGCTGCGCGAGACCGTGTTCGGCGACGCGGTCACCGCGACGTTGACCCTCGCGCTCGATCTCTACACGCACGGGCTGCCGGCCTTCCGGCTGACGCTGCAGTCCGACACCTCGGTCGACGTCGCGATGCTGCTGCGGGATGTGATGCTGCCGCTTCCGATGCGGGAGGGCTGGGGCGAGGACATGCAGTGGCCCTACGCCGGGGTCCCGGCCGACGTGATTGCCGAGTTCACCGGGCACCGGGTCGCCGCTCTGCCGTTCTTCGCCCCGGAGACGGTGACTACCGACCACGGCGGCCCCTACAAGAACCATGACCTGGTGGAGGCCGAGCGGGAGATCGGTTGCCGGATCCTTCCTGCCCGCGTCCTGCGGCAGACCGACAAGTTCGCGGTCGAGCGCCAGTTTCTCACCGTCCAGACCATGCTATTCGAGCACCTGCTGGGTTTCACGGGCGGTGACGTCGCGGACCGCGGGGCCGACCCGGGAACGCGACGCGAGCCTTACGCTCGCGCAGGCCGAGCACATCATCGCGACCTGGATTGTCCAGATCTGACAGAACCGCAAACTAGGTGAATACGCCCCGAGTTGGGCGCCGGGTGAGGACCACAGCCCCAGCACGCTGTTCGCTGCGGCGATGGAGCAGGGCGGCTTCGACCTGGACTTCCCCGAGCCGAGCTTCTACTACAAGGTCCTGCGCAAGCACCACGTGAAGATCCATCCGCGTCGCGGAGTGAAGATCCTCGGGCTTTGGTATCACCACCCGGTCCTCGACGAACCGCGCTTCCAGCAACCCTCCGCCCGAGGCGGCAAACACACGCGCCAGTGGGTGGTCCGGAGTGACCGAAGGGACCGTCGGCAGGTGTTCTTCCAGGACGATGCCGATCATGAGACCTGGCATGTCCTGCGCTGGCGGGGGCTGCCGCCCGAGGGCGAGATCCCCGCCTTCTCGGACAAGACCGCTGGCTCCCTCCTGGCACACGTGAAGGCAAACAACATCAGGATCCACTCCGAGAGCGAGCTCTTGGAACATCTGCTGGGGATCCTCGGCTCGGTCACCCCCGTCGACCAGTGGCCCAGCCAGGCCAAGAAGAAGGCCGGGAAGAAGCGGCGCCGCGCCAAGGCCCGCGAGATCACCCGAGCACAGGCCGCGGCGGCCGACCGCCCCGCCGCACCAGCTGCCGCAGACGAGCAGGTTCCGGCCCAGATGCCCGTGGCCTGGGCCGAGCACGCTCGCACGATCGACCGCGCGGTCGATGCCGACCGCCGACGACGACGCGAAGAGGCACTCGCCGACGCCAAGCCCGTCGCCCCGGCGACGCTGCACGAAGCCCTGAACCGGCGCCCCATGTTCCGGCTTCCGCCCCCTGATGGCTCGGAAGCCGATACAACTGCCCGAGAGGACGACACGTGACCCGAGCCCGCTCTCACGGTGATCCGCTGGTGGGCCTGCCTTCCCGAGCCAGGATCGCCGAGTCGATCCTGAGCAGCCGCCCGCCCCTCGACACCTACATCGGCTGGCAGCACTACCGCACCCACTGCGGCCTGCTCGTCCCCGCTCGGGCGATCTCGCCTCGGCGGTGGTCGATGCTCCCCGAGAGCCGCCAGTACGACTACGACCTCTATCGAGAGTTGACGAACGCGAACCTCCCACTTCAGGACACCCCCATGCACGACAAGGTCGGGAAACTGATCCGGCGCCGGTTGAGCAACAATACGAGGAAGAAGGACGACCCGACGCGTGCCGGTGTCATGATCAGCGCCTGGGGCAACTACGGAAAGACCGCGTCTGTCTGCTCAGCCGGGGCCGTCTTCGAAGAGCAATGGCTGGCACTGCACAGATGCCTCAACCCGGCAGCTCTTCCAGGCGCGCGGGATCTTCACGCGCCGGTTGTCTACGTCTCGACCCCGGTAACAGCGACCCCGAAGAGCCTTTGCTCGTCGATCCTGGGGTTCTTCCGTGCTCCGACCCGCAAGTCGGCCACACTGCCGGAACTGGTCCGGCTGGTCGCCGACTCCCTTCACGACCACGGAGTCAAAGCGCTGATCCTGGACGACATCAGCCGCCTACGGATGCACCGAGCTGACGACCAGGACGTCCTCGACCTGATGCGGGCCTTCATGAGTCTGGACCTCACCCTGATCCTGACCGGTGTCAACATTCCCGGCATCGGGCTGCTGCGCGAGGCCAAGTGGAACAAGACGACACGGCAGTGGGAACTGCCGTCGCTCGAGTCGACTCGCATCCACGGTTTGGAGATCACACAGACCGAGCACCGCTTCGAGCTCATCGAGATCGACCGCTTCCGCTACGTCACTCCGAAGCAGATCGGGGCCTTCGTCGACCACCTGACGGGAATCGAGCAGCACCTGCGATTGCTGAACGCGAAGGCGGGCATGCTCACCGGCGGCACCATGCCGGAGTACCTGATGCGTCGCACCGGCGGCGTCATCGGCCTGCTGGGACGCCTCCTCGAGGACGGAGCCCACGAGGCTATAGGCGGGAAGGAACTGATCGACGAGAGCCTGCTGGACGAGATCGTGCTCCGGCGGGACGGGCCTGAACACGCGCCGGACGAGCCCGTAATCCCGGCCGACCCAGGGAGCGCCGACAAACCGTCCCCGCGGACGGAATCGGCACGGCCCCGGAACACCACTTTCGATGACCACGGCCCTGCCGGCGCAACCGGAAGTTGAAACAAGCTATGCACCCCTTGCCCCGAAGCTTGGATCCGATCGCCGGTGAGTCTCTCGTCAGTTACCTTCAGCGCCTGGCCTACAGGATCGACGTTTCGCCGCTGCGCCTAGCCCGAATGGCCGGATTGCACGGCTGGTCGAATAACTCTCCACCCGCGCGAGCTATCTCACTGGAACTCGGCAGGGAGCAGCTTTCCAACCTTGCAAGACTTGCTCGAATCACCCTGAAGGAAGCCGAAGAGCTAACTTTTTCATCCTGGAAGAGTCACTATCCGCCAATCATGAATATTATTTCAGATAACGGATCACGGTCCGACTCATGGCTATTTGCCGGCACCCCCAGGTTCTGTCCGCGATGCCTCGATCGGGGCGCATGGAAAAAGGAGTGGAGTCTTCCTGTCGTTTTCGCATGCATTGAGCATCAGATTTTCCTCCACGCAGTCTGTCCACAGTGCGCTCGCCTGAGCGAGCGCCCTTGGCAGTTACTGCAGCGTCCGAATGATCACACACTCCACCCCGCTCAATGCAGATAAACGACACCCGACCTCGCCGACCACAAGAGGAAGTCGACAGCTTGCGGCTATCGACTCGACAGAGCAGACATTTCAGGACTGGAAATTGAGCCCGCTCTTCTCGATTTCCAAATCGCAATCACGCGTCGATTAAATCCGCAGAGTACACCAGAGGAATCAGGCGCCTATTTTACCGATCTCCGACTTATCATGGCCTTGATCAACTCCACCTGGCCGCATACCAGCACCCTAATTCATGCCGAGCTCGTCAAAGATGTGGATACCTACATTCAGTCGGAAACGAAAACACGAAACGGGCCGCTCGGCAGCCCCCAACGCTATCGCATACTATCTGACCCACCACGAGAGGCACGCACATGTGCTGCCCTCATGCAGGCCGCGGACGCCCTCTTGCTATCCGACGACCTCCCCGAATCCCTCCCTCGCTTCATTGACTCACCCTCGACAGAAAGATTTCCACGGAAAGCCTGGGCTAATGTATTCGAGAAACACAGAGACTCTTGCTCCGAGAAACTGCGCGCAGCGGCTACCCCCGCCGCTCACAGATACCGAAGAGTCAGAATAAGCGGCCCGCGGGCTCCTCTGCGCGACGACTATCAACCACAGCACATTCCGGCATACCTGGAGCAGAAATGGTTCGACTCGCACTTCGACCACATCACTGGAATCCGCATCAGGGCTCTACGTCGGACTGCCGCAGTCCAACTAGTCCAGTGGGTGAATGGTGGATCAATGGGTGATGCCGCCCAGTTCTTGGGCCTCAACCACGCCGGGGTTCAGTACGCCCCCATCACCGACCTTCGATATTGGGCGGGAACCCGACGCAATATCGCAGAGTTCGAGACGGCTCTTCACGAATTGGCCGCAGAACTTCGAACATCTTCGGTTCCCCCGATCGACTACCGGCGGCGTAGGGCCGTACTCCAGGATTGGGTGCTCCCACCTGAAACCTGGAGACGCATCGCCAATGAGCTGCCACCCAATAGGGGTGGAGCCCCGGTCATGGACGACCGGAAGCGTCAGGTTGCATCCGTCTTCGTCTGGACTCACGTCACACAAGGCGAGCACCTTTTCGCTCCCCGCCCGCTCGAACGCGAGCAGCCACCGGACACCCAACGGATCTGGGCACTTCGCCGAAACACAACCTGGTTCCAGATGACCAGGCACGACGCTTATCCCCACTTTGCCGACCTACGGAAGGCCCTTGCCGAGTGCGCAGCCCAGCTGGCCCTGAGTATCGACAACAGGGAATCAATTACCTAACTTCGATCGTTCATGAGGTTCGTCAGATTGCTGACGGACCCTTTATCGGCGAATCTGCTGTTGTGTGCCTGCGCCGCGTTCCACCACCGCCTCTTGCGCCCCGGCTGTAGCCGGTACCGAGCCTGCGTGGGCGATGCCCGCCGCGCTCAGCCATCATGGGGGTCGGGAACACCCCCGACGCGGCCGGCCTATCCCTCACTGGCCTTACGGATCAGGTCCCGCAGGGCTCGAGCACTGCTGATGGCATGGGCGTCGGCATCGGAGCCCATGGCGACGAACTCATCAAGATCAGGCCAATCGACCACGCGCTCCAACAGGCGCAGAGCGCCGACGTCGCCTTCATTGAGCGCCGCGGCGCAAGCAACGCAGACGTTCCGGATCAGGTCCACGATGGCGTGCCGAAAGAGCCGTGGAGCCGTGGCGTCCTGCTGCCAGTGAGTAACCTCTCCGATCGCCTCGTCCCACTCTGCCTGCCCGGCCAGGGCTTCGACGAGGCGGCGGCGGGTTTCCACTTCGACTGGCCCGGACACTCCCGACTCCAGCAGCCCTCGACAGTGCGCTTCTGCTTCGGCGTAACGATGGTTCTGCAAGCAGGCTTCTGCCCTTTCCAGTACTGCGTAATTGTCGGCGTACGAAGTCGGCTCGATGCGCGACTCGACGTCCCTGAAGGCATCGGCGAGCATCGCGAGCCTTTTCGAGATGTCCCCCGAGAGGCTCGTTCCGTGGATCAGCAGGCGCGAATCGATGGCCAATTTCATAGCAGCCTTGGGGTAGTCGAACAGCCATGCACGCGCCTGCTGGAGTACGAACTCCAGATGGCCGACCGCGTCGTCCAGTGTGGTCTCGAGCATCGGCCGTCTGTCACGGCCGAGCTCGTGCACCTGGATGGGCATCGCCGCCAGAGCAAATCGTGTCTGTACGACGAGTGCGTCGTTGTCCGAGCCGGCTCTCGCCAGGTAGTCGAGCTCCTGCAGATAGAGTTCCTCGGCCCGCACAACGTCTCCCTGACTGTAGTAGGAGCCGGCGAGATTTCCGCAGATGAGGGCTGCGCGTTCGGTCGGCAGGCCGAGGCGGTCGATGTGGGTCAGGAGCATCTCGGCGTGCGACTGCATGACCCGCACCCGCTCCAACTCGCCCAGCTGTGTGGGCCCGGTGAGCCAGCGCTCCACATGGCCGGCCAGTTGATCGATCGCTGTCGACTGTGCCGGGTGCCTAGCCAGGCGTTCGCGCATCAGCTCCTGACTGACCGTGTTGATGGCCAGGGAGCGGTCGGCCCCGGGCATGGTCTCCCCGTACGAGGGCGGCAGAGGGAGATCGTTCTTGATGAGTGAGAAGCGGGCGAGCTCACGCAGCGATTCGCCGATGTTGACCGTCTCCGGGGGAACGAGTACAGGGCCGCGGTGCTCGGCGTCGAAGTCCTCGACCCTGGTGATCGCCGCGGCCAGCAGAAGGTGCGCGGGTATCCGCTGGGACGCGAGATAGCCAGCCGCGTAGAACATCTGCAGCGCAACGGCGGCGGCATCGAGGACCGTGTCCGGCTGGATCCGTGCCTCGATCTGTTCGATGCACATAGCGTGGGCGGCGGCGAGCGTACGGGGATAGCCGACGGGCACCACCTCCTCGTCCGCGTAGGAGCGGAGCTTGAGGGCCTTGAGGTAGTGGTCAACCTGGTCGAGCCCCAGCCCGCACGTATAGAGGTAACTGGCGCCGAGCTCCAAGGCCAGGGGCCAGTCGCCCAGTTCGCGTGCCAGCCGGTCCAGCGCGCCCTGCCACTGGACTTGTTCCAACTCGCCCAGGTGCAGGCGCCGGGTCAACAGCCGGACGGATTCGGGACGTTCCATGGCGGAGACCTGCACCACCTCACCCGTGCCCAGATGCGTGGCGGCGTTCAGCGTGGTGACGATGACGTCACCCCGGCTCGCCGTGGGTACCCAAGCCTCGGTCTGCCGCATTGCGGCCACGTTATCGAGAACCAGCAGCCAGCGGCCGGGCAGCCGGCCGAGGGCTCGCTGCACCGCCTGTTGCGTTTCATCGGGCCGGGCTTCTGGGCTGGCTACGCTCGGTTCCAGGACGTCCAGTACCCGTTGGAACGAGTTATGGGTCGAGTACGTGGTCTCGCAGTCGATCCAGCCGATGAAGTCGTAGGCATCGGCCCTCTCCGCGATGTAGAGGGCAGCGGCGCTGGACTTGCCGATTCCTGACGGTCCCACGAGGGTGGCTCGGCGCGTCGGGTGCGTCCGGGTCGTGGGGAAGGCGGCGAGCAGCGGATCGATAAGACTGGGCCGGCGCACATCGGGGATGGTCGGGATCTTCCCCGCTATGGCGCCCCAGTCGCGTGAACCGATCGACTGCGCCAAGGTCTCCGCGTCGACCAGCAGCAGCGAGCGCAGCTCGGCTACGGAGAAGGTGGCCCGCGCGCCGGTCACATCGGCGGCGCGGCCGAATACTTCGGCGATGAGGTACCCGGTGAGCAGCCCGGCAGACTCCTCTCCCAGACCTTGATGTGCACGATTGCGGATGCAACGCAGGGAGTTGCGCAGCTCTTCGAGGATCTCACTGTCATCGCGCGGGTCGAATTCGAGGCGGCAGCGGGCCAGCCGGGAAAGGCCGTCGGCGTCCAGCCGTGCCAGCTGGTCTTGGCGTTGCGGTGCGTCGTGGAAGAGTTCCATCAAGGTGTCCCGCAGGACGTGCGGCTCGAACTCCGCGGACAGGGCTTCTTCGAGCCGGTCCCCCTTGGCGCCCGGGCGGGCATTGGTCAGCAGGCAGTAACTCCCCGCCGACTGGCTGCCGTTAAGCATCTGCAGGATGATGCCCAGCGCCAGGGCACCGCTCATGGAACCGCCTGCGACCCGGCTCTTGACCTGAACCGCCGTGCGCACGGCTCCGTCCGCGTCCACCACGTCAAAATCGACCTTGTCCACCGCTTGGTCGCCGGGCGGCGGGCCTTCCACCCGGACGCCGGCAACCTGCGGCTCGTCGATCACCGCAACCAGCTGTTCCAGTGTTCGCAGATACTGGTAGAGAAACCCTCGTGCCGCGACGCGTCCCCCGTCCATGCCCACATGCTCCTTCCGGATCGGCGCGCCGGGTGCGACCTCCCGACGACGGCGTGATGATCAACAGCCAAGCCTATGGGAGAGCCGGGCAGGACCGGACACTCCTGCCGATTCCGTCCCGATCACGTTTCCGGCCAACCCGCGAACGCGGCCGTGCCTCCTGGGTCGCCTGACGAGGTCAGGTCCAGCACCTCGGTGGCGCATGGGACGAGCGGGGCAGCCAGGAGATCTGCCTCACGGGGCTTCCACCCACTCGCCGGGGTCAGCGACGAGATCCGCCGATGCTTCACCCGCGGACGCCCGCACGTTCAGGCCGTCCGCACTCTGCGGAGGTTCCGGGACAGTAGCGGCATGGGGAATGGCGGCGGCACAGGCCGTACAAGCGTCTGCAAGGTGCCAAGTACGGCCTCGATCAGCCCGGATGAGCAGCAGGCGCAGCGGCCCCGAGCAGGGCCCCTGCCGCCGGTGCCATGCGCAGACCTTCTCCCGACATTGGCAGGTGCGCAGATGCGCAGGGAGTCGGGACTCCATGAGGTGACCTGCAAGGTGCCGGCGAATCTCCACAACCCCGGCGACAGCCAAGGCCACGGGCTGCGTGCACGCACTGCACATCAGCACACGCCGTCCAGCCGGACTGCTGATCGTGACGGTCCAGGCGCGTGAAGACAGGGCCACGGACATCGGTCCCTCCAAGCCGTGATCGGTCAGTCGCCGGCCCTCATTCCGGGCGACTTCGGGCGCGCACACCGTAGTGCAGACCCCTGCCCTTCCGGGGACCCTTCCGTTTCGACACAAATAGGGCAGAGGTCTGCACTGTCAGGGCAGGGGTCTGCACCGTCGGATGGACGAGTGACGATCTTCCCGCCGCCGGAGCCCGACCCGACGGCACTGAGGCTTTCCCTCGCGCAGCTGCGCGCGCAACACGGGTGGAGCTACGACGAGCTCGCCGCCCGCAGCGGCCTGTCCCGGCGCACTCTGATCGAGATCGAACAGGGCCGCACGATCGGCACATTGGCCACCTGGCATGCCCTCGCCCACGCCTTCACCATGCCACTGGGAGAGCTCCTCGGTCCGCTATGCACGGGACACGAACCCCCAGCGTCCGCCACCTGAGTCGAGCCGTCCAACGGCCACCCGAACGGGACAGCGCCCTCGTACATCCTTCCTGGATTCGGATTCTTGTCGCCGCCCTGTCACCTCATCGAGGGGACCGGGCGGCGGGTGCTTAGGTGGCGGGCGCGTCCGTTGGCACTTTTCACTCTGGCACCTTCCCCAAGGTGCGGCCCTTTCCTGCGCCCACGTACCGATGGCGTGGGCCTTCGAGCCTGCGGAGAGATCTGTCCCATGCCCTTTTCCCCGACCGACGAACAGGCCGCCGCCCTCGAGGCGTTCCGCAGCGGCTGCCATCTCGCCATCCAGGCCGGCGCAGGCACAGGAAAGACGTCCACGCTCGTCTTTCTCGCGGAGCAGATGCCGCAGCGGCGTGGGCGCTACCTCGCCTTCAATCGCGCCATCGCTCTGGACGCCGCCGCCCGTTTTCCATCGACGGTCCAGTGCAAGACGGCCCACTCACTGGCCTACGCCGCCCTCGGTCACCGCTACCGCGGCCGCCTCAACGGCCCTCGGCGGCCCGGCTGGCGGATCGGGCAGGACCTGGGCCTGCACGCCCCTGCCGATATCGGCCGGGCGGGGCTGATGCCGGCAACGCTCTCCAACGCCACCCTGCGGACGGTGACCCGCTTCTGCCAGTCGGCCGATGCAGAACTGGCCCACCATCACGTTCCACGCCTGCGGGGCCTCGACGACGAGGACCATGCTGAACTGGCCGACCTGATCCTGCCGTACGCGGCGAAGGCCTGGGCCGACCTGCAGGACCCCTTCGGCGGAGTGGTCCGTTTCGAGCACGATCATTACCTGAAGATGTGGGCGCTGACCGAGCCTGTCCTGCACGGCGACTTCCTCCTCCTGGACGAGGCCCAGGACACCAACCCCGTCCTTGAGCAGATCGTCCTGGCCCAGCAGGAACGCGCACAGATCGTCATGGTCGGCGACTCCGCACAAGCCATCTACGGCTGGCGCGGCGCACGCGACGTGATGGCAAGGTTCACCGGCCATCATCTGACGCTCACCCAGTCCTTCCGATTCGGCCCCGCGCTCGCCAGCGAGGCCAACCGCTGGCTCACCCTCAGCAACGCCCCCATCCGCCTGACCGGGACACCCGGCATCGCCACCACGGTCGGATCCCGTGCAAGCCGCCCGGATGCGGTGCTATGCCGGACCAACATCGGCGCGATGACCGAGATCCTCTCTCTCATCGCGGCCGGCACCAGAACGGCCCTGGTGGGCGGCGGCGATTCCCTTCGCACCCTGGCATGGGCCGCCCGCAACCTTATCCAGGGGCGTCGCGCCCACCATCCCGAGCTCGTGCTCTTCCCTACCTGGATGGCCCTGCGCGACTACGCGGAGCACGACCCCGCCGGCAGCGACCTGCAGCCCTTCGCCAACCTCATCGACGAGCACGGCCCAGACGCCATCCTCCAAGCCGTCGACCGACTCGTTCGCGAAGACGACGCCGAGGTCACCGTTTCCACCGCCCACAAAGCCAAAGGCCGGGAATGGGCCCGGGTGCGCATCGCACCCGACTTCACGCCGCCGCCCGACACCGACGAGGTCGACTCCCAGGGTCATCCCGTTCCCCAGCCCGTCGACGAGGCAGAAGCCCGCCTGGCATACGTCGCCGTCACCCGAGCCCGCCACCACCTGGACCCCACCGGCCTCGCCTGGATCCACCAACACCCCGACAATCCCGCCTGAACTGCCACCTACGAAGGCGTCGCGGGACGCGCCATACGCTGTCTCATGAGACAGGTCGCATTTTGGAGAACAGCGACCACCACAGGAAATTGGGCTGATGGGCGTCGCCGCGGCGTGAAGCCACCCAATGATGCTCACACACAGTGAATTCCACCATCATGATCTGCCGACTTCCCCTCGCAAGATCCGCCAACAGGACACCTCCACACGCTCCTGACGGAACATCTCAGACCATGATTCGCCAACGAAAACTCTCAGTCACATAATTGAGACCGGCCAGAATTTCACGCGGGTCCCGGACCGAGTACCGCAGGGTCCAGATCCGTCAGCGAACATCCGCGTACCAATCTGTATTTCGTTGCAGGTAGCGATATCCGACCCATTCCTGAGCGAGTCGTTTGCCTTCCATGAGAAGTCCCACGGTGTCCGCGCGGTGTTGTGCGGGAAGCCAGCTCGCCAGTTGTGTGGCCTCCGCCGCATTGGCCGGAGCCTCCTTGGCGTTACGGGGCCGCCCCAGGTCCAATAGCACTTCGTACAGCTTTCCGGTGGGCTGCACGGCGGGCAGACCGAGTTGCGATGCCGTGTGGGAGGCCTTCAGCGGGATGCGTACACCGCTGAGGTCCAGGTCGCCGACGTAGCGGATCTCCGAGATGCGGTGCTCCGCGGTGATGGCCCGGACTGAGGCTCGGAAGGTGCCGCCCAGTCCCCACGCGACATATCCAAGGCGGTGCTGTTCGGGAAGGCACTTGACGAGGGACCACCAAGTGGTCGAGTTCTCGACAACGAGCAGGACGTCACCGGTGCCGACCCGCCAGTACCGGCCATCCGTTTCCTCCAGGGGGAAGGTTTCCGTGAGCAGCGGTGGGGGCGGCCGGAAGGTTCGGATGACCTCGTCGAGCCGGTCCGGATCGGAGAAAAGGGGCCCGGACTTCAGCTCGTCGAAGGTCTTCTCGGGCATGGGGAAGTCTGCCTCGGAACCGAAGGTGCCGAAGATCTCCAGGGCGCGCTCGCGGATCGGTACGGCGAACAGGTCCGGGTCACTCTTGCGCCACAGGTTGAGGGCTGTGTAGGCGGTCCGCTGCTTGGGAGTGGCTCGCTGCCATTCTCGGGCGAGCCAGCTCAGTTCGTGATGCCAGCGTGGCATCGGTTCTTCGGTACGGACGGGACGGTCCTCGGGCAGGAGCCAAATACTGACCGGCAGGGATACCGTCTCGGGAGTCCTGTCCTGGAAAGCCTTGATCAGACCATTCTGTTCGAGGACTTTCAGACAGCCGTCGAGCACCGCCGGCTCGAACTCTCCTTCGGGATTGCGGTTGCGGATGGCCCGGAAGGCCTTCAGTACGGCGTCCAGCGGTATCTGCGTCTTGGTGTCGGCTCTGCGCTTGTTGTCCTTGGCCCACTGTCGCAGGAGCGCGAGGAGTTCACGTTCCCGTCGGCGCAGTGCGGTCGCGTCAGTCGGTGTCTCCCGCGTCATTCTCCGGCACCTTCCGCGTCGCGGGTGAAGACCCTGGCGGCGGACAGACGTCCGGTGCCGTCCGTGGGAGGGAGACGGTCGAGGTGGTTGCGGATTAGTTCGTCCACGACCAGATACTTGCGCGCGGCCCTCAGGTCGGCGTCGTTCCGCAGCCGGATGATCAGGGGGAACTGTCCCAGTGCGTTCTCGTCGAAGAGTCCTGTGGTGTAGACGAGTTGGACTCCGAGCGCCTCCGCCACCGATCGTTGCAGGTCGAGCAGGTAGTCGGCGTTGGCCCGTCCGATGGGGTTGTCGAGGAAGAGGACGCCTGCGTGGCGGTCGCGTCTGCGGCCCTTGGTGTTGGCTCGCAAGGCCGCCATCGTGCAGTACAGGAGGATGGCGGCAGTGAGTTCCTGGCCGCCGGAGAAGATCTCCTTGACCTTGGACACCCGTACGCGCTCCGTTCGCAGGACCTTGTCGGGCTTGAGTATGTACACCCGGAATCCCTTGGGGACGGCTGTGTGCACGCCACGCAGCAGCAGGGAGAGACCGTCGCGCCGCGTCTTGCGTCCGTCGCTGGTGACGCCGGCGGCAGCCTCGTCGACCACCTGTCCCAAGTGGGCCGTGAGTAGTTCGTCGCTGAGCCTGTCGAAGTTGAACTGGATGAATTCCTGCCCGGCCCATTCAGCGAGGGAGCGCGGTAGCGCGGACAGGCGCTGTGCCGACCGCAGGACGGCCAAGGCCTTGTCGACCTCGCCCTTGAGGTGATCGATGATCACTTGCCGGTGTCTGCTGATCTGGTTCAGGTCGTCGGTGAGGCTCCGCAGCCGCGAGGTGAGGGGGATGTTCCAGCCGCGTGCCTGGGCGGTCAGTTCCTCGGGCGGGAGGATCAGGATCTGGCGACGGACGGGGATGTTCAGGGAGTCGTACTTGTCGGCGCCCGCGTGCTTCTTCAGCCTCTCGATTGCCTTGCGCAGATTCCGCTCATGTCTGGCCAGATCGTCCCGGGCTGTGTTCCTGGCATGGTCGAGTCGGCGGTGCTCGTGGCGTGCCGCAGCGGCGTCATCCGTGAACGGCTCGTCGGCGGCTTCCTCGGGAGTGAGAGCCGCGAGGGTTTCCGCCAGGATGGTGAACTCCTTGGCGGTGTCCTTCGCCGCCTCCCATGCCAGGACGGCCGCTGTGTGCAGGGAGGTCACCGAAGCCTCCGCGTCCGCGGCGGCCGACTGCTTCGACCGGGCTTCCTCGACCGCTTCCTGACATGCGGTGATGTCGCGGGGCTGCCGCTCCAGGGGCATGGGGGCAACGCTCTCCGAAACGAACACCCGGAATTCGCTCTCGCGTTCTTTCAGGGCGTTCTCCTGCTGTCCTTGGGCGAGTTGGGCCTTCCCGACCGCCTCTTCGGCCGCCTTCTGCCTACGGCCCGCGCGCCGTAGGGCTTGTGCGCGGGTGGTCGCGTCGGAGGCCTCCGGAGTCAGCAGGAGTCGGTGGGCCTGGTCACGAGGAGCATCGTCCAGCGTGGAGTACTCGTCGCTGGCCTCCGTCTCCTCCGCCTCCGCCCGGATGAGACTTCGGCGCAACTCGTCCGGCACATTGGCTTTCTCGTAGTTGTCGGATGCGGTCTTGTAGGTGTTACGCAGCAGAGCAATGGGCTCGTGTGGAGCATCCGCCTCCTCAGGGACACCCTGCGCGCCGGGCAGTGCCGCCCGTTCCTTGAGCGCGTCTTCCTTGATTCGGAGTTGTTCACCGGCTGTGTTCCTGTGTTCTTTCGCCAGACGGCGGTGTTCGTCCGCGGCAATCAGGGCTTGGTCAGCCGCTTCGTTCTGCTGATCTCGTCGTACTTCGGCGGCACGGGCCAGGTCTGACCATCCCGGGATCTGGGCCAGTCGTTGGGCGATGTCGTCGAGTCTGCCGCTCACCGCCGTCAGACGGTCCCGCTCGCTCGCGGCCGTGCGTTGCGCTGTCCGGTTTTGTGTCTGCCGCTTGACCAGGTCGGTGACGCCGCGCCGTCGGTCGGCTGTGAGTTTCTCCGCCGTGGCGAGATCCTCGGCGGCCACAGCAGCCCTTTCGGATAGGGCTGCGACGGCACCAGGCGGGTAGCTCTCCCGCCATGTGGCGATCCGGTGCCTGAGTTCCTCGTCCCTGCGTTTGGAGGCCACGACCTCGGCGAGGCGCTGTATCCGTTGGGAGCACCGCTCCTCAACGGCCCGGTGTTCGGTTTCGGCTGCGTCGTGGTCGTACAGCGCGGGATGGAAGGGGAGCGTGAACGCAACGCCGTCCGGTTGCCCGGCCTGTAGGGATTCGAGTGCCTCGCTGGTGCCCACGGCCACGTAAGCGGTGGGCTGGGGTGTCAGCGCGGCGAGGATGTCACGGGCCTCACTCACATCACCACCGGAGTTCAGCAGGACGCCACTGACGAGATGGGGAGCCCTGGCTATGAACTCCTCGCGCTTGTGCTGGGGGTAGTCCGCAAGATGTTCCCAGCCCGGCCAGGCGTCGATCTGCCGGTCCCTCAGGATCCGGCAGGCTTCGGTCACGACGGCCGGCGGAGGCAGCAGCCGCCCATCGGCCAGGGCCAGCCGGTCTTGCTCGTCGCGGGCGTCCTCGATCCGCAGCGCAACGTGTTCCCGTTCGGCTTCGGCGATCGCTCCGGCAAGACGCTCGACCAGGAGGTGCGCGTCCTGGTCGAGGTCGACTCGTTCGCCGTCGAGGAGCTCGGTCAGCCGTGGCTCGGATTCCAGTGCCGTCTTGGGACCCGTGGCCTGTTCCAGCCTGTCCTGGAGGCGTTCGGCAGACTGACGTGCCTTCCCCTCGTTCTCCTTCGCGTCGTCCAGGAGCCGCTGGACCTCGAGGTGTTCTTCGGCGAGCGCTTCCGCCTCCTCTGCCAGCGCGTCGACCTTTTTGCGTGCGGCTTCGAGAGCGTGCTGTGCGTCCTGGGCGGCCTGCGGCAGCGCCTCCGTGTCGGCTGCCAGTCCGTCGGCCACGGCCTGCTGGGCGTCTGCACGGACCGCCTCCATACGCTGGACGAGGCTCTGCCGCTCGGCCTCCGCTGCGGTCGAAGCCTTGAGCGACTCCTCTCGCTCGCCGCGGACTTTCGCCTCGGCCTCGTCACGTTGACGCGCCGCCTCCTCTTCATCGCGTGCCCGGGTTCCGGCTTTGCGGACGAGGGCCGAGAGCCCGGCGGCAAATGCCCTGGCGGCCTGCTCACGCGCCTCGAAGGCAGGGCGGGCCTGTTCCTCGCCTGCGTTGACCAGCTCACGCAGCCGGGTCGCCTCGCCGGTCTTCTCCTGGTGGCGCAGTACGACGGCTGTCGCCTGCCATCCTGCTGTCAGGGCGTTGGCATCGTCCCGCTCAGTGGACGCCCGCGCGACAAGAGCCCTGGCCTCCTCCAGACGCATCGCGGCAAGGCTGAGTCGCTGCTCGGCCACGGTCGCGCTCCACCGCTTGGCCAAGCGCGCGGCGTCGTCCCGTTCCCGTGCGAGACGGGTCGCCTCCTGCTCCAGTTTCCCCAGGCGGGTGTCGTCGTCCTGGACGCGACGCTTGAGCTGCCCGGCGAACTTCACCAGGCCCTCCTCGGCCTGCTGGACGTGCTTCCGTGCTTCGGCCTCCGCGCGTGACGTCTCGATTAGCGGTCCGTGGAGTTCGACTGTGTGCTCCACGAACTCCTGCTCCAGCAACAGGCTCCGCCTCCGGGCGAGCTTGTCCAGGTGCTGGGACACCAGCTTGGCCAACTCGGTCAGGCTGTCCTGCTTGATCACGGCTTTGAGCAGGAAGTCGACGAAGCTCGCGTCCGAGTCGAGGTCGAACGCGCGTACCGCCTCACCCTCGCCCTTGTTCATCACCCGCTGGTAGCGGAAGAGTTCGGAATCGATGCCGACCTTCGCCAGACGCTCCGTCCAGTCGGTTTGGGACTTCGGCCAGTCGAGCCCCAGACGGGGGTCCGCGTCACTGAGTTCGAGCAGTTCATTGCGGTAGGAGTCGAAGGACAAATAGCGGCGTCCGCCGTCGGTGATCGGCAGAGTGTCCAGGGCCAGCGTCTCGGTGGGGTAGAAGTAGTACCACCCCTCCTGGAGGTTGTCCGCGGCCTTGGAGACTGTCTGGTTCTTCCACGCCATCGCCTTGCCGGTGACAAGGGACCGGCCGTTCACCGCGTGCGTCCATTCGAGAGCGACGTGTGAGACGTCCTGGGCCAGCACGTAGTTGTCGAGGAGGCGGGGGTCGTCGGCCCCCTTCACGAGGCCCCGCCCCGGGAGCAGCACCGAGAACACCAGCTTGAGAAGCACGGACTTGCCGCCGCCGTTCTCGAGGAAGAGCACGCTGGCGGGCGACGGACGCAGTGTTTGCGTCACGGAATCGAACAGATCTGCCTGCTCCTGGGCGACCGGACGGCCGGCACCGCTGAGGTCCAGAGTCACATCCTGGAACCGTGCGCCCACGGGGCCGACCGAGCAGAGGCGGATCCGGGAGAGCTCGTAGTTCATCGTGTTTTCCATGCCCGAGCCCGTCAGTACAGCGTGCCGGAATCGGAGACCCGCACGATGCCTGCGGCAGCCGGTCCTACGGGGGCACCTAGGCGCAGCAACTCGTCGTACGCCTGGACGCCTGCCAGTTCGCGGACCTGAAGTTGGTAGCGGCTGGTCGTGCGGTAGACCTTGACCGAGCGCTCGTCGTCCTCGGTCTCGGTCAACATGCCCTGGTCGACCAGGTAGCGAAGGGCCTTGCCCACGATGGCCTCGGTGGACGGCGGGGCGACGCGGCCGTCGCTGGTCGAGCCGGCCTCGGGTCTGCGCAAGTACACGCGCCAGGCACGCTCCAGTTCGAGGGCGTCGGTCATGGGGTCGCTGTTCTCCTCCGATCCGGCCACACGCTCGGATAGTTCCTGGCATGCGTGACGTACCAGTTGGTCCACCGTCGGAACCGTGGCCTGGCCGACATAGCCGTCGTCGGCGAGGTCCTCGGGCCGCGGGAAACAGCAGGCGGCGATGGCCAGGTGGGCGATGCCGTGCAGCACCCGCTCTGCCTCTCGCTGATGGGCCTGGCGCGCCTGCCGTGCGTAGTGATCGAGTTTGGTCTCGAACACCGAGCCCGGCAGAGCCCCGAAGACGGCACCGGCACGCTGGGTGATTCCGATGACCCGCAGCCCGAGGCCTGCCGCGCTCCTTCTCACGAGTTGCTCGAACGCCGGTTCCTCGTCATAGCGGCGGACGAGAGCCGCGTAGTCGGCGTCCCGGTGCGGACGCAGCCTGGGGCGAAGGCCGTATCCGACGAGCCGTGCCGCCTCCTCCGCGTCGTGCTCGCTGTAGGTGCCGAGGACCCCGCTCATCGGTTGTCGCCTCCGGTGTTCTTCGTGGTCGGTTCCGGGCCGTCGGCCGTGGCCGGGTCCACGAGCCGTGCCGTGGTGAGGAGCAGGTCGTCTCCTTCGAAGCCCTGGCTGTCCAGGTCGGCGCCGGCGTGCACGGCCACCAAGACCCGGGGATCTCCGCGGCGCAGGACTGTTCCGGTTTGCGGACCGTACGCGTGCAACGCCAGGAGTGCTACGAGTTCGGGAAGCTCGGGGTCGAGTGCTGCCGCTTCGTCTAGAAGACCGGACAGCGTGCGTACTTCGTCCGGCAGGTCGAGGAGCGCGTTGGCCTGTTCCCACTGGCGGTTAGTGAAGCGCTTCTGCTCTTCCAACGTCTCCAGGTCGGGTTCGAGGACTTCTCCCGCGAACCGCGTGCGCTCCGGTGCCGGGCGCAGCAGCAGGGGAACGAGGGTGGCCAGGTCCGGAAGATCGCGGACGACCGGGCCCGAGGAATCCGTGAAGTATCGGTCGGCTAATCCGGAGACATCAGTGACCGGCAGGTCGAGAGCAGGCGTGAGGAGGTGGCCGTACAGGTCGAGGGTCTGGCGCTGGGGAGTGTCGGCGAACTGCTGGCGATCCTGCTGCTCCCGGAAGAGGTCCCGGGCTCCCATGAGGTGGGTGTGGAGCTTGATGTGGCGTCGTACGCAGTCCTCGACGATTTCGACGAGTTCCGCTGCCCGACTCTTGCGCACGGGCTCCTCCGCCTCGTCGCGTGCCTCGGCCATGTACTTCGCGATCGCCCGCTCGGCCTTGACCCGTTCCTCGACGTGGGCGAGCGCGTCGTCGAGCAGTTTCGGGACTTTCTCCTGCCAGTCCACCGCCTGCACGTTGCGCTTGGTGGCGTCCAACTGGACCCGGATCATCTCCCCGTACTGGATCGTACGGATACGCGCCTGCTCGGCGATCTGCTTGGCGTCTGCCAGCTGGCCCCGCCTGATCAGGTTGTCGAGTTTCACCTCGGCGGCGACCTGGGCGGACTCGACGTCGGTGTCCAGGGCGCCGACCAGGACGTTCAGAGCCTCGTGCGAGGCACGCAGGTACAGCTTGCCCGTGGCGTCCCTGCGCTCCTCGATGAGCTTGAAGTCGAACGTGTGCATACGGTAGACGCCGTCGGCGTCCACTGCCCCGTACGGGCGGCGGAACGCGCGATCCACGTCCCCGACATTGATCAGACTCTCCAGCACCCAAGCCGTGACCCTCGCGTGCTCCTTGGCGGGACGCTCCGGCGCCTGCCGCGCGACGAACCGCTGGACCCGGTCCACGATGTGCTGGTGGCTGGCGCCCGTGTCGAAATCCATGGTGATCGCGACCTGGTCGATGGTGTACAGAGCGATCTCCGCCATCAGATAGGTCTTCGCCTCGGCCCACTCGATCATGCCCTTACGGGCGTCGAGCTCGTGCAACGGGGCGGTACATGCCAACGCCTTCGCTCTGCGGCTGAGCCCTTCGTCAACCGTGACAGCAGGCTCCCAGGTCTCGTCTCGCACAGTTGACACACTAGCCATGTACGACTACTCCGAACTCGGGTTTTCTCAGCCTATGTCGCCCCCGCCTCAGATTCGCCACACGACTGAGCCGTCTCGCTGTCCCGATGTGGGTCCGGTACCTCCTGGTCTCCGGCTGGACGGATGACCTGGAAGCTGTGGCAGGACTGGCGGACTTCGTGACACGGCTCGCCACGGGCGGCCAAGAGGACATCCTGCCGTTCCGCGAGTTCAGTGGCGCGATACACGAGGCCCTCGGCATCCCGTTCCCGCTGCGCAACGCCCAAGTTCTACGCGGGAGTCGATACAGCCGATACGGGAGATCGGCCTGAAGGCCTACTGAACCGGAGTGAAGCGGTCGATCAGGTAGCGGGCTACACCGGTCAGAGCCTGTAGGCGGAAGCGTGCCTCGCCGGCGTGCGAGGCGCCCGGATGCGGTCCGTTGGTGTGCGTGATCTGCCACAGGCCGCGTACGAAGGAGCCACCGTCGTTGTCGGGCAGCAGGCCCTGGTCGACGAGGTACCGAATGGCCGCTCCCCCCGCGCCCTGCATCGTGGTGGTAAATCCGTGGGCAGTGGCCACGTATACGGCGACAGCCTCGAACATCGCTCTCAACTGGCCGTTCGCCGCCTCGAAACGCTGCTCCACCAGGTTGTCCACGGCCTGGCGGTAGCAGTTCCTGGCGACGGTCAACCCGAGCCGGTCGAATTCGTGCTCCAGCGCTGTGATCTCGTCACTAAGCGGCGCGCGCGGCTCGTCGAGAGGCAGGAGACGCGCACCAAGCAGCCGCGACCTGGACCTGCCCCACATCTCCTCGGTGGTCTCGTACTCCGCGACGAGGTCCAAGCCATCCGACCTGAGTGCCTCCCGCAGCTGCCAGAACGGGGTACCGGCAGGAACATCCCCGTCCTCGGCGGGCGCCGTCCGCTCCGCGACCAGGCGGACGAACTCGTAGAGCGCCTTACGGGCCGCCAGATCGGCGTCGGCGGCCTGTCGCTGTGCGCCTCGAACCGTCCGGACCACCAGTTCGGCCTTACCGTACGAGTCGGACGGCATGAAGCCGTCCAGGCCGGCCTTCATGAAGAGGAGTTCCAGCTCGGCCTTGGAGAAGACATCCTTCGCGATGTCCGCCGCGCACCCGATCACGGGCGACGAAATCAGTTTCACCCCGGCATCGTCCCAGCCCGGCGGGAAGCGTGTCGTGCCGTTTTCATCTCGATCACCGGAATCGGTGCTCGCGACGCGGTCTGTTTGGACAGCGCCCCCGTCCGCCGCCTCCAGCAACGAAAGGCACCACTTCGTCCGCTACGGCGAGGACAGCGACACCTGGGTCCTCGGCTGTATCGACGACGTCATGAATGTCTCTGGGCACCGCAGCTCCACCGCCGAGGTGGAGTCCGCGCTCCTCTCGCACCCCGATGCCGCCGAAGCCGCCGTGGTGGGCGTCCCGGACGCCACCACGGGCCAGGCCATCGTCGCCTTCGTCATCCTGCACGGCGCCACGGAGGGCACCGACGCGTCCACGGCCGGGCTGCACGAGCACGTGACCCAGGAGATCGTCTTGATCGCCAAACCTCGCCGGGGCCTGCTCCGCCTCATTGATCCTCGACGAGGAAGCAGGCCCGCTCGTAAAGTTCGTCGAACGTGATTACCTCGACGTCCTGGACAACTTTCCCGCCCCGATTCGCGGGCCAACTCATGGCCGACAGGACTCTCCTGGGTTGGCCCTGAACATGCCGGCCCAAGAAGTCCACTCCCCTCCGCCCGCAGGGCCCCACCTCAAGCCACCGCCCGCAGGCCGCCCCTCTTACGCGCACCCCACCTCATGGGGGGCAAGTGGCACGACCACAACGGATGCCCCCGGTGCCCGTACCGTGGGTGGCGCTACATCCATCAGACAGGCGCACTCCATGCCTGACGAGGAACTCTCACGAACCCAGGCGCGTCCTCGCTCGTATAGTGCTGGGATCACCATCGGACGGAGGCAGGGCGTGACGGCAGGGAGCAACCCGGAGGTGGCCACGCCCTTGCAAGTGCGGCAGGTCCGGCAGGCCCTCGCGAGCGAGTTCGACGGGCTGATCGAGCTGGGGGACGGCGAGTTCACCCGAAACCGCGAGACCGTGTTCTTCTCCCGCGCCCTGGCGGCGAAGGCCGTGCGGATCACAACCGACTGCACCGCGCAGGAGGCGGCCGCCGCTGTCACTGACGGAGCCGATGACTTCGGCATCGATGCCGTGGCCACGTCACCGGCAACCGGCGAGTTGTGGCTGATCCAGGCCAAGTGGAGTGACCAGGGCACTGCCCGATTCACGTCCGCCGACGCCTCCAAGCTCCTCCATGCCTTCCGGATGCTGGACAACTTGGACTTCGATCGCTTCAACGCCCGGTTTCAGGCGTTCGCTGACCGGATCCGCCACGTGCTCGCCCAGCCATCGCCCCAGGTCCACCTCGTCGCTGCCGTTATGGGGCCGGCAGCACCAGCGACTCGTGCCCTGCATTTGATCCACGGGGAATCGGCCGACCTGGACACTCGCACCGATCTGAGGGTGCTGGCGAGCAGCGACCTGCACGCCGCTATCCGCCAGGACGTGGCGCCGCAGCCGCTGACCGTGACCGCTACCTTCACCGACGGCTGGTTCGGGCAAGACCTGCCCTATCCCTCCCACGTCGGTACGGTCACCGCAGACGAGATCGCCCATTGGTATGAGCTGCACGGCGCAGAACTGTTCAACGTGAACGTACGCCGCCCGCTGGGGCACACATCCGTCAACGCCACACTTGACGACAGCCTGGCCAAAAACCCTGAGCACTTCTGGTATTTCAACAACGGCATCACGGTGCTGTGCGAGTCGACCACCGCTGAGTACTTCGGCCGCCGCGCGCAGGGCGCGCCGGTGCGCCTCACCATGACCGACGCGCAGATCGTCAACGGCGCACAGACCGTGGCAGCGCTGTACCGCGCCTTCGCGGACGATCCGCAGACGCTCGCGGAGGCCAAGGTGATGGTGCGGATCATCACCATCGGACAGACCCCGCCAGGGTTCGCCAACTCGGTCACGGTGGCCACCAATACCCAAAACCATGTAGAGCGGCGCGACTTCATTGCGCTGGACCAGGCGCAGGCGTACATTCGCGACGACTTCCGAATCACCCTGGACAAGGACTACGTCATCAAGCGCGGAGAACTTGAGCCCGCGCCCGATGCAGGCTGCACCGTGCTGGAAGCAGCCACTGCGCTGGCCTGCGCCCATCCCGACGCGCGGATGGCCGCAGGGGCTCGCGCCTCCACTGATTTCCTGTGGCAATCTGCCCCGGAGGGCGGCTATACGCAGCTGTTTGCGGAGCCGCCCAACGCCGTGCAGATTTGGCGCTCGGTGCAGCTGCTGCGTACCGTGCAGCAGACCGTCCACGACCTCTCGGCGACCTTGCCCGGCCGCGCCGCCGCGATCGCAGAGAGCGGCGTACTCCTGGTGGCCCATCTGGTGTTCCAGCGCGCGGACACCGAGGCGATCGACGACCTAGACGCAGACTGGCAGCCCACACTGAACGCGGCTCCGGAACTCACCGCGCAGACCCTGGCCCACCTCATCTCGGAAGTCGACCGGCGGTCCGGGCCGCACAGCTTCGTCTCGCGCACCTTCACACAGGCGGCGGCCTCCCGGGAACTGGCGGCAGCAGTCTTGGCCTCGTTCGACGGCCAGGGGCACTACCCCGAACTTGCCTCCTACCAGCGTTCCACCGAGCCACGTCGCGAGCGGCGTCCCAACCCGACGCGACTCCTGGTCGATCAGCACCGGCTGCAGGACGGCACCCAGCTCATGTATCACCCCAGGCCCCGGGAGGACGAGGCAATCGGGGAGTGGCTGAACGCCGACCCGAACCGATTCATGGCGACATGGACTAACGACAAGGCCAAGCCCCTGCTGTGGGCGGCTGACGGGGCGCGCTATTCCCCGGCCGGCCTGATCCTGCACATGTGGCGGCAGGCCGGCTGGGACGACGCCCCGCTCGCGGTGCAGGCCAGCACGCAGTGGGCCCTGCCCGGCGGCCCCACATTGAGCGACCTTGCGCAGGAGCTGTGGCACGAGGCCCGGAGCACCGAGCCGCACTCAGGCGAAACCGGCGGAGACGTGAGGCGGGGGGACGGCACGAACGGTGCCTGAGCCACGGATCATCGCCAAGCGCTACGCACTGCGTGAGTCAATCGAGGAAGGCGGGATGGGCCAGGTCTGGCGCGCCAACGACCTGACCCTGGGGCGCGATGTCGCCGTCAAACTCATCCTGGACGACCTCGCTGCCCACCGTGATGGCGACGCCGTCGTGGAGCGCTTCCGCCGAGAGGTGCGCGTGACCGCACAGCTGCATCACCCAGGCATCCCCCAGGTGTACGACGCCTTCTTGGACGGCACCGCGGACCGCATGTTCATGGTCATGGAACTCGTGCAGGGCGTTTCCCTGAAACAAGTGATCGACACTTCCGGGAGTGTGCCTACGGTGTGGGCCGTGTGTCTGGCACTGCACCTATGTGCCGCTCTGCACCACGCGCACGATGTCCACGTGATCCACCGTGACATCAAGCCAGCCAACATCATGATCGCGGTCGACGGCACCGTGAAGATCCTGGACTTCGGCATCGCCATGGCCCTAGGCCTGGATGCGCCCAGCCGCCTGACGAAGCCCCAACAGATCATCGGCAGCCCGCACTACATGGCCCCCGAGCAGTTCGATGCGGGTCACATCACGCCCCAGACCGACCTCTACGCCCTGGGCGTAGTGCTGTACGAGCTCCTGACGGGTGAGCGGCCGTTCGACGGGGGCAACGTCGTCAACCTGATGTGTGCGCATGTGCTCCAGCAGCCTGCACCACTACGCAGCCACCGTGCGAACGTCGACCCTCGACTCGAACGGCTCGTCCTCGACCTGTTGGCCAAGCCCGCCGATGCGCGCCCCAACAGCGCCCGCCACGTGATAGGCGAGCTCCTGGGCCACCTACCGCACCAGCATCACGGGTACCTCTCGTTCCCCGGACTGCCGACCTTGACGGTGCCCCCAGTCCTTATGCCCGGCCCCGACGTACCTCGAGTCCCGGCAGTCGCGTCGAGGGGCGTTCGCCATATGCTCCCCGAGCCGGTCAGTACGGAAGGGCACACCGACCGCCTGGGAACAGCCCGGGCTCTGTTCGAGGCAGGTCGGCTGAGCGAGGCGCTGTCGGTCTACGAGGCCCTAGCTCATGAGTTCGACCTCCTCGGCGTGCAGGGTGCTGAGGATGCCCTGACCTGCCGCATCCTGGCCGCCCGTTGCCGGATCGGACTCGGCCAACATCAACGCGCGCTGGGCGATCTGCAACGCGAACTGGCCCAGTTGCGCGCCCATCACGCACCCACGGACACCGTCGTTCTTGAGGTGCGCCTACAGGCAGGGCTGTTGCTGCGCGATGTGCACCGCTTCGCAGAGTCGGTACAGGAGTTGAGCAGCCTGTACAACGACTTGGTAGGCAAGCATGGTCCGGATTCTGCCCTGGCAAATCAGGCGCGCGAGGCTCTCATCGCGATTCGTCGGCGGCCGCCTGGCGGCCGCTCCAGCTGATGAGGCCGAGGCAACCCGCGCTTAGGTGTCGTCATCGTCCTCGGGGACATCGACGCTGATGCTCACAATGTTCGCCTCGCGGTGCTTCGCACGAAGCCGTCCTCGGGGATCAGGTACTTGTCCGGTGGGAAGTCCCAGGGCAGGCACCAGGTCATGGCCTTGCCTCGCATCCCGTTGTCGCGCGTGATGACGGTGATCTGGCGCGGTGCGATGGCCTGCTGCAGGTGGGGCCGCGCGGGCCACGGCTTCGTCGTCGTTGTTCGGCAGGCGTCGGTGCCCAGGCTCGTCGCGTAGGACCTGGACCTCGGTGCCGTCGTGCAGTTCGAAGCGGCCGTCGGTGGACAGGCTCTTGAGGACGTCGCCCAGCAGCTCGTAGACCCCGCGCGCTCGTTTCCTGATCTTCTCGCTGCCCTCGGAGTAGGACTTGGTGTCGATCTCCTCCACCACCACGTGCGGGATCACCAGCGTCGCTGGGCCCTTCTCGCACACCCGAGACCACGGAATCTTGTCGAAGCGCTGACAGTGCAGCAGGGTGTTCGCGTCCACGACCAGCACACGCTGCCGGTAGCTGCGGTAGTCCTCCACGGTCTGCCGCATCCGGTTCTGCAGTTCCATGAAGTACGTCGCCAGCTCGTCCAACTCCCAGTGCAGCAGCAGCGCGGTTCGGTAGGGCGTCAGGGGGCTGTGCACGATGTGGCTGTAGTGCTCGCCGCGCAGCCGCGCCGGCACCGCCGGGTCGGCGAAGACACTCGCCAGTTGCCGAGCTGTCGTCGCGGTCACTGGGCGTACTGCCGCAGCGTCACCACCAGGTCGGGCCCGGCCAGCTTCGAGGGCTCCACGCCCGCCAGCGTCGGCTGGGCGAAGTGCGGGACGGAGTTGCGGACGTCGTTGAGCCCGCCTGGACCAGGTCGTCGAGGAACCTGATCGCCTTCTCGCAAGTGACCCCGGGCCTCAGCAGCATGGACGACTCCCTCGCCTCTCGGGCTGCCGCACCGTTGCGGGCGACTTCGCCAGCCACATCGTGGCAGCCGATCCCAGCAGGCGGCCACCGAGATCCGCGGGTCTGCCGCGCCCTGACGCTCGTTGAACCAGCAGAGACCATCCTCCATGGTCGATTCCCGGGGCGAGGGCTCATGACACGGTCGTTAGCCGTACCCCGGGTTGTGAGAACCGTGCGGCATAGGTCCGCAAGTCGGCGCCCCACAGTTGAGGAATCAAGAGAGTAAGTCTGGGGAACCCGTGAGCACCGGGTGGGGAAGATAAAATCAACGAGTCTCATCAACGACCGAGGCGAGCATCGCGCTGTTCGGGTAGATGGGCGACTTTTACAACTCCCGGCACGGCCAGAAACGGCTCGGCTACCTCAGCCCACCGAGTTCGAAGGGAAGCACCACACCGACCAGGCAACGGCCGAATGCACCCGAGAACCGACAATCCGCTCTGACCATCCGATAAAAGTACCCACCGCACGCCGGAAGAACCTCAGCCAGCACCCTCGGCCACATGCTGGTTCGCTTGGACGGCGCCCCCTCGATCCCATACATAGTGTCCAGATCAAGAGCGGCGTCGCCCATTGCCTCGCTTACCCCGAACGAGCTCTGCGGCGACCCACTGCTCGAATTCGCCGATAGGGACTACTGGCACGCTGGAGGCAAGCACTCGGGGAGCCATGAGATCCCTGCTGGTGACGATGGCGGATGTAACAGTCCAGCTGGTGGTATCGCGATCCCCAAGGAAGTGAGTCAACGTTACCGCAAGGTTTTGGCGTACCCACTCTGTGCGGCGACCAAGTTTGAAGAGAGCACTTTTGTCGCCGCGCAATAGAGCATCGGCTTCGTTGGCCATTTCGGTCGGATTACGTGACATCTCGAAGTCCTTGGCTTCGATAACGATGATCACGCGTCTAGCCGCGTTGATACCAAGCGCATCGATGTCGCCCAGATCGTGACCCTCAGCTGACGTGAGTCTACGTCCCGCGATTTTGGAGACACCCCTGACAGCGAGGGAACAGCCTCCAGCCTTGAGTGTGTCGACGACATGCGCTTCGAAGGCCTTGTTCTCGTCCTGCCGAATCACTCCCAGCAGTTTCTTCATCGCTGATGACGTGCTGCGCAACCGTCCGGAGTAGATGAGATTGACCCAATACGAGCCACTGCTCCAAGTGTGTCTGGCTCCCCAGACGAGTTGAGAGCCGTCCCCTGTGCCCACACGGATAAGCGGGCGTCGAACGTACGACCATTCCCGGTTGTAGCGCCACGGCCACGCATCGGAGTTGACAGAAAGGAACTTGGCGCGGGGACGCAGTGTGAGCCGATCGAGGAAGGTCTGCGCTTTCTCATGTTCCCAGTGCAGCGTCCTGGACAAGTGATCGGCAACAACCGACTCTGCAAGGGTGTAGGGCTCTGACTGGCAGCGCTCATCCCCCAGAGCGATGACCTCGCCGACACCCTGGGACAAGTCGGTGAGAGAGAAGCCGAACTCGGCGACCATTGCTTCTTCTACCTGTGCAGTGGGCCCTTGGGGCTCGGATCCCCGGCGGGAATGACGAGTCGGTGCTGCAAGCAGGAGTGCCTCTGCTCGGGCTGTAGCAAGGGCGTTGGAGCCTGATTCGTATTGGTCGCCGCGGGAGACACCGAGTCGACCGGAGGCCAACAAGGCAAGTTGAGCCTCTGAGAAGTCGTGGTGAATGGCTTCCGAGAGAGTGGCACGAGAGATGAGTTCTGCAGACAACGCCATGAGGTGGTCGTACGTGTCCAGGGTGGTGACGAGTCTCCACTGGGAGGTTGGGCAGCGACGTATTCGATGAGGAATCGGCTGGCCTGAGCAGCTTCCACTTGGCGCTTGGTGGTCCTGACAAGGTTCTCGGCCGGCTGGCTTGCCTCTCCGAAGCAGGCGATGCGCGATGGGAGGATCTGGTCATTGAAGGCCTCGTCGTACAGGAGCGCTTCGTGCCGCGAAATCAGCGACTCGACGAGCCCCTCGGCCGCCAGACCGGCCACCATATCCTCGATGAGTGTGAAGTAGTGCCCCACGACCTTCTGCAGAACCTGGGTACGCTTCTCCGAGGGGATGGTCCCCACTGGCGTACCGGCGCTATCGAGGTACCGGCCCAGTTCGTCAAGAACCATGGCGGAAGCAGCAGGTTGTACCAGTCGAGCCGTAGGGAGCGGACCGGGGCGCAGCGGAAGGCGTGGGTTCAGTTCGACGTGCAACATCTGTTTGGGACCCTCGGGCGCCAGTTGATCGACGAGCGCGTCAAGATCCTCGTCCACCAATCCGGCGGTTTGCGTGATGCCTTCAAGCAGGGCTCGTAGCACGATGCGGTCGGCTCCATTTGCGTCTGCGAGAAGGCTGGCCAAGCCCTCCGCGTAGAGGCGCAGATCGACGAGCCCAGGTTCGGCGCCACGGACGCCGACCCAGGGACGTGCACTTTCTGTACCAGGATTGCCGTCCAACGCAGCCTGCCACGCTGAGGGATCGTCGAAGGAAAGGCTCACGTACAGCTCGCCCGTAGACGCGGCTAGCGGCAAGAGCTCGGGACGGGCGGTAGAAATCTGCCAGGTCCAGAAGGCTGCTGCTTCTACCGTCAGGTGATGGAAATCCTTCAGCCCGTCAGCAACTTCATGGTCGCCAGCACCCAACCACACATTTACGTCTGGGACTTCGACGAGTCTCCCCACCTCGGGTACGTCTGGAAGAGGTCGATAGATCGGCGCCGTAGACGTGCCGTATACGGAGACCACCGGCACGTAGACAGGCCTGTGGGGGCTGGGAACGTCATGACGGTCGTAGCGTTGCTGAACTTCAACGCGCAGCGCTCGAGAGTGGTCCTGTTCGACGAGAAGCATCGTAGGTCTCGTGTCGTCTGACACGTAGTAGCTGTACTCGCAGTTCCGGTAGAGCCCGTAGTTGTCCAGCGCGCTCCACGACTGCACATGGGTCGTCTCGTGCAGCTCCGTTTCCGCTTGCGCAAACCGCCATAGGAACAGGGGGTGTGAGCCGTCCAGCTCTGCCATGACCTGAAGGTCGCTGAGAGAGGTCACGACGACCGGGCCGGGGCGACGCTGGTCCGCGAGTCCCAAGAACGAGGATCGGCCCACGCCTTCGTTGATTATGAGGCGAAGAGTGCGGGCGTCCTCGGGAAGAGGCGGGCCGACAGGGTCAATGACGTTCTGTACCCGCAGACCAAGATCCCGGATGGGCCAGTGACCTGCCGGATTGGTGTCGTCGTAGTCGGACAGGTCATCCATGACCACGGCAAGGTCGAGGATCTTGTCCTCAGCGAACGTGAAGGTGCGGCGGGTGATCAGGTCATCACCCGTCTGTTGAGCCGGCCCTGTCGGGACCGCACCACACAGCGTCAAAAGGCGGCCGGTGTCCCTCATCGTCTGATCGCGCAGTAGGCGCGCAAGCTGGGGTCGGCATTCGTGCAACCCGGCTTGAACGATGAGTTCATGGCGCAGCGCCGTAACCAGTTCGGCTGGATTTGCGACGATCAAGCCGTCTTCCATGAGGAGAAGAGGTTTGACTACGAGTCCATCGTCCGGCCCTGGTCCCGTGGTGAGCATGTGCTCGCCGGGCCGGATACCCCATCCAGCGAGGAGATCGACGGAACTGGCCGGCAGCAGGTGAGACAGATCGGTGAAGCGATAGCGGACGGCTTCCCGCAGGGCGGTGAGAGTCTTCTCTCCCGGAACGAACACCTCGTCGCCGTGTCGCTGAGGCGGAGCGACACCCCGGTGAAGCCCGGCCCGACGCAGCATGGCGTCGCTCAACCTCAATGCCGTGTGCGCCCACAGCTGCGTCTCCTTGACGAACTGCGTCGGCAATACGGCCTGTCCATCAGGCCCGAGGATGCTACGCAGCATGAGATCGAGGGTGTGAGCACACCGTGATGTCAGTCCTTGCGCGACGAGACATGGCCCGCCGTGGAAGGAAACCTCGGCGGTGTACAGGTCGTCGTACAAATCTTCTTGGGCACGGATCTGAGAGCCGCTGACCAGGGGATCCTTGAGCAGCGCCCGGAGCTTGCTGGGTGACAGCCGAGGTGCATCCGGACGGCTGGGGAGGCACGCGCCGATGGAAGCAAGGCGCTGAAGCCTCACAAGGCGCGGAATGTTCTGAGGAATCAACTGCAGAGCGGCTGCCGACGCGACAAGCGACGGGCCGTCTACATCGTGCCAAGGGCGGCCGGTCAAGCGGGCAGCGGTCATGCGCGTCTCCTAGGGCTGGCGGACGATTCTTGATGCAGCCGAAGAATTCACTGCGACCAGCAACAAGCGCCTCCGTGCGTCACGGTAGCGCCCAGGACTGACAACGGACGCCACTTCCCAACCCCGAACGTCCGACTCCTACGGGATCGAGTTCACCAGGCGCTCGGCATCGCCGACGAGGAACCGGCTCACCCCATCACTCACTCACAGTGAGCATCCAAGCTCATGATTCGCCAACTATGCCTCTCATGATTTGCCAACAAGGATTCTCCACGTGCTCCCGACCTGCGCGTCTCAGTCCATGATTCGCCAACTACAGTTCTCGGTCACAGGGCGATCCGTGCCCAGGCCGCCCGTCTGCGTAACCTTCCCGCATGGGGAACGTGTTCCAGGCTGGTGCCGACAGCATGTATCTGTCCAACGGCGGGACCGCGGTGTTCACCGAGGTCCTGACCCTCGCCGTCGCGGAGCTCGCGGAGCGGCCCTGGGAGCTGCGGTTCGCGGCGCTGCTGTCCTGGCAGGACCAGAACGTGCTGGGGCGCGGGGCGGTCGGGTTCGACCTGGCCGGACTGGACTGGGGCGCCACGGCCGGGGAACGGGCCGCGGCCAGGGACTTCGTCCTGCGGGTGATCCGCCTGGCCGCGCGCCGCCACCGCTGGGACGAGCTCGGCTACGAGCCGCCGTACGCGCCGGCGTACCTGCGCCGCTTCCTGGAGCTGGTCGAGGGGTTCGAGCCCCCGGCCGCCGTCCCGCCCGGCGACGCCCTGCCGCCGCCGGCCGTCGCCTGCTGCACCCGCCACCGGGTGCTGAGCGGGCTGCCGGACTGGGAGGGCTGCGTGTTCTGCCACCGCGACGGACCCGGCCCGATGACCGCCACGGCGGACCTGGCCCGATGACCGCCACGCCGGACCCGGCATGATGATCGCCATGACACCGATCACCGGCCTGGACCTCACCGGCTTCACCGAGCGCGAGCCGGGGGTGTGGACGGACACGGCGGGCGTCGTCCTGTCGGTCCACTTCTTCCCGCTCGTTCCGGACCTGCCGGCGCCGCCGCACGAGACGGACCGGCTCCGCGCGGGCCTCGCGCGGAACGTGGCCGCGGCCGGCGGCGGGCTGATCGAGGCGGTGCCCGGTGCCGTGGACGGCGTTCCGGCGGTCCGTCAGCTGGTGAAGGTGCCGCTGCCCGGCCGGCGCGGGCAGGCCTTCCTGGCCAGCTGGACGGTGCCGAGGGCGGGGTGCAGCACGGTGGTGAAGGTGCAGGCCGCCGAGGGCGCGACGACCGGGATGCGGGAGGCCGTGGTGATGGCCGAGGTGGGGCCGGCCGACTACTTCCGGCCCCACCCGTACGCGGGCGGCGGGCAGTTGGGCGGGCTGCCGTACCACGTGGGCGACGACGAGCGGTGGGACGCGCGGTTCCCCGGCCATCCGCTCACCCTGGTCCGCGCGGCCCTGCACCGGATCACGCCCACGGTGACGCTCGACGAGCGTTTCAAGGCGCTGCCGCCGTTCGGCGGGCAGGCCCCCGCCCCACAGGCCCCCACCCCGCAGGCGCCGCCCCGGCGGGGTTGGTTCCGCCGGGGCGGCGCCTGACGGGGCTCACCTCTGCTTGAGCCGCAGGAAGGTGATCGAGTTCGCCGGGAAGGTGTACGTGAACTCGTCGGCGACCCCGGTGAAGGTGGAGGTCACCGGCGTGACCGGGGTCTCCGCCTCCGTGTTGACCGCGTCCGGCGCGGCGGCCAGCGTGGTCACCCGGGCCGTGCCGGCGACCTTGGCGCCGCCCAGGTCGATCGCGGTGCGGGCGTCCGCGGACTGGGCGTTGACGACCTTGACGATCAGGTCGCCGGTCTTCTTGTCCTTGGTGACGACCTGGCGGAACGGCTCGGCCGGCTTGTCGTCGGTGAAGCTGCCCCACTCCTGGCCGTCGAGGTAGAGGGTGACCTGGCGGCCCCGCACCTTGATGTCGATGTCGTAGGCCCGGCCGGTCTCGATCGTCCCGGCCTTGGAGATCAGCGTCGACTTGCCGCCGTCGACGGCCTGCTCGACGGCGCTGGTGGTGTTGTTCCAGCCGCCGAGGTTCCACCAGTAGTAATTGCCGGTGTCCTGCACGCCGAAGGCGACGAGGAAGCCCTCCTTGCCGGCCGTCTTGGTGGCCTTCACATGCAGGTCGTAGTTCTGCCAGCCGGTGTCTCCGGCGGAGACCATGGTGTTCTCGGCGGCCACGTCGGTCTGGACGTACTGCCCGTCCTGGAGCGACCAGCTGCCGCCGCCGGTGTGCGTCCACTGCGAGGCGTCACCGGAGAAGTCGTCGGACAGCAGGGTGGTGCCGTCGGCGTCCGTCACCGTCACGTCGTCGTACGCCGCCGTGGTCGCCCAGGTCGACAGGCCCACGGCACCGGTGATGGGACCGCTGACGGAGGGGGTGGTGGTGGCCGTCGAGGGGACGACGCGGTCGCCGACGTTGTTCATGAACAGCTTCTGGACCTCGTAGTTGGCCGAGTTCCAGGAGGCGTGGTTGTTGAACCAGATCAGGTCCGGGTTCCACTGCACGTAGTCCTCGTTGGCCAGCAGCGGTGCGTAGGACGCCAGCTTCACCACGTCGGCGTTGCGTTCCAGGCCGGTCATGAAGGCCGCTTCGGCGAGGCCGTTCTTGAAGGTGTTGCCCAGGGAGGCGTACTCGCCGAGGAAGACCTTCGGGCCGCTGCGGTCGTAGGAGTCGTAGCGGTCGTTGTTCTGCAGGAACCACTGCGGGCTGTTGTAGTAGTGCTCGTCGACCATGTCGACGTCAGCGTCGCGGTTGAGCTGCCAGGCGGTGTCGAAGGTCGTACCGGAGTCGTCGGGGCCGGAGTTGGAGACGACGGTGATGTCCGGGTACTCGGCCTCGATGGCGGCGCGGAACTGCTGGAAGCGCTCGAAGAACGCCGCGGGCAGGTTCTCCTCGTTGCCGACCTCGAGGTGGGTGAGGCCGAAGGGCTTCGGGTGGCCCATCTGGGCGCGCTTCTTGCCCCAGGTCGAGGTGACGGGGCCGTTGGCGAACTCGATGAGGTCGAGGGTGTCCTGGATGTGCCGCTTCAGCAGCGCGTCGTCGACGACGGCCTGGTTCTGTCCGCAGCCGGTCACCAGGGCCGGCACGACGGGCAACGGCATCGCGCCGATGTCCTCGGCGAAGCGGAAGTACTCGTAGTAGCCGAGGCCGTAACTCTGGTTGTAGCCCCAGAAGTTGGCGTTGGTGGCGCGCTCCTCGACGGGGCCGATGGTGTCCTTCCACTGGTAGGAGCGGGCGCGCTGCCAGTCGGAGGCCTCGCTGTAGTCCTGCATGGAGCCGGTGTTGACCAGGCAGCCGCCGGGGAAGCGCACGAAGCCCGGCTTCAGGGCGGCGATCTTCTCGGCGAGGTCCTTGCGCAGGCCGTTGGACTGGTGCTTGTAGGTGTCGCGCGGGAACAGCGACACCATGTCGAGGGCCGCCGCGCCGGAGGAGGCGACGGTCAGGCGGCCGGCGCTGCTGGTGCGGGTGGCGGTGAGGGTGGCCTTGTACTGGGCCCAGCCACCCTTCGCGGCCACCTTGCGGGCGGTGGCCAGGGTGCCGTCGGCGTCCTGGAGGGAGACGGTGAGCGTGGTGCCGGCCTCGGCGCGGGCCCATACCGAGAAGTCGTACTTCTCGCCCTGCTCCAGAGGGATGCCGGTGTTGTAGCCGGCGTTGGTGACCGACGTGCCGGCGGCCAGGGAGAGGTAGGTGCGGTTGCGCTCGTTGAGGCGGCCGTCGTCGTCCAGGGTCTGCGCGGTGCCGTCGACGGTCCAGGAGGTCAGCGGGGTGTAGGAGCGGTTGTCGACGGTGGAGTACTCGAAGGACCGGTTCTGCACGAGTTCGGCGTACAGCCCGCCGTCGGCGGCCCGGTTGATGTCCTCGAAGAAGACGCCGTACATCGTGTCGTCGATCGTCGCGCCCTGGGCGGTGGGGTCGACGGTGATCGCGTAGTCGGTGACGTCCTCGGCGTGCGCGGGGGCGGGCAGGAGGGCGCCGGCCGTCAGCAGGGCGGTGACGGCGAGACCGGCTCTCCAGCGGGTGCGGGCGGTGCTGCGTGACATGGATACTCCGCGGCTCGGGTGGGGCATCGTCGCAGTTTGTTCGAAATTTCGGACATTGGTCAGCACTTCGAACGGCAAGATAGGGAGGGGGCGCGAGCGCGTCAATGGTTCGCGCAGCAACGGACGTGACGGAGGACGGAATCCATGGGCGAGTTCTGGCCAGTGCCCGACGTCCTGGCCTACCTGGCCGGCCGGTGGCGGGTCGAGCGGTCCGTACGGGATCTCGCGGGGGGTGACGAGGGCGCGTTCACCGGCGTCACCGGCTTCGGCCCGCTCGACGGGGGCGGGCTGCTGCACCACGAGTCGGGCACCTTCACCTGGCGGGGCGTCCCCCGGCCCGCCGAGCGGACCCTGCGCTTCCTGCCCGGTCCCGGCCCCGGCACGGCGGACGTGCGGTTCGCCGACGGCCGGCCCTTCCACGACCTGGACCTGACGAGCGGACGGCACGTCACCGACCACCCGTGCGCGGCCGATCTCTACCGGGGCGAGTTCACCGTCCGGGACGCGGACCACTGGCGCACGGTCTGGCGCGTGGGCGGCCCGGCCAAGGACCTGCTGCTCACCACCGACTACCTGCGCGAGGCCTGAGCCGGCGTCCCGTCGAGGCGCAGGTGCCAGCGCCCGCCCCGGCCACTGACGGTGGTCGTCGACAGCGGCCTGACATCGATGTTCCAGTACGACGACGGCGGCGCCTTGAGCGCGTACACCAGGGCGGCCCGGATCACGCTCGGCTCGGCCACGGCGACGATCCGGCAGCGGTCCTCCACCGGCCGGGTGTCGAGCCAGCCGCCCACCCGGGAGATGAACGACAGCAGCGACTCCCCGCCGTGCGGAGTGGCCCGGGGATCGGCCAGCCAGGCGTCCACGGCCTGAGGTTCCCGGGCCATCGCCTCGCCGAGGGTCAGGCCCCGCCAGCGCCCCATGTCGCAGTCGCGCAGGGCGAGCTGGACGAGCGGGGCGTACCCGAGCGCGTCCCCGGTGGCGCGGCTGCGCGGGGTCGGCGAGCAGTACCGCAGTTCGGCCGCCGCGAGCGGCAGCAGGTCGCCGACCACCCGTTGCACCGCGTCCCAGCCGGCCCGGTCCAGCGGCCGGTCGTCCTCGAAGCGGTCCGCGAGCAGCGGGGAACTGCGCGCGGTGGCGACGAACGTGACCCGGACTGCCATGCGGCGATGGTCCGGCGACCGCGCGGGCAGGGCAAGGGGTGTTCTCGGATTACTTCTCGTTACTTCGTGTCACTTCTCGTCACTTCTCGAAAAACAGCGCCATGTACTGATCGGACTCCGGAAGGTTGGCGAAACCGGCCTTCTCGTACACTCCGTGCGCGTCGTGCGTGGCGAGCAGGATGCGGCGCAGGCCGTGCGGCCGGAGGTGCTCGCGGACGGCCGCGACGAGCGCGGTCCCGATGCCCTTCCCGCGCACGGCCGGATCCACGTACACGTCGCACAGCCACGCGAAGGTCGCCAGGTCCGTCACGATGCGCGCATAGGCGACCTGCTCCCCCGACGCGGTGTCGTACACCCCGAAGTTGAGGGATCCGGCGATCGCCCGGTCCTGCTTCTCCCGGGCACGTCCGAGGGCCCAGTACGCGTCCGTGGACAGCCAGCGGTGGACCTTCCCGGCGTCGATGCGGGCGGGGTCGGTGGAGATCTCGTAGCCCTCGGCGAGGGGCGTGACGTCGGTCATGGGGGGACCCTCACAGACCGCGCGCCCCCTGTCGAACGGATTCCGCGCGCACCTCGTCCCACGCCTGCCGCAGCCGCCGCACGCCCTCGCCGATCTCCGCCGTCCCCGCGACCGCCGCGAAGCTCAGGCGCACGTGCGCCGCCGGGGGTTCGGCGCTGAAGTACGGGCGGCCCGGAGCGAGGGCGACGCCGGCGCGCAGGGCCGCCGCCGTGAACGCCGGCTCCGCCCCGGAGCCGAATGCCGGGGAGCTGCCGCCGGTGCCGTCGGGCAGGCGCAGCCAGAGGTGGTAGCCGCCGGACGGGACGTGCGGCAGGGCGAGTTCGGGGAGGCGGAGCGCGAGCTCCCGGGTCATGGCGTCGCGCCGCGCCTTCAACTCGGTCGCGATCGCCCGCAGATGGCGCGGCCAGGCGGGCGAGCCGACGAGTTCGAGGGCGGCCTCCTGGAGCGGGCGCGGCACGAAGAAGGTGTCGACGACCTGGATGGCGCGCAGCCGCTCCAGCACCGGGCCGCGGGCGGCGAGGGCGCTGACCCGGAAGCTGGGCGAGGTCGCCTTGGTGAGGGAGCCGACGTGGACGACGACGCCGTCGGGGTCGTCGGCGGCGAGCGGGCGCGGCAGCGGACCGGCGTCCTCGTGCGCGAGCCGCCGGACGAAGTCGTCCTCGACGACGAAGGCGCCCGCCTCGCGCGCGATGCGCAGCACCTCGCCGCGCCGGTCCGGGGCGAGGACGGCGCCCGTCGGGTTCTGGAACAGCGGCTGGCAGACGAAGACGCGGGCCCCGGTCGCCCGGAAGGCGTCCGCGAGCAGTTCCGGCTTCACCCCGTCCGGGTCGACCGGCACGGGGACGGGCCGCAGCCCCGCCGACCGGGCGATCGCCAGCATGCCGGGGTAGGTCGGCGACTCCACGAGCACCGGCGCGCCGGGCGGGGCCAGGGCGCGCAGGGCGGTGGTGAGGGCCGTCTGGCCGCCCGCGGCGACCAGCACCTCGGCCGCGGTGACGGCCCCTCCGATGGAGCGCGCGAACCACTCGCGCAGCTCCGGCAGCCCCTCGATCGGCGGCCGTCCCCAGGCACCGGGGCGCCGTCCGGCCCGGGCCAGCGCCGCGGACATCGCCCGCTCCGGTTGCAGGGTGGGGTGCAGATAGCCGCCGTTGAACTCGATCACGCCGGGCGGCGGGGCGGCCAGCGAGACGGTGACGCCCGAGGCGTCCACCGAGCGCGGGACGAGGTCGGCGGCGCCGTCGGCACTCAGCGCGACCTCCTGCCAGGAGGTGTCGCCGGCCGGCCCGGTGGGCGTGCGGGGCCGGGCGCGGAAGGCGCCGGCGCCCGGCCGGGTGACCACCAGCCCCTCGGCGGCCAGTTGGGCCAGGGCGCGCGAGACGGTCACCGGGCTCACCCGGAACCGTTCGACGAGGGCACGGCTCGACGGGAGCTTTCCACCCGGCGAGTAGCGGTCCAGCTCACTTCGCAGCCGTTCCGCCAGTTCACCCACACTGCTACGCTCGTGCATGAAGACACAGAGTAGCGCTACTGCACCGCCCCCGGTAGCAGTCACCGCATCCCCGACCGCCTCCTCGACCCGGCCCGGACCCGCCGGCACCCTCCAGGCCGCTCTCGGTGTCGTCGCCTTCTCCCTGACCTTCCCGGCCACCGCCTGGGGACTGGAGGGATTCGGCCCCTGGTCGCTGGTCGCCGTGCGCAGCGTGCTGGCCGCGCTGATCGCGGGCGGCTGCCTGCTGGCCGTGCGGACGCCGGTACCCGGGCGGAGCCGGGCGCGGGGCGTGCCGCTGCCCGCCCGGCGGCACTGGCCGGGGATCGCCGTGGTGGCCGCCGGGGTCGTCGTCGGCTTCCCGCTCCTCACCACGCTCGCCCTGCGGACGTCCACCACCGCGCACGCCGCGGTCGTGGTCGGCCTGCTGCCCCTGACCACCGCCCTGTTCTCCGCCCTGCGCATCGGCTCCCGCCCCTCCCGCACCTTCTGGATCGCGGCGCTGGCGGGTGCCGGCGCGGTGGTGGCGTTCACGGTGCAGCAGAGCGGTGGGGCCCTGACCAGCGCCGACCTGTACCTCTTCGGGGCACTGGTGGTGTGTGCGGCCGGCTACACCGAGGGCGGCCGACTGGCCCGGATCATGCCGGGCTGGCAGGTCATCGCCTGGGCGCTGGTGCTGTGCCTCCCGCTGTCCGTGCCGGCCACCGTGCTGGCCCTCGCCCACGAACCGGTCGCGCTCACCGGGCACAGTGTGGCGGGGGTGCTGTGGGTCGCGGCGGGCTCGCAGTTCCTGGGCCTGGTCGTCTGGTACCGGGGCATGGCGGCCATCGGCATCCCCAAGGCCAGCCAGTTGCAGTTGGCCCAGCCCCTGCTCACACTGGTGTGGTCGGTGCTGCTGCTGGGCGAGCACCTGACAGTGGCCGCCCCGCTGACGGCCGCGGCGGTGCTCGTCTGCATCGCCGTCACCCAGCGGGCGCGTGGCTGAGCGGGCCGTACGGCCGGCTCTCCGCCACGCTCCGCTCCGCAGAACCCGCGCAGAACCAAGGCCACGGACCGCTGCTCCCGCTCTCGCTGAGGAGGCCCCAAAGATGCGTGCAACCGTGGGCGACCAGCTTGTCCAGCACGGCAGGGTGGTCGGCCAACACGACAAGGTCGGCGAGATCGTCGAAGTCCTGGGCCACGAGGGCACTCCCCCGTACCGCGTCCGTTTCGAGGACGGACACGAGGGCCTGTGCTCGCCCGGCCCCGACACCGAGATCCGCCACCGGGAGACCGGCCCGTCGATCGGCCGGTAGCCCACCACAAGACCCCGGCCGCAGACCGAGCGGCCGGTGGGCCCACAGGGGACCGGCCGTCGACCGAGCGGCCGGTAGGCCCACAACAGATCCCGTCCGCCGACCGCGCCGACCCGCGCTGGCCCTGCCCGCGCAGGACCCCCACGCGCAGGCCCCCGGCCGCGTGCCGGGCGGCCGATGGGCCCACCAGCAGGCGGCACCTCGGACAGACCGGCCGGTGGGCCCGCAGGAGAGCCGGCCGAGGCGGACCGGCCGGCGGCCCGCAGCAGGCCGAACGGCCTGCGATTCCCTGGACGGCCGGCCGTCGAGCGGGGGCCGCCGTCGACCGGGCGGCCGGTGCGTCGGCGCGGCGAGTGCGGCAGCGCGGTGGCTGCATCAGCGCGGTGGTTGCGCCGGCTGGCGGTAGTGGTCGGCGAGTACCCGGGCCATGGCGCCGATCCGGTCCGTCGCCACGTCCTTGGCGGCGAAGAAGACGTGTCCGCGCACCTCCGGGTGGCCCTTGGCCAGGGTGAGGTGCCGGGACAGCTCGGCCGGCTCCTGCCAGGCGGCGTCCTGCGCGGGATCTCCCGCGCGGTAGAGCCCCTCCCCGATGTACAGCTTGGTCCGGCTCCCCCGCGCCACCTCCGCCCACCAGGGCACGAGCTTGGCGTAGTCGGCGGCGGAGAGGCCGATGTGCCAGTACAGCTGCGGGACGACGTAGTCGATCCAGCCCTCGCGCACCCACGTACGGGTGTCGGCGTGGATGGCGTCGTACGACTGGAGGGCGCGGGTGTCCGAGCCGCGCGGGTCGGTGGAGGCGTTGCGCCACACCCCGAACGGGCTGATGCCGAACTGCGTGGCGGGCCGGGTCGCCTTGATCCTGGCCGCCGTCTCGCGGACCAGCCGGTCGATGTTGTCGCGCCGCCAGGCCGCCCGGTTGGGGAAGCTCCCGCCGTGGCGGTCGTAGGACGCGTCGTCGTCGAAGTTCTGGCCGGCCACGGGGTACGGGTAGAAGTAGTCGTCGAAGTGGACGGCGTCCACCGGATACTTCTCGACCGCGTCGAGGATGGCGTCCTGCACGAACGCGCGGACCTCCGGCAGCCCGGGGTCGTAGTGGAGCTTGCCGCCGTAGGGCACCACCCAGTCGGGGTGGCGGCGCGCGGGGTGGGAGGCGACGAGCCGCCCGGGATCGGCGTGGGTGGCGACCCGGTACGGGTTGAACCAGGCGTGCAGCTGGAGGCCGCGGGCGTGCGCCTCCCGCACGGCCGTGTCCAGCGGGTCCCAGCCCGGCTCCTTGCCCTGGGTGCCGGTGAGCACCTCCGACCAGGGCTCGTACGCCGAGGGCCACAGCGCGTCGGCCGTGGGCCGCACCTGGAGCATCACCGTGTTGAGCCGGTTGCGGACGGCGAGATCCAGCCAGGCGAGCAGCTCGGAGCGCTGCTGGGCGGCGGTCAGACCGGACCGCGACGGCCAGTCGCGGTTGTGGACCGTCGCCAGCCACACCCCCCGCATCGAGGCGTCGGCCCGGCGGCCGCCGGGCCGCCCCGCGGGCCCGCGGCCGGCTGCCGCCGCTCCCGTCGTCGTGCACGCCGCCAGCGCGGCCAGCGCGAACGCCCGCCGGGTCAGTCGTCCCATCGCACACACCACCAGGCACAGTGCGGATCCGCTCGGTCACGGACCGTCTCCGCGCCCAGGATGCCCCCACCCAGCCGATCGATCATCGATACTTGCTAGTAACGTGCACGATCGGAGCAGGCGGACCGGGATCCGGCGGACCTGTCCCAGCCATCAGCGTCAGGAGCAGCGCAGTGAAGGGGACGATGTGACGTACATCCCAGCGGGAGACATCGCACGCGTCGGAGTGGTGGGCTGCGGCCAGATGGGGGCCGGCATCGCCGAGGTCTGCGCCCGCGCCGGTCTCGACGTCAAGGTCGCCGAGACCACCGGCGAGGCCCTGGAGATCGGCCGTACCCGGCTGCTGAACTCCCTGGCCAAGGCCGCCGAGCGCGGCAAGATCACCGAGGCGGAGCGGGACGCGACACAGGCCCGCCTCGGCTTCACCACCGACCTCGGCGAGTTCGCCGACCGCGACCTGGTCATCGAGGCCGTCGTCGAGAACGAGCAGGTCAAGACCGAGATCTTCCAGGTGCTGGACCAGGTGGTGACCCGCCCGGACGCCATCCTGGCCTCCAACACCTCCTCCATCCCGCTGGTGCGGCTGGCGGTCGCCACCTCGCGGCCCGACCAGGTCGTCGGCATCCACTTCTTCAACCCGGCCCCCGTGCAGAAGCTCGTCGAGCTGATCCCGGCGCTGACGACCTCCGAGGGCACGCTGAGCCGGGCCCAGCTGTTCGCCGAGAAGCTGCTGGGCAAGCACGCCATCCGCGCCCAGGACCGCTCCGGCTTCGTGGTCAACGCGCTGCTGATCCCCTACCTGCTCTCCGCGATCCGGATGTTCGAGACGGGCATCGCCAGCCGCGAGGACATCGACAACGGCATGGAGCTGGGCTGCGCCCACCCGATGGGCCCGCTGAAGCTGTCCGACCTGATCGGCCTGGACACGGTCGCCTCGGTGGCGCAGAGCATGTACGACGAGTTCAAGGAACCGCTGTACGCCGCTCCCCCGCTGCTCCAGCGCATGGTGGACGCGGGCCGGCTGGGCCGCAAGACCGGCTCCGGCTTCTACACCTACGGCTGATCGTCTCCACGGCTGATCCACGGCGGATCGTCTCCACAGCTGATCCACGGCTGATCGTCGTCCACGGCCGCCCGCCCCTCCCGGCGGCCGTCGGGGGCCCGGCACCTCGGTGCGCGCCGGGCCCGCGGCGTTCACACGGCGTGTGCGCGCCGGGTCCGCATATGCCGTGCGCACACTCTCCCCCTCGGCCCGCCGGACGGGTTGACTCATCATGCGCATGCAAGGTATGCGAGACAACCAGGGAAGGGAGTGGAGACGTGACCGCCGATAGCGAGCATCCCGTCGTCCACGGAGAACTCGCCGAGTTACGCCGTCGGCTCGACGTGGCCTACGCACGCGTCGAGGGTGGTCTGGCGCTGCTGACGCACCGCACCGAGGAGACCGCCAAGGAGATCGACGAACTGAACACCCGGATCGTCACACTGGAGCACGCCCGCTGGCCGCTGCCGTCGATCGCGGCGGTCACGGCCGTCGGCGCCCTCGTCATGACGATCTGGCAGGCCCTCGGGCGCTAGGTGTACCGACCCGCAGCCCTCAGGGCGCGGCGTCCTGTCCGTGCCTCAGATGGTGCAGCAGCAGTAACGCGGCCGCCATGGTGGTGGCCGGGACCTCCCCCCGGGCGACCATGTCGGGGACGATCTTGAGCGGGACCCACTCCCTGCGGTCCGACTCGAAGTCGTCCACCGGGTGCCCGACGTACTCGCCCTCGTCCGACCAGAAGACGTGGTGGACGGCGTCGGTGAGGCCGTTGGACGGCTCCACGCTCATCAGGTGGCGCAGGCGTCCCGGCCGCCAGCCGGTCTCCTCCTCCAGTTCCCGGGCGGCCGCGTGGGTGACGTCCTCGCCGTCCTCGACGACGCCCGCCGCGAGTTCCCAGCCCCAGCTGTCGGTGATGAAGCGATGGCGCCACAGCAGGAGGACCTCGTTGGCCTCGTTCACCACGGTGGCCACGGCGACCGGCCTGAGCCGTATGAGGAAGTGGTCCAGGTGCCGGCCGTCGGGCAGTTCGACATCCGCGAGGTTGACCCGGAACCAGCGGTTCTCATACACAGTTTGTTCGTTCTGGTTCGTCCACTGCACGGTTCTGCCACCTTCCGTCGAGTAAGTGGCAATATCGCAGCAGGAACTGTGTCGCGCCGGTGCTCGGTCCCCGGCCCGCGGCGGTCACCGCGGGCCTGTCTACAGCGGTACGCGCAGGGCCCCGTCGATCAGTTCGGCCGCCGCGGCGGTGCCCGCGCAGCCGCTGCGCACCAGGTGTTCGCGCACCGCGCGAAGTCTGTCGCGCAGCCGCTGCGACTCCATGCCGCGGGCCTGTTCGGCCATCCGCACGGCGGTGGCGACCGCCCTGTCGGCGTTTCCCTGGCGCAGTTCGATGGTGCTGAGCATGGCTAGCCGGTGCACCCGGCCGCGGTCGTGGGCGGGGGTGTCGACGGCGGCCTCGGCGTGCTCGGCCGCGGCGGTCAGATCGCCGAGACTCAGCAGGGCCTCCGCCACCTGGACGTTGACCAGGCCCGGCTGGACGTAGCCGGTCTCGTCGGGTTCGCGTCCGCGCCGGATGCGGTCGGCGGCGGTCTCGGCCCGCCGGATGCACGCCAGGGCGCTCGTGCCGTCGCCGAGGTGGGCGTACGCCTTCGCCTGCATCGCGTACAGGTCGGAGGCGAGGGCGGGGGTGATGTGCCGGCCCGCGGCGCGCAGCGCGGCCTCCGCGAAGGCGACGGCCTGCCGGAACTCCCGCATGAACAGCGCCTGGTTCACGAGCAGCGCGATCACGTAGGCGCCGAGGCCCCGGTCCCCGCTGGCCTTCGCCAGCCGCAGCGCCTGGTGGAAGTAGCGCTGGGCGAGTCCGTGCGCGTCGGAGTCGTACGCGCAGATGCCGGCGATCGCCACCAGTCCGCCGGTGGCGCGGTGCAGTTGACGGCCGGTGGCGTCGGTGTAGCCGCCGCGCAGCAGCGGGGCCGCCTCGGCGTTGAGGAAGCCGACGATCCGGCTGCGGGTCGCCACCCCGCCGGCCTTGCGGTACATCTGCTCGTAGTGGGTGCGGGCGGCGCGCAGGGTGTCGATGTCGGCGGGGGTGACCCGGTGCCGTCCGCCGCGGGAGACGTCGACGTCCTCGGGCGGGTTCTCCCACTCCCAGACCGGCATCACGGCGGGCGTGCCGGTGACGGCGGCGGCGCCGAGGACGTGCGGGCGCTGCTGTTCGTCGGAGCGCCACAGGGCGGTGGCCCGCTCGACGAAGCCGGACAGCGAGGTGGCGTGCCCGGTGGCGGGCTCGCCCGGCACGCCGAGGCCGATGTCGTCGAGGGTGACGGGCCGTCGCAGCCGGCCGGCGAGCACCTCGCAGATCAGGTCGGGCACCTGGCCGCGCGGCCGCTGCCCCTTCAGCCACCGGGCGACGGCCGTGTGCTCGTACCGCAGCGCGAGTCCGCGGGCGCGTCCGGCCTGGTTGACGTGGGCGGCGAGGCCGGCGTGGGAGATGCCCGCCTCGTCCAGGATCGCGTCGAGCAGCGTGTTGGGCTGCATGGTTCCCCCCGGTGGCCAGGTGCCGTCGGTGTCGCCAGAGTAGAGGGTCCGTCTTCACACGGGGTGTGAAAGGAGTACGCGCATCCGTAGCGTGTGCGCGCTGTCGCGGAGTGTGCCGGGACCGGTTGACTGGACTGCCTCGCAAGAGGACCGCCGGGCCGTCGGCTCCCCCTCGTCAAGCGACGGCCCGGCGACCCGCTCCGCGGGTTCGGTCACGCTCACCGGTGGTCGGACGGGTTCGGCTGGAGGGCGGCCGGTCGCGCGGTTCCCCGCGCCCCTGGCCGGCGCAGCGGCCGTCCGATGACCGACATGGCGATGCCCCCCTCCAGGCCTGACAACGCAGACGGACCGGCCCCGAGAGGCCGGTCCGATTCTGTCGAGCGTCATGGCCGGGAGGGCCGGGTCCCCGGGAGATCTCACCCGAACGAGTGCGGTGACCGCTAGGGGCCGGTGTGGGGGCGAAGGCCCCCACACCAGGGGCGCGGGGAACTGTGCGACCGGCCACGGCGACGCCGCGGCCGGCACACCACGCGGTCCCCACGGCGGCTAGCCGCGCAGTACGGCTCCCGTCCGCTCGCCCGCGAGGGCGACCGCGGCGTCCCGCGCGGCGGACGCCTCGTCGACCGTCAGTGTCCGGTCCGCCGCGCGGAAGCGCAGCGCGTAGGCGAGGGACTTCTTGCCGTCGCCGAGCTGCTCGGCGTTCTCGTACACGTCGAACAGCCGGATCGCCTCCAGCAGCTCGCCCGCGCCCTCACGCAGCGCGGACTCGACCTCGGCGTGTGGCACGAACGCGTCGACGACGAGGGCGACGTCCTGCGTGGCGACCGGGAACGTGGAGATGCCCGGGGCCTGGGGCGTGCCGTCACCGACCCGCTCCAGGGCGTCCAGATCCAGCTCCATCGCGGACGTCCGCGCCGGCAGGCCCAGGACCTTCAGCACCCGGGGGTGCAGCTCACCGGCGTGCCCCACGACCCGCTCGGCGCCGTCGGTGACGACGACCAGCTCGGCGCAGCGCCCGGGGTGCCACGGCCCGTACTGGCCGCTGCGGACGGTCAGCTCGGCGCCCGCCTCGCGGGCGACCGCGCGCGCCGCCTCGACGGCGTCGGCCCAGTCGGCCGGGCGGCCCTTGCCCCACCAGCCGGCCTGCTCGCGGGCGCCCGCGAGGACGACGGCGACGTGGCGCGGCTGCTCGGGCAGCGCGGCGTCGAGCGAGGCCAGTTCCTCGTCGGTGGGCCGGCGGTCGACCGGCAGGTGGCCGGCGACGCGCCGCTCCTCGCGCGGCAGGAAGACCAGCCCGGTCTCGAACAGCGCGAGGTCGTGCGAGCCGCGCCCGTCGTTGCGCCGCAGCGCGCCCAGCAGGCCGGGCAGCAGCGTGGTGCGGAGCGCGGGCTCCTCGTCGTTGAGCGGGTTGACCAGCTTGACGACCCGGCGGGCCGGGTCGTCGGCGGCCAGGCCGAGCTGGTCGAAGACCTGCTCGCCGACGAACGGGTAGGTCGGCGCCTCGACGTACCCGGCCCCGGCGAGGGCCCGGCCGACGCGGCGGTGCAGCCGCTGGCGGTGGGTGAGGCCTCGGCCCGAGGGGAGCTTCGGCAGCGTGGAGGGCAGGTTCTCGTAGCCCTCCAGCCGGATGACCTCCTCGGCCAGGTCGTTGGCCTCGGCCAGGTCGGGCCGCCAGGACGGCACGGTGACGATCAGGTCGTCCTGCCCGTACACGTCGCAGCCGACCTCCTGGAGCCGCCGTACGACGGTCTCACGGCCGTAGGCGACACCCGCGACCTTGTCGGGGTGGTCGGCCGGGCAGGTGATGGTGTGCGGCGCGGACGGTGCGACGACCTCGGTGACGCCGGCCTCGGCGGTGCCGCCCGCGAGCAGCACCAGCAGGTCGACCGTGCGCTGCGCGGCGGCCGCCGCGGCCTGCGGGTCGACACCGCGTTCGAAGCGGCGGGAGGCCTCGGAGGACAGCTTGTGCCGGCGGGCCGTACGGGCGATGGAGACCTCGTCGAAGTGCGCGGCCTCGATGACCACGTCGGTGGTGCCCTGGGCGTCGGTGTGGTCGGCGATCTCCGTGTTGGCGCCGCCCATCACGCCGGCGAGGCCGATCGGGCCGCGCTCGTCGGTGATGACCAGGTCCTCGGCGTGCAGGGTGCGCTTGACGCCGTCGAGGGTGACGATCTTCTCGCCCTCCTCGGCACGGCGCACGCCGATGGTGCCCTGGACCAGGGAGCGGTCGTAGGCGTGCAGGGGCTGGCCCAGCTCCATCATCACGTAGTTGGTGACGTCGACGGCGAGCGAGATCGGGCGCATGCCGACCTTCTGCAGCCGGCGCTTCAGCCAGATCGGGGAGCGCGCCTCGGGGCTCAGGCCGGTGACGGTGCGGGCGGTGAAGCGGTCGCAGCCGGCCGGGTCGGAGACCTGCACGGGGTAGCCGAAGGCGTTCGGGCCGGGCACGTCGAGCAGCGCCGGGTCGCGCAGCGGCAGGCCGTAGGCGATGGCGGTCTCGCGTGCGACGCCGCGGATGGACAGGCAGTCGCCGCGGTTGGCGGTGACGGCGATGTCCAGGACCTCGTCGACCAGTTGCAGCAGCTCGATGGCGTCCTTGCCGACCTCGGTCTCCGGGGGCAGCACGATGATGCCGTGGCTGCCGTCGTCGCCCATGCCCAGCTCGTCGCCGGAGCAGATCATGCCGTGGGACGTCTTGCCGTAGGTCTTGCGCGCGGAGATCGAGAAGCCGCCCGGCAGGGTGGCGCCGGGGAGGACCACGACGACCTTGTCGCCGACGGAGAAGTTGCGGGCGCCGCAGACGATCTCCTGCGGCTCGCCCGTTCCGTTGGCCCGACCGACGTCGACGGTGCAGAAGCGGATCGGCTTCTTGAAGCCCTCCAGCTCCTCGATGGTCAGCACCTGGCCGACGACGAGCGGCCCCTTGAGGTCGTGGCCGAGCTGCTCGACCGTCTCGACCTCCAGGCCCGCCGAAATCAGCTTGGCCTGGACGTCACGGCCGGTCTCGGTGGCCGGCAGGTCGACGTACTCCCGCAGCCAGGAAAGCGGGACCCGCATCAGATCTCCATCCCGAACGGCCGGGTGAACCGGATGTCACCCTCGACCATGTCTCGCATGTCTTCGACGTTGTGGCGGAACATCAGCATCCGCTCGATGCCGAACCCGAAGGCGAAGCCGCTGTACTTCTCCGGGTCCACACCGCAGGCGGCCAGCACCTTGGGGTTGACCATGCCGCAGCCGCCGAGCTCGATCCAGCCCTCGGAGGAGCAGGTGCGGCAGGGCCGGTTGGGGTTGCCGACGGACTCGCCGCGGCAGACGTAGCACACCATGTCCATCTCGGCGGACGGCTCGGTGAAGGGGAAGAAGTTCGGCCGCAGCCGGGTCTTCATGCCCTCGCCGAACAGCGCCTGGACCATGTGGTCGAGGGTGCCCTTGAGGTCGGCCATGGTCAGGCCCTCGTCCACGGCGAGCAGCTCGACCTGGTGGAAGACGGGCGTGTGCGTGGCGTCGAGCTCGTCGGTGCGGTACACGCGGCCGGGGCAGATGACGTAGACCGGCAGCTCGCGCTCCATCAGGGAGCGGATCTGCACGGGCGAGGTGTGGGTACGCAGCACGACGCCGGACTCGGTGCCGCCCTGCGGGCCCTGCACGAAGAACGTGTCCGCCTCACCGCGGGCCGGGTGGTCCGGGCCGATGTTCAGGGCGTCGAAGTTGAACCACTCGCTCTCGACCTGCGGGCCCTCGGCGACCTCGTAGCCCATGGCGACGAAGACGTCCTCGATGCGCTCCGACAGCGTGGTCAGCGGGTGGCGGGCGCCGGCCGGTACCCGGTCGTGGGGCAGTGTGACGTCCACCGCCTCCTCGACCAGCACCCGCGCGTCGCGCTCGTCCTCCAGCTCGGCCTGCCGGGCGGCGAGGGCCTTGTTCACCGCGCCGCGGGCCTGGCCGACGATCTTGCCGGCGGCGGCCTTCGCGTGCGGGGGCAGCGCGCCGATCTCGCGGTTGGCGAGGGCCAGCGGGGAGGTACCGCCGGTGTGGGCGACCTTGGCCTCCTGGAGCGCGTCGAGGGAACCCGCGGCGGCGAAGGCGGCGAGCGCCTCGTCCCGCATGCGCTCGATCTCTTCCGGTTTCAACGCCTCGACCTCGACAGGGTCGTACGACTTATTGGGTGCCGACATCTCTTCCCGTGCTTCCGATTGGCTGGCTGAAGGTCCCCGTCACCGACTCTGCGACTGGCTGAGGGCCGTCCCTGGGACACAAAGGTGCCAAAGGCCGAGTCTAACGGGGTGGGGGAACGCGAATGCGCCCGCGGGCTGCTCGGGCGGCTCTCAGGTGAGATACGCCGGGGCCCCCACGGGCAACGTAAATCGGAACTCCGCGCCGCCGCCGGGGGCGCGTCCGACCGTGACGGTGCCGCCGTGGGCCTCGACGATGCCTTTGACGATGTACAGCCCGAGGCCCGTCCCGCCGCGCTTGCTGCCCCGCCAGAAGCGGGTGAAGACGCGGTTCATGGACTCCTCCGGGATGCCGGTGCCCTCGTCGCTCACCACGACCGACGTGCCGGCGTCCTCTCCCTCGCGGGGGGACGGGGCGGGCGTGACGTCAATGGTGACGGTTCCCTCGCCGTGCCGCACCGCATTTTCGATGAGGTTGCTGAGGACCTGGTCGACCTTGTCGGGATCGGCCCACAGGGCGGGCAGCGGCTGTTCGATGCGGAGCAGGAAGCGGTCGGCGGGCTGCCCGGCGGCGACGTAGGCCTGGATGTGCCGTCCGACGGCGGCGCCCATGTCGACGGGCTGGCGGCGCACCTCCAGCCGTCCGGAGTCGATCCGCGAGATGTCCAGCAGCTCGGCGATGAGGCGGGTGACGCGGTCGGCGTCGGCGTCGACCGTCTCCAGCATCAGCCGTTTCTGGTCGTCGGTGAAGCGCGACCACTTGGCGAGGAGGGTGGCGGTGAAGCCCTTGACGGAGGTGAGCGGGGAGCGCAGCTCGTGGGCGACGGTGGCGATCAGCTCGGCGTGGCTGCGTTCGGTGCGGCGGCGGGCCTCGGTGTCCCGGAGGCAGACGACGACGCGGCGGACGGGCCCGGTGGGTTCGACGCGCACGTACCGTGCGGAGACGAGCACCTCGCGCCCGCCGGGCAGCAGCAGGTTCCGCTCGGGCTGCCGCATCCGGATGGCGAGCCCGCCGTACGGGTCGGTCAGCTGCCACCAGCGGCGGCCCTCCAGGTCCTCCAGCGGCAGGGCCTTGTCGAGGCGCCGGCCGAGGGCCTCGGCGGCGGGGACGGCGGTGATGCGCTCGGCGGCCGCGTTGAAGCAGACGACGTGCCCGTGCTCGTCGGCGACGACGAGACCGTCGGGCAGGTCGTCGGGGTCGACGGCGTACGGTCCGGCGAGGTCACCGGCCGGTCGGGCCGCGGGCGGGCGCCGCGTGTTCCCGGCTCCCGGTGCGCTGCTCGTACCGACACTCATCCTCGTACCCCACCTCCCAGACGAGGCCCCCGAGCTGGCCACCCTACTAGCTCTCGGTGACGGAGCGGCACCCTCCGGAGGCGCGCTGTGCACGGGCCGACGCGTAGAGACATACGGCCGCGGCGGTGGCGAGGTTCAGGCTCTCGGCCTTTCCGTGGAGCGGGACGCGGACGACGGCGTCCGCGAGGGCGCGGGTCTCCTCCGGCAGGCCCCAGGCCTCGTTGCCGAACACCCACGCCGTGGGCCCGCCCATGGTGCCCTTGTCGAGCTCCTCGTCGAGGTCGTGCTCCCCGGCCCCGTCCGCGGCGAGAATCCGCACACCGGCCTCCTTGAGCCCGGCCACGGCCCGCTCGACGGGGACGCCGACGGCGACGGGCAGGTGGAAGAGGGAGCCGACGGAGGCGCGGACGGCCTTGGGGTTGTACAGGTCGACGGAGGCGTCGGTCAGGACGACCGCCTCGGCGCCGGCGGCGTCGGCGCAGCGCAGTACGGTGCCGGCGTTGCCGGGGTCGCGGACGTGGGCGAGGACGGCGACGAGCCGGGGCCGGGCGGCGAGGATGTCGTCGAAGGGCGTGTCGAGGAACCGGCAGACGCCCACCAGGCCCTGCGGGGTGACGGTGGTGGAGATGTCCTCGATGACCTGCTCGGCGGCGAGGTGGATCCGGGCTCCGGCGCCCCGTGCCTCGCCGATGATGTCGGCGTGGCGCTCCGCGGCCTCCGGGGTGGCGAACAGCTCGACGAGCGTGTCCCCGTGCGCGGCGGCCTCCCGTACGGCCTGCGGCCCCTCCGCGAGGAACAGCCGCTCCTTCCCCCGGAAGTTCCGCCGCGCGAGGCGCCGGGCGGCGGAGACGCGGGGGGAGCGGGGGGAGATGAGGTCGGGGGTGGCGGGGGGCATGGGGGTCACCTTCGGTGGGTCGGCGGAACGTGGGGGTTCGGGCGGGCCCCGGTGTGTCTCGCCCCCGCCGCCCCTTCCCGTCCCGTCCCCGGGGGCTGCCGCCCCCGGACCCCCGCAGTCGGCCCTGAACGGGCCTCGTCCTCAAACTCCCCCAGAGGGGGGACCCCCAGACAGGCTGAAAAACCAGCCCCTCCGGCGTTTGAGGAGCGGGGTCCGGGGCGGAGCCCCGTGGGACGGGAAGGGGCGGCGGGGAGAGACCGGGCCCGGACGCAGTCGGACCCGCAGGCTGACTGCCTGCGGGTCCGTCCGGCATCGGCTCAGCGCCGGCGCGGCGTCACGCCGCCTTCGGCGCGTTGACGTCGCTCGGCAGCGCCTTCTGCGCGACCTCGACGAGCGCGGCGAACGCGTTGGCGTCGTTCACGGCGAGCTCGGCCAGGATCTTGCGGTCGACCTCGACGTTCGCGGCCTTCAGACCCTGGATGAAGCGGTTGTACGTCATGCCGTTGGCGCGGGCAGCGGCGTTGATGCGCTGGATCCACAGCTGACGGAAGTCGCCCTTGCGCTTCTTGCGGTCGTTGTAGTTGTAGACCAGCGAGTGGGTGACCTGCTCCTTGGCCTTGCGGTACAGGCGCGAACGCTGACCGCGGTAGCCGGAGGCCTGCTCGAGGATCGCCCGGCGCTTCTTGTGGGCGTTGACTGCCCGCTTGACGCGTGCCACTTGATTAACTCCTTGTAGCGGGGCCGTGGTTGGACTCACACGGCCCGGAAACGATTGGGTCCCGGTCAGATGTCAGGCGCGGTGTCCGCGCCGGACGTCACTTGCCGAGAAGCTTCTTGATCTTCGCGGCGTCGCCCGGGGCCATCTCGGCGTTGCCGGTGAGGCGACGCGTCACGCGGGACGACTTGTGCTCGAGCAGGTGGCGCTTGCCGGCGCGCTCGCGGAGCACCTTGCCGGAGCCGGTGACCTTGAAGCGCTTGCTGGCACCGCTGTGCGACTTGTTCTTCGGCATGGCGCCGTTCTCTCCTCGTCGGTGGCGCTCCGGTGCCCGGTCGTGAAAACCGGGCACGGTGGAGCGTCGCTCTTGTATCGGTTACGTCCTGGGACTTCCGTCCCGGGGGTCACGCCTCGGCGGGCGCCTCGGCAGGCTCCTCGGCGGGGGCCTCGGAGTCCGCGGGGTTCTGCGAGCGACCGGGGTTGGCCTTCGCCTCCGCCTTGCGGGCTTCCTGCGCCTGGCGAGCCTCGGCCATCGCCTCGGTCTTCTTCTTGTGCGGACCGAGGACCATGATCATGTTTCGGCCGTCCTGCTTCGGGTTCGACTCCACGAAGCCGAGGTCCTGGACGTCCTCCGCGAGACGCTGCAGCAGTCGGTAGCCCAGCTCGGGCCGGGACTGCTCGCGACCACGGAACATGATCGTGATCTTGACCTTGTCGCCCTGCTTGAGGAACCGGACGACGTGACCCTTCTTGGTGTCATAGTCGTGCGGGTCGATCTTCGGCCGGAGCTTCATCTCCTTGATGACCGTGTGCGCCTGGTTCTTGCGCGCCTCACGGGCCTTCATGGCCGACTCGTACTTGAACTTCCCGTAGTCCATGAGCTTGCAGACCGGCGGGCGGGCGTTCGCCGCGACCTCGACCAGGTCCAGGTCGTACTCCTGCGCAAGCTCCAGTGCCTTCGCGAGCGGCACGATGCCGACCTGCTCGCCACTGGGACCGACAAGTCGCACCTCGGGAACGCGAATCCGGTCGTTGATGCGGGGCTCGGCGCTGATGGATCCTCCTCGGTAGCACCACGCGGCGGTCTGGCGGACGGCCGCGTAACGTCTGTGTTCGTCAGGCTTGTAACCACGCCGAAGCACAAAAAATGCCCCGAACGATCACATGCGGGGCTCCAAGCACTACCGGAGCACCGTCGCGAGGATCGCGGGGCGCACTACCGGGCGACTCCATCGTCCGTACGGAACGATGGTGGTCGCCTGACCGGATGACCCGCCGCCCATGAGGGTGGTCGGGTGGGAGATCGGAGCCTCCACTTGCGGGTCGGGCCTGCCTGCTGGGACGCATACATGTCCGACCGGTCGTTACACGAGATTAGCAGCTCGTGGAGGCGGGCGCTAATCCGGTGTCTCCCGCCTCCTGCTGTCAAGGGGGCACCCGGTGGGCCCTATCGTGTGGGGCATGAGTGAGACCCCTTCCCCGGACACCCCCGAGACGGCAGGCGCCGCCGACTTCGACGAGATGACCCGCGACATCGCCGAGGTCCCCGCGGTCGAGGTGATCGTGACGGTCGCCGTCAACCTGATGAGCGCCGCCGCCGTGAAGCTCGGCCTGACCGAGGAGGGCGACAAGTACAAGGACCTGGACGAGGCCCGCAAGCTGGTCACCGCCCTCGCCGGGCTGCTGGACGCGAGCGCGACCGAGATCAGCTCCTTCCACGCGGCACCGCTGCGGGACGGCCTGAAGTCGCTCCAGCTGGCGTTCCGTGAGGCCTCGATCGTCCCGGACGAGCCGGGGCAGGGGCCGGGCGAGAAGTACACCGGCCCGGTCTACGGCTGAGCCGGCTCCTTCACGTACAGGGGCTCGCCCGGAGGCGTCGTCCCGGTCGGCAGCAGTGCCAGGTCGAGGCCGCGCACCAGGCGGGCCCTCAGTGTCTCGTCGGCGGCCAGGCGCCGGGCGACGGCCTGCGCGGCCTCGGCGGGGGCGGCGGCCGGGTCCAGGACGAGGGCCAGGATGCCGTCGGACCGGCCCGGCCCGAGGTGGGCGCGGAGGACGGCGGGCTCGGCGGCGACGGCGGCCCGGACCGCCTCCACCACCGCGGGGTCGCCGAGCGGGTCGGTCGTGGTGCGTCCCTCGGCGAGGGCGAGCAGCGCCGGTCCCGTCAGTTCGAACGCCACCGGTCCGGCCATGTCCAGCACCACGGTGTCCGCCTTCTCGTGCGCGGCGGCCTGCAGCGCCTGGTGCAGGGGTACGGCGACGGGGCGGGCCTCGGGGTCCCAGCGGGCGAGGGAGTCGGTGGAGGTGAAGGCGGGCAGGGCGGTGCGCCGGCCGGCTTTCAGGGTCGGGACCGCCATGTCGCTGGTCTTCTCGCGGCGCAGCCCGTTCTCGTCCTCCTCGACCTCCCCGAGCACGGCCACCACCGGCACCAGCAGCCGGGCGCCCCTGAGCGCCTCCAGCACCGGTCCCACGGCGGTGCGGTCCTCGGCCCAGGCGGCGAGCGCGGCGCTCAGCCGGGGGTCGGCGGAGCCGTCGTCGTCGGAGAAGCCGGAGTCGGGAATGTTCTTGTTCGCCACGGTCACCGACCCTATCGGGGGGATGCTGCTGGTCTTGTGCGGGGCCGGAAACACGGCGGTGACGCCTCTCACGGTTTTCTCAGGTTTCCCTGACGCACATCTAACGTCCGTCTAACGGAAGGCACAGGCGCCGCCCCCAGCATCGCGGGCATGGAGTCCTCCAGAGCACGTCGCAGCCGTCGCGCTCGGCCGCCCCGGCGCCGTCCCCTCCTCTACTCCGCGCTGGCCTGCGTGGCCGTCCTCGGTGCCACGGCGGGCGGGACCGTGTACGTGAGGGCACATCCGCACTCCGGTTCCGGCGCCGTATCGTCGTCGGGGACGCCGTCGGCCGCGGCGTCGGTTCCGGCGAGTGAGGGGGCGTCCGTGGAATCCGTCGTCGAGTCCGAGCCCGAGGTGGACCGGGACGCGCTGCTGGCGGAGGCGATGGGGGCGGTGACCGTGCCGGGGGACGCGGCGCTGTCCGTGGCCGTGCTCGACGTGGACTCCGGGGACAGCGCCGCGTACGGCACGGAGCCCTTCGACACGGCGAGCATCGTCAAGGTGGACATCCTGGCGGCGCTGCTGCTCCAGGCGCAGGACGACGGCCGGGTGCTCACCGCGCAGGAGAAGGCGTACGCCACCGCGATGATCGAGAACAGCGACAACGACTCGGCGTCGGCGCTGTGGGACGCGATCGGGCAGGGCGCGGGGCTGGACGCGGCGAACGAGCGGTTCGGGCTGACGGCGACGGAGGGCGGCGACGGCCCGTTGTGGGGGCTGACCCAGACGACGGCCACCGACCAACTGGTCCTGCTTCAGCAGGTGTTCGGGGAGGACTCGGAGCTGAGCGAGGCGTCCCGGACGTACCTCCAGGAGCTGATGGGCGCGATCGCCGCCGATCAGCGCTGGGGCGTCTCGGCCGCCGCCGACGGCTCCGCCTGGGCCCTGAAGAACGGGTGGCTGGCACGGAGCACGACCGGCCTGTGGGACGTCAACAGCATCGGCCGGGTGACGGCCGGCGGGCGGGACTTCCTGGTGGCCGTGCTGTCGAACGGCAACACGACCCAGGCGGTGGGCGTCACGCTGGTCGAGGCGGCGGCGAAGGCGGCGGTGTCGGCGTTCACGGAGACCTGACGGGCGGGCGTCCGCGCTCGGGAGGGGGGCACACGGCCGACGGGCGGTGTCTCACAGGCGATGTCGTACGGCTCCCGCTCGCGGTGTCTCACAGGGCGATGTCGTACGGCTCCCGCTCGCGGCGGCCCCGCCACAGCACCACCGCGGCCACCAGCAGCACTCCCCCGGTACCGCCGGCGAGCGGGCCGGCCCAGCTCGGCTCCTCGTCGCCCTCCTCGGTGTCGGGCCCGGGGCCGAAGTACTCCTCGCCGTACGAGGCCGAGCGCAGCCCCTCCGGGGCGAGGGTGGCGGCGGCCTCGATGGCGGCGGCCGGGTCGATGAACCCGAAGCCGCGGGAGTCGTCGCGGCCGCCGGTGGGGGCGTTGCGGGCGGTGTCCTCCAGGAGCTTCTTGATCTGCGCCGGGGTGAGGCCCGGGTGGGCGGCCTTGACCAGGGCGACGGCGCCGGAGACGAAGGCCGCCGCGGCGGAGGTGCCCCAGCCCTCGTAGTACTTGTGGTCCGGGTCGGCGATGACGACGTCGACGCCCGGGGCGCTGACCGTGGCGTACCAGCGGCGGGTGGAGAAGGAGGCGCGGGTGCCGTAGCGGTCGACGGCGGTCGCGGCGATCACGCCCGGGTAGGCGGCCGGGTAGGAGATGTGGTCGCCCTTCTCGCCGCCGTTGCCGGCCGAGGCGACGACGACGGCGCCCTTGCTCAGGGCGTACTGGACGGCCTCGTCCTCGGCGGGCTCGGGGTGGGCGGAGGCGGAGTCGTCGCCGAGGGAGAGGTTGATGACGTCGGCGCCCTGGTCGGCGGCCCAGCGGATGCCCTCGGCGAGGGCGTTGCCGCGGGTGGTGCGGGCCTTGGTGCGGGCCGGGTCGCCGTCCTCCAGGATGACGCGGACGGGCAGGATCGTGGCCTCCGGGGCGATGCCCATGACGCCGTCGGCGTCGCCGGTGCCGTGTCCGTGGCCGGCGATGATGCCGGCCATCGCGGTGCCGTGGCGGGCCCAGGCGCGGTCGCCGTCCTGTGCGCCGAAGCCGACCAGGTCCTTGCCCGCCAGGACGTTGCCGTCGAGGTCGGGGTGGTCGGCCTCGACTCCGGTGTCGAGGACGGCGACGGTGACGCCCGCGCCCTTGGTGGTCTGCCAGACCTCGTCGGTGTGCAGGGCCTCCAGCGCCCACTGCTGGGCCCGGATGCCGTCGGCGTGCGCGGGGGCGGCGGGCAGCAGGGCGAGGGAGGCGGCGAGGAGGCAGCACAGCAGGCCGGCCCGGTGCGTCCGCGTCGTTCGGCTCGTACGGCTGCTGCTCATGAGGGCTGCTCCGAGGGCGAGACGGCGGTCCTGCGCAGGGCGCGCTCGATGCGGTCGGCGAGGCCCTTCGCCTCGTGTCCCAGGCCGCCCTGGGCGGGGGCCGTGGTGGCGCCGGACGCGGTGGCCTGTGCGGCGGGCTGCGGCGTGGCGACCGTGCGGCCGTCGGCCCAGCCGGAGACGGCGTAGACGACGACGGGCGCGTCGGTGAGGACGGAGATCGTCCACGAGGCGCGCTGCTGGTCGCCGAAGGCGGCGGCGACGGTGTCCTCGGCGGCGTACGGGCGGGGGATCAGGTCGGTGCGGGCGGCGAGGGCCTCCTTCTCGAACCGGGCGTCGAGCGCGCGCATGCCGGCCGCGTCGGCCTTGGTGAACAGCAGGCCGACGGTGGTGACGTAGCTCTGGGTGGCGTCGGTGTAGGTGGCGCGCAGCAGGCGGGTGCAGCCGACCGGGGCGAGGGTCTTGAGCAGCAGCGGGTCGAAGGCGTCGGCGCAGCCGCCGTCCGGGGCGACGGCGATCCGCGTCCAGGTGCGGTCGGCGCCGCCGGGGCCGGCGCCCTGTCCGTCGACGGTGGGCGGGAACAGCTGGTCGACGGGGACGTTGTGCCACAGGCCGCCGGCCGTGGCGTAGGTCCCTCGCTCGCCCGCGTCCGCGGTGTCGCCGACGAGCCAGCTGCCGGTGACGGCTCCGCCGATGAGGCCGAGCCCGAGGACGACACAGGCGGCGGCCGCGACGGTCCGGCTCCGCCGGGGCCGCGGCAGGTCCCGGTACCCCTCGGGCCGTGCGAACCTCACGACCGGCCGGGTGACGCGGGGCGCGGCGCCCGGTGTCGTCGGGGCGCTCCAGGAGAGCGCCGGGTCGGGCGCGACCGGACCGGCGGACCGGGGCGCCGTCTGCGGCGCCCCGGCGGGCCTCGGAACCCGCACGGCCCCGAACACGTCCGGGCCGTCGACCTCGGGGGGACGCACGGGCGCGGTCGGGGTCCAGGCCGGCCGGGCGTCGTCCTCGGAGGACTCCCGGCGCATGGGCGCGGTGGCCGACGCCCACGGGGCCTGTGCGTCCTGCTCGGGGAAGCCGCGCACGGGCGGGGCGGACGACGCCCGCGGGGTCTGTGTGTCCCGCTCGGGGACGCCCCCTCGCGCAGACGCGGCGGACGACGCCCGCGGGGTCTGTGCGTCCCGCTCGGGGACGCCCCCTCGCGCAGACGCGGCGGACGACGCCCGCGGGGACCGTGCGTCCCGCTCGGGGACACCCCCTCGCACAGGCGCGGCGGACGACGCCCGCGGGGTCTGTGCGTCCCGCTCGGGGACGCCCCCTCGCGCAGACGCGGCGGACGACGCCCGCGGGGACCGTGCGTCCTGCTCGGGGAAGCCGCTGGGCACAGGCGGGGCGGACGACGCCCGCGAGGACTGCGCGGCCTCCCCCGGGGGCGACTGCCGCAGCGGTGTCGTGGGCGTCCACGCGGGTCCCGCCTCCTGGCCGGCCCGGTGTCCGGGCACGGCCGTCGACAGGGCCTCCCGGGGAGACTCGGCGGGGCTGGGCGCCCAGGCCGGGGGCAGCGGGGTCCATGCGGTGCCGGAGCCGGGGGGCCGGGGGGTGTCCGTGGCGTCCGGGCCGGTGGGGCGGCTGCCGTTCGGGTGCACGTCGGGAGCGCCGGTCCCGCCGGAGGGACGTGCGGGGCGGGCGGCCTCCGGCTCCGCGCGCGTCGAAGAGGCGCCGGCCGCACCGGCCGTGGGGACGGCGTCCCCCGCGTCCGGACGTGCGGGGGGCCCGGCTGCGCCGACCGTGCGCGCGGTGTCCCTCGCCTCCGGCCCCGTGGGGGCCCCGGCCGGGCCGGCCGGGCGGGGGGCGTCCTGGCGCGCCGTCGAAGCGTCGGCCGCACGGGCCCCGTCGGGACCGGTGGGACGGGTGCCGGCCGCCCCGCCGGGACGGTCGGCGTCGGCAGCGACGGCCGGGGGCGGAGGGGCGTCCGGGAAGCGGGCCGAGGCGGGGGGCGACGGCGGGGTCGTGGAGTCCGGGGACCGCAGGTGCGGGATGCGGGCGGCGAAGGCCGACTGCCCCGAGGCGGACGGCAACCGGCCCGAACGCGGGGCGGGCCCGGCCCCGGCGGTGCCCCGACCGGTGTCGGCGGCGCCCCGGGCGGGATCGCCAGTGAGCCCGACGGGATCAACGGCACCCGGGACGGAACCGCCAGTAGGCCGGGCAACACCAGCGGCACCCCCGACAGAACCACCAGGAAACCCGGCGCGATCAGCAGCACCCGGCACGGAACCGCCAGTAGGCCGGGCAACACCAGCGGCACCCCCGACAGAACCACCAGGAAACCCGACGGGATCAACGGCACCCGGCACGGAACCGCCAGTAGGCCGGGCAACACCAGCGGCACCCCCGACAGAACCACCAGGAAACCCGACGGGATCAACGGCACCCGGGACGGAACCGCCGGTGGGCCGGGCGGTGGCGCCGGCGCCCCGGGCGGGACCGTCGGCGCCCCGGGGCCCGGTCGGCCGCTCCGTGCCGCTTCCGTGCGGGGGCGCGGACGACTCGGCGCGGGCGGGTGACTCCGGCGTCTCCTCGTCCTCGGGCGCCCCCGCCCTCGGAGGCCGGGCCGGGCGCGGCGGGGCCGCGGGGTGCGGCGGCGTCGCGGGGGCGGTGGGCGTGTCCGGGGCCTGGGGGGTGCCGGCGGCGGGGGGCGGGGCGGACGGGCGCGGGGGGACCGGGGCGCGGCGTGCGTCCGTGCTCATGCACCCCCCCCGTTTCCTCGTTCCCGGGCCGTCGTTCTTCTGCGCGGGCGCTCGCTGCTCGTGCCCAGGGCGGCCCGGCGCGGACGTACGGGTCCGTCAGGGCACGCATACCCGCACGGGCGGACCGGCATCCCGGCGCGGCTGCCGGGCCGGAGCCGCTCGTCCGTGCGTGCGCGTCACTCTACGGCTTGTCGCCGCGCGAACGGGAACCCGTCCCGGGACCCCGGGGCATCTGCCCGGATCGTCCCCCTACCCCGCGGTAATCCGGTCTGGCAGGCTGCGTCCATGACTGCGCGCGCCACCGACCGGGCCCGTTACGACCGAGCCACCGCCCACCTGGACGCCCCTCTCGCCCTCGTGGACGTCGACGCCTTCGACGCCAACGCGGACGATCTCCTCCGCCGGGCGGGAGGCAAGCCGGTCCGCGTCGCGAGCAAGTCCGTCCGCTGCCGCGCCCTGCTGGAACGCGTCCTGGCGAAGGACGGCTTCGCGGGCGTCATGTCCTTCACCCTGGCCGAATCGCTGTGGCTGGCGCGCTCCGGCTGCGACGACGTCCTGCTCGCCTATCCGTCGGCGGACCGGTCCGGCTTCGCGGAACTCGCCGGCGACCCCAAGCTCGCCGAGGCGGTGACCGTCATGGTCGACGACGTCGCCCAGCTCGACCTGATCGACTCCGCGCGGGCCGGCGGACGCGAAGTGGTGCGGATCTGCCTGGAGTTGGACACCTCGCTGAGGATGCTCGGCGGCCGGGTGCGGGTCGGCGCCCGGCGCTCGCCCCTGCACTCCCCCGCCCAGATCGCCGACCTGGCCCGGTCGGTGGCCCGGCGGCCGGGGTTCCGGCTGGTGGGGATCATGGCGTACGAGGGGCACATCGCCGGGGTCGGCGACGCGGTCGCCGGACGGCCGCTGCGGTCGCGGGCGGTGCGGCTGATGCAGGCCGCCGCGCGCCGGGAGCTCGCCGAGCGCCGTGCGGCCGTGGTGCGGGCGGTGCGGGCGGTGGCGCCGGACCTGGAGTTCGTCAACGGCGGCGGCACCGGCAGCGTGCAGCACACGGCCGCCGAGGAGGCGGTGACCGAGATCGCGGCGGGTTCGGGGCTGTACGTGCCGCGGCTGTTCGACCACTACACCTCGTTCAGCGGCCGCCCGGCCGCCCTCTTCGCCCAGCCCGTGGTGCGGCGGCCGGGGGTGGGGGTGGTCACCGTCCTCGGCGGCGGGTACCCGGCCTCCGGCGCGGCCGGACCCGACCGGCTGCCGGTGCCGTACCTGCCGGAGGGGCTCCGCTACGACTCCCAGGAGGGCCCCGGCGAGGTGCAGACACCGCTGCTCGGCGCCGCCGCCGACGATCTGCTGATCGGCGACAAGGTGTGGTTCCGGCACGCGAAGGCCGGTGAGCTGTGCGAGCGGTTCGACGTGCTGCACCTGGTCGAGGGGGACGCGGTGACGGCGACGGTGCCCACCTACCGGGGCGAGGGCCGCACCTTCCTGTAGGCCGGCCGCGGGCCCGGCACCCGGCGGGCGGGCGGCTACAGGGGGGTGACGTAGGCGCCGGAGATCCCGCCGTCCACGAGGAAGTCGGTGGCGTTGACGAAGGAGGAGTCGTCGCTGGCGAGGAAGGCGACGGCGGCGGCGATCTCCTCGGCCTCGGCGAACCGGCCCAGCGGGATGTGGACGAGGCGGCGGGCGGCCCGCTCGGGGTCCTTGGCGAACAGTTCCCGCAGCAGCGGGGTGTCGACCGGTCCGGGGCAGAGGGCGTTGACGCGGATGCCCTCCCGGGCGAACTGCACGCCGAGTTCGCGGGACAGGGCGAGGACGCCGCCCTTGGACGCCGTGTACGAGATCTGCGAGGTGGCCGCGCCCATCCGGGCCACGAAGGACGCCGTGTTGATGATGGAACCCCGGCCCTGGCGCCGCATGTAGGGCAGGGCGGCCTTGCAGCACAGGTAGACGGAGGTGAGGTTGACCTCCTGGACGCGCTTCCAGGCCTCCAGCCCGGTCTCCAGGATGGAGTCGTCGTCGGGCGGGGAGATGCCGGCGTTGTTGAAGGCGACGTCGACGCTGCCGTAGGTGTCGTACGCCGTGCGGAAGAGGGTCTCGACCTGGTCGGGGTCGGTGACGTCGACTTTCACGAAGGTGCCGCCCACCTCGTCGGCGGCCGCCTTGCCGCGGGTCTCGTCGATGTCGCCGCAGACGACGTGGGCGCCCTCGGAGGCGAGGCGGCGCGTGGTGGCGAGGCCGATGCCGCTGCCGGCCCCGGTGATGACGGCGGTACGGCCGACCAGTCGGCGGCAGACGGTCTGTGAGGTCTCAGGGGTCACTGTGCGGGGCCCTCCGTACTGAGGTAGACGTTCTTGGTCTCGGTGAAGGCGGTCAGGGCGTCCGGGCCCAGCTCACGGCCGACGCCGGACTGCTTGAAGCCGCCGAACGGGGTCCAGTAGCGCACGCTGGAGTGGGAGTTGACGGACAGGTTCCCGGCGCGCACGGCCTGCGCGACGCGCAGGGCGCGGCCGATGTCCCGGGTCCAGAGGGAGCCGGAGAGGCCGTAGGGGGTGTCGTTGGCGAGGCGGATCGCGTCCTGCTCGTCGGTGAACGGCAGCAGGACGGCGACGGGGCCGAAGATCTCCTCGCGGGCGGCGGCGGAGTCGGGCCGCTCCCCGGTGAGCACGGTCGGCGGGAACCAGAAGCCGGGGCCGTCGGGGGCGCTGCCGCGCAGCGCGGGGGCGTCGTCCGGCACGAACGACCGGACCCGGTCGACCTGCTGACGGGAGATCAGCGGGCCCATCCGGGTGTCCTCGTCCGCCGGGTCGCCGACCACCACGGCGGACAGTTCGCGGGCGAGGAGGTCGGCGACCTCGTCGTACACCGTCTCCTGGACGAGGATGCGGGTGCGGGCGCAGCAGTCCTGGCCGGAGTTGTCGAGGAAGGAGAAGGGGTCGACGGCGGCCTCGAGGTCGGCGTCGGCGAAGACGACGTTGGGGCTCTTGCCGCCGAGTTCGAGGGTGACGGGCTTGACGTGCCGGGCGCAGCGCTCCATGATCTCGCGGCCGGTGCGGGTGGACCCGGTGAAGACGATCTTCGCGACGTCCGGGTGGTCGACCAGGGCGCGGCCGGTGATGCGGCCGTGTCCGGGCAGCACCTGGAAGAGGTGCTCGGGCAGACCCGCCTCCAGGGCCAGTTCGGCCAGCCGCAGGGCGGTGAGCGGGGTGGTCTCGGCGGGCTTGAGGAGGACGGCGTTGCCCGCGGCGAGCGCGGGGAAGGAGCCCCAGGCGGCGATGGGCATCGGGAAGTTCCAGGGGGCGATCACCCCGACCGTGCCGAGGGGCTCGTGGAAGGTGACGTCCCAGCCGCCGGGGACGGGGATCTGCCGGCCGAGGAGGCGTTCGATGCCGCCCGCCGAGTAGAGCAGCAGGTCACGGGCGTTGCCGGCTTCCCAGCGGGCGTTGCCGAGGAGGTGGCCGGCCTCGCGGACCTCCAGCAGCGCCAGTTCCTCGACGTGCGCGTCGACGACGTCGGCGAAGCGGCGCAGCAGCCGGGCGCGGTCGGCGGGGGCGGCGGCGGCCCAGACCGTCTGGGCGGCGCCGGCGCGGGCGACCGCGCGGTCCACGTCGGCGGCGCCGGCGGCGGGGACGGTGGCGAGGACCTCCTCGGTGGCGGGGTTGAGGACCGTCAGCTCGTGCGGGTCCGCCGGGGGGAGGTCTGCCGCGAGGGGGGCGCTGTCGCTGTCGTGCGGATCGGACACGGGTGACCTTTCACAGGCGTTCGAAGGAGCGGCGCAGTTCCCAGTCGGTGACCGCGGCGTCGAAGGCCTCCAGCTCGACGCGGGCCATGGTGCGGTAGTGGGCGACGACCTCGTCGCCGAAGGCGGCCCGCGCGATCGGGCTGTTCTCCCAGAGTTCGGCGGCCTCGCGCAGGGTGGTGGGGACGTGGGCGTGGCCGGCGGTGTAGGCGTTGCCGGGGCAGGGGTCGGGCAGCTCCAGCTTCCGCTCGACGCCGTGCAGTCCGGCGGCCACCAGGCCGGCCACCGCGAGGTGCGGGTTGACGTCGCCGCCGGGCAGCCGGTTCTCGAAGCGGAGGGAGCGGCCGCGGCCGACCACGCGCAGGGCGCAGGTGCGGTTGTCGTGGCCCCAGGCGACGGCGGTCGGCGCGAAGGAGCCCGGCTGGAACCGCTTGTAGGAGTTGATGTTGGGGGCGTAGAGGAGGGAGAAGTCGCGCAGGGCGGCCAGTTGTCCGGCGAGGAAGTGGCGCATGGTGTCGGACATGCCGTGCGGGTCGTCGGCGGAGCCGGCCATGACGTTGGTGCCGTCGGCGTCCGCGAGGGAGAGGTGGATGTGGCAGGAGTTGCCCTCGCGCTCGTTGTACTTGGCCATGAAGGTCAGCGAGACGCCCTCCTGGGCGGCGATCTCCTTGGCCCCGGTCTTGTAGACGGCGTGCTGGTCGCAGGTGACCAGGGCCTCGTCGTAGCGGAAGGCGATCTCGTGCTGGCCGGGGTTGCACTCGCCCTTGGCGGACTCGACGGTGAGGCCGGCGCCGGCCATGTCGTTGCGCAGGCGGCGCAGGAGGGGCTCGACGCGGCCGGTGCCGAGGATGGAGTAGTCGACGTTGTACCGGTTGGCCGGGGTGAGCCCGCGGTATCCGGAGTCCCACGCCTGCTCGTAGGTGTCGTTGAAGACGATGAACTCCAGCTCGGTGCCGACCTGGGCGGTGAGGCCCAGCTCGGCGAGGCGGTCGAGCTGGCGGCGGAGGATCTGGCGGGGGGCGGCGGCGACCGGGGAGCCGTCGTGCCAGGCGAGGTCGGCGATCAGCATCGCCGTGCCGGCGTTCCAGGGCACGCGGCGCAGGGTGGCGAGGTCGGGGTGGAGGGCGAAGTCGCCGTAGCCGTTGTCCCACGAGGACATCGCGTACCCGTCGACGGTGTTCATCTCGGTGTCGACGGCGAGGAGGTAGGCGCAGCCCTCGGTGCCGTGGTGGAGGACCTCGTCGAGGAAGAAGCGGGCGGCGAACCGCTTGCCCTGGAGACGCCCTTGCATGTCGGGGAAGGCCAGGACGACAGTGTCGATCTCACCGCCCGCGACGAGGGCGTGCAGTTCCTCGACGGCGAGCGGGGGTGTGCGGTCTGCCACGGGAGGGCCTCCTCAGGCTTCCTCTGCGCTGCGGTGTGCGGGGATCTGGCGGGTTCGCGGGGCGGCCGGGAGCCTAAGGTATGGGTGAGAACCATTGCTTGGGAAGGGGGCGCGGCCAGATGCCGGTGGACGCTGACGGCGGCGCGGACGACCGGTTGACGCCGGTGCTGCGGCCGGTGCGGGCGGGGAACGGCTTCGAGGAGGCGCTGGAGCAGATCCTCCAGGTCGTCCGGCTGGGCCTGGTGCCGGGCGGGGAGCGGCTGCCGGCCGAGCGGGACCTGGCGGAGCGGCTGGGGATCAGCCGCGTGACGCTGCGCGAGGTGCTCAAGGTGCTCCAGGAGCAGGGACTGGTGGAGTCCCGCCGCGGCCGGTACGGCGGAACGTTCGTGCTGGCGCGCGCGGACGCGGCCGGGCAGGACGAGCTGCGGCGGCGGGTCGCCGCGACCGACATCGAGGACGTGCTGCGCTTCCGGGAGGTGCTCGAGGTGGGGGCCGCCGGGCTGTGCGCGGAGCACGGCCTCACCGAGGAGCAGCGGGGCCGGCTGCGCCGGGCGCTCGCCCGCACCCGGGACGCGCCGCTCGCCGACTACCGCCGCCGGGACACCCTGCTCCACCTCACCCTGGCCGAGCTGTGCGGCTCGCCGTCGCTGACCGCGCAGTACGCGGCGGTCCGGGCGACGGTGAACGACCTGCTGGACTGCATCCCGCTGCTCGTGCGCAACCTGGAGCACTCGCAGCGCCAGCACGCGGCCCTGGTGGAGGCCGTGCTGGACGGCGACGCGGCCGGGGCGCGGGAGATCATGCGGGAGCACTGCGCCGGAACGGCCGCCTTGCTCAGGGGCTTCCTGGCGTGACGGCTTCCTGGCGTGACGGCTTCCTGGCGTGACGGCCGGACACACCGGGCATGCTCCAATGGTTCGATCCACATCCATTCGATCTGTGCCGATCCGAACGAGGGGTGGGGAGCGAGGCATGGCGAGGGTGACGGGCAGGCCGCTGATCGGTGTCAGCACGTATCTGGAGGCCGGGGCGCGCTGGGGCGTCTGGGAGCTGGACGCGGCGCTGCTGCCGGCCGGGTATCCGCGGCTCGTGCAGCGGGCGGGCGGGCTGGCCGCGATGCTCCCGCCGGACGCGCCCGAGCACGCGGCGGCGACCGTGGCGCGGCTGGACGGTCTGGTGATCGCGGGCGGCCCGGACGTCGAGCCGCTGCGCTACGGCGCCGAACGCGACCCCCGTACCGGCCCGCCGGCGCGGGAGCGGGACGCCTGGGAGCTCGCCCTGATCGGCGCGGCACTGGCCGCGGGCGTCCCCCTGCTGGGCATCTGCCGGGGCATGCAACTGCTGAACGTCGCCGTCGGCGGCACGCTGGTGCAGCACCTGGACGGGCACGCGGAGTTCGTCGGCGTCTTCGGCCGGCACCCGGTGAAGCCGGTACCGGGCACTCTGTACGCCGGTCTCGTCCCGGAGGAGACCTCCGTGCCCACCTTCCACCACCAGGCGGTGGACCGCCTCGGCACGGGCCTGGTCCCGTCGGCGCACGCGGCGGACGGCACGGTGGAGGCCGTGGAACTGACGTCCGACGCCGGCGGGTGGGCGCTGGGGGTGCAGTGGCATCCGGAGATGGACGAGGACGTGCGGGTGATGCGGGGGCTGGTGGCGGCCGCCCGTGGGGGACCGGGCACTGACAGCCCGTCTGGGGGTGCCCCCTCTGGGGGAGTTTGAGGACGAGGCCCGTCCAGGGCCGACAGCGGGGGTCCGGGGGCGACAGCCCCGGGACGGGAAGGGGCGGCGGGGGCGAAGAAAACCCCACCGCCCCCGGCCCCTCACCCCCGCGTCAACGACAACAACTCCCGCGCCGGCCCCGTGGGCCGATGCCCCGTCGGCCACACCGCGCGCAGCTCACGCGCCAGCAGCACCCCCTCGACCGGCACCCTGACCAGCCGCCGCATCGCCAGTTCCTCCCCCACCGCCAGCTCGCTCAGCACCGCCGGCCCCGCCCCGCCGACCGCCGCCGCCTTGACCGCCGTCGTCGAGGACAGCTCGATCAGCGGGCGGGCCAGACCGCCCAGGGCCGCGTCCAGCACCTGCCGGGTGCCCGACCCCTTCTCCCGCAGGATCAGCGGGGTCGACGCCAGCTCCCGCGCGGCCAGCGGGCGCCGCCGCCGGACCCACGGATGGGCGGGCGCGGCGACGACGATCAGGCGGTCGTGGGCGATGACCGCCGAGTCGAGCCCGGACGGCACGGTCAGCCCCTCCACGAAGCCCAGGTCCGCTTCCCCCGCCAGCAGCCGCTCCGCCACCGCCGTGGAGTTGCCCGCGAGCAGCGACACCGCGGTGTCCGGCCGCTCCGCGCGCAGGGCGAGCAGCCACCCGGGGAGCAGGTACTCGGCGATGGTCATGCTGGCCGCGACCCGCAGCCGCGAGTCCCGCCGGTCCCGCAGCGCCTGCGCGCCCGCGTCGAAGGCCTGCGCGGCCTCGACGACCCGGCGCGCCCAGTCCGTGACCAGCGCTCCGGCGTCGGTGAGCCGGGAACCCCGCGGCGAACGGTCCACCAGGGCCACCCCGAGCTGCCGTTCCATGGAGCGGATCCGGCTGCTGGCGGCCGGCTGGGTGATGCCCAGTTCCCGCGCGGCCGCGCCCAGGCTGCCCAGCCGGGCCACCGCAAGCAGCAGCTCCAGCGCCCCGAGGTCCGGAACCCGGTGCGCGATCGAGCCCGCCGGTCCCGGCGGACGCGCCCCCTCCTCCGCGAACGTCCCTGTCTCCGTCTGCCCACTGGCCATAAGCCCAGTTTATGCCCCCATAGACACATCCTCCCTGGTCGCGGGCGCCTGAGGGCGTCATGGTGGGACCATGATCACCGCCGTCCGCCACCTCGGCCCGAACTGGTACGCCACCGTCATGGGCACCGCCGTCGTGGCCACGGCCGGCGCCGCGCTGCCCCGGCCGGCGCCGAGGCAGGCCTGCGCCGCCCTGTGGGCCCTCTCGTTCGCCCTGCTGCTGACCCTGCTCGTCGCGCGCGCCCTGCACTGGCGCCACCACCGCGACCAGGCCCACGCCCACCTCCTCGACCCGGCGGCGGCTCCCTTCTACGGCTGCCTCGCCATGGCCCTGGTCTCCGTCGGGGGCGGCGCGCTCACCGTCGGCCGGGACTGGATCGGCACCGGAGCGGCCGTCGCCCTCGACACCGTCCTGTTCACCGCCGGTACGGCCATCGGTCTGGTCGGCGCCGTGACGGTGCCGTACCTCATGGCCGTACGCCACCGCGTCGAGCCGGGGCAGGCCACGCCGGTGTGGCTGCTGCCGCTGGTGGCACCGATGGTGGCGGCGGCGTCGGGGCCGCTGCTGGTGCCGCACCTGCCGGCCGGGCAGGCGCGGGAGACCCTGCTGCTGGCCTGTGTCGCGCTGTTCGGTCTGAGCCTGCTCGCCACGCTCGTGATGCTGCCGGTGGTCTTCGGCCGGCTGCTCACCGGCGGACCGCTGCCCCTCGCGCTCACCCCGACGCTCTTCTTCGTCCTCGGACCGCTCGGGCAGTCCACGACGGCGGCCGGTGCCTTCGCGGAGGCCGCGCCGGGGGCGGTGCCCGCGCCGGACAGCCGCGGCTTCGCCGTCCTCGCCGTCCTCTACGGCGTGCCCGTCATGGGTTTCGCCCTGTTGTGGCTGTGTCTGGCCACCGCCCACGTGGTGCGGGCCCGCCGGCACGGGATGCGCTTCACGATGACGTGGTGGGCGTTCACCTTCCCGGTCGGCACCTGTGTGACCGGCGCCGCCGCCCTGGCCCGGCACACCGGCCTGGTCGCCTTCGAGGCCCTCGCGACGGGGCTGTACGTCGTCCTGGTCGCCGCCTGGGCGGTCGTCGCCGTGCTGACCCTGCGGGGAGTGGTCGGCGGCACGCTGCTCGCGGCGCCCCGGCCGGTGCCGCCGGCGCCCCGGCCGGCGGCCGAGGCTCCTCGGCGCGCGGCGGACCGGGCCACGTCCGGCGCCGTCCGCTGACCGGCGCACGGGCCGGCGCACGGGCCGGTCGCTACCGCCTGCGGTCCCGGACCGCCTCGATGTGCTCGGCGACCGCGACGACGACCACCCGGGTGTCCGGTACGGTCGCCCGCCAGCGGTGGCGCACCCCGCCGGTCAGGTACAGCGTGTCACCGCGGCCGAGGCGGTAGGCGCGGCCCTCCGCCTCGATCTCCACGGCGCCGTCGGCGACGTACATCAACTGGTCGTTGCGGTACTGGAACTCGCGGCCCGCCTCGTGGTCGCCGGTGAACTCCGAGGCGTGCATCTGGTGGTGGCCGCGGACCAGGGAGCGGGAACGGGGGCCGGGGCCGGGCTCGGCGAGCTCGGCGCGGACGACGTCGACGCTGCACGCCGGGTCGGCGGCGGCGAGGAGTTCGACGGCCGTGGTGCGCAGCGCGTCGGCCACCTTCTCCAGGGAGCTGGTGCTGGGCCGGGCCCGGTCGTTCTCGATCTGGCTCAGGAAGGGCACGGACAGGCCGCTGCGCTCGGCCACGACGGCGAGCGTGAGCTCCAGGGACCGGCGCCGCCGCCGGACGGCCGCGCCCACCCGAAGGGGCTGTTCTTTGTGGTCGCCCATCGCTCCGGCTCCCTCCTTCGCTCGTCGCTCCGACTCACCGAGTGCCCCGCTTCGGGCGCCCGTCCTCTGATGAGTTCTCTGCACCCTACGCATGTTCGGCAAACCGTTTCATGTGCCCGTCACATCGAGGACATACGGCGTCACGGGCGACCTCACGGATCGCGCCAGTCGATCATCTCCGGGAGACCCCGGGCGGGGACGTCGCGCGCGTTCTCCTCTTCAATGCCCGGACGGGCCGTGGTGTTCCCGCGTCGTCGCGGTCCACGATCGCCGCTGGTGGAGCGACCGGCACGCCCGGTCGGCACATGGCCGAGTCCGGGCATGGGCGTGGCTCTGCGTGGTTGGCCGGATCGTTGCCGTGCGGAACGGCGCGAGGGGCGGGCCCCTCCGTACGCGTCGGACGGGTACGGCGGGCCCGCCCCTCGCCGGGCGGTCACGGGGCTGTCAGGTCACCCGGCCGCCCTGCTCTCGGCCCCGGTGCCGGTCACCGGCGCCCACTGGTCCAGCAGACCGGGGTTGTCCTTCAGCCAGGTGCGGACGGCGTCCTGCTCCTTGCCCTTGCCGGACTTCTGGATCTGCGCCTCCAGCGCGGTGAGCTGCTGCTCGGTCATCGAGAAGTTCTCGAGCCACTCGCCGACCTCGGGGTTGTCCCCGGCGAAACCCTTGCGGGCCAGGGTGTGCACGCCGTCGCCCGCGCCCCAGGCGCCCTCGGGGTCCTTCAGCTTCTTCAGGTCGTACTCGCTGTACGCCCAGTGCGGGGACCACAGGGTGACGAGGATCGGCTCCTTCTTGGCGTACGCGCGCTTGAGCTCGGCGAGCATGGCCGGGGTGGAGCCGTCGACGACCTCGTAGGTGCCGTCGAGGCCGTACTGCTTGAGGACCTTGTCCTTGAGCAGGCCCATCATCCCGGCGCTGGGCTCGATGCCGGTGATCTTCCCGTCGAAGCGGGAGGCCTTGCTCTTGAGGTCCGCCAGCGAGTTCACGTCCTTCATGTACGACGGGACGGTCAGTTCGAGGGAGGTGGGGCCGTACCACTGCCCGAGGTCGTCGAGCTGCTTGCCGTACTTCTTCCAGTACTCGGCGTGGGTGGTGGGCAGCCAGGAGTCGGTCTGGAAGTCGATCTGTCCGGTGGCCAGGCCCGTGTAGAGGGGGCCGGCGGCGTACTGGGTGGTCTTCACCTCGAAGCCGCGCTGCTCCAGCAGTTCCTTCCAGAGGAAGGTGGAGGCGATGCCCTCGTCCCAGGGGATGTAGCCGATGGTGATCTCCTTGCCCCGGCCGACGTTCGCGGCCGAGGCCTCGGCGTTGCCGGAGCCGGAGCCGAAGACGCCCATGCCGCCGGCGACCAGGGCGAGGACGACCACGCCGACCGTGGCGACGGAGGCGCGCGGGCGGTACGACCAGACCGTGGTGCGGGCCTTCGCGGCGGCCCGGCGGCCGAGCGGGGAGATGCGGGTGCCCAGGGCGCCGGTCATCCGGTCCAGGTAGATCGCGAGGACGACGATGCCGAGGCCCGCCTCGAAGCCGAGGCCGATGTCGAGCTGGCCGATGGCCTCGTTGACGGCACCGCCGAGACCGCCGGTGCCGACCATGCCGGCGATGACGACCATCGACAGGCCGAGCATGATCACCTGGTTGACGCCCGCCATGATCGTCGGCAGGGCGAGGGGCAGCTGGACCCGCAGCAGCGTGTCGCGCGGCGTCGTGCCGAAGGCCTCGGCGGCCTCGACGAGCTCGGCGTCGACCTGGCGGATACCGAGTTCGGTCATGCGCACGCCGGGTGCGAGGGCGAAGATCAGGGTGGCGACGACACCGGCCGGCACACCCATGCCGAAGAACAGGATCGCCGGGATCAGCAGGACCATCGACGGCATCGTCTGGAGCAGGTCCAGGACCGGCCGCACGGCCGCGCTGACGGCCTTGGAGCGGGCGGCCCAGATGCCCAGCGGCACGGAGATCACCAGGGCGATCACCGTGGCCACGAGCACCAGGGACAGCGTCGACATGGCCTCCTCCCACAGATCGAGGGAGACGATGAGGGCGAACCCGGCGAAGCCGAGGACACCCGCGACCAGGCCGCGCAGCCACCAGGCGAGCACCGCGAGGATGCCGGCGAGCAGCAGGGGCTCGGGGGCGGTCAGGAGGCCGTCGAGACCGTCGTACATGCCTTCGACGACCGCTTTGAGGGCGTCGAAGAGCCAGGACATGTGGGCGACGAGCCAGTCGACGCCGGAGTCGACCCAGTCACCGAGGTGCAGCCTAGGCATGGGCCGCCTCCTTCCCGTGGGGGCGCGCACTGTCGCAGCGGCCCTCCGCCTCCCGTTCGTCGCCGAGGAAGCCGACCAGACGGCGGCGCGGGACGACGCCGACGAGGCCGCGGCCGGACTCGAGCACGGCGACCGGGTGCGGCACCCGGGCGCTGAGCGCGCACAGGACGGTGAACGGCGTGTCGGGGGTGGCGGTCGCGCAGTCGCAGTCGGCCTCGTCGCCGCGGACGCCGGTGTCCATGACCGCGGAGGCGGTCAGCACGCGGGAGCGGTCGACGTCCTGGATGAAGGAGGCGACGTAGTCGTCGGCCGGGCGCACGAGGATGTCCTCGGCGGTGCCGTTCTGCACGACGCGGCCGTCGCGCATCACGGCGATGCGGTCGCCCAGGCGCATGGCCTCGTTGAGGTCGTGGGTGATGAACACGATCGTCTTCTTCAGCGTCTTCTGGAGCGTGAGGAGCTGGTCCTGCATGTCGCGGCGGATCAGCGGGTCCAGCGCGCTGAAGGACTCGTCCATCAGCAGCAGGTCGGCGTCGGTGGCCAGGGCGCGGGCGAGGCCCACGCGCTGCTGCATGCCGCCGGAGAGCTCGTCCGGCCAGGACTTCTCCCAGCCGGCCAGGCCGCACAGCCGCAGCGCCTCGGCGGCCCGCCGTTCGCGCTCGGCCCGCGGCACGCCCTGGACGGCGAGGCCGTAGGCGGCGTTGTCGAGGACGCTGCGGTGCGGGAAGAGGGCGAAGTGCTGGAAGACCATGCTGATCTTCTTCGCACGGACCTCGCGCAGGTCCCGGTCGCTGAGCGCGGTCAGGTCCTGGCCGTCGAAGAGGACGCGCCCGGCGGTGGGCTCCAGCAGTCCGTTGAGCATGCGCAGCAGCGTGGACTTGCCGGAGCCGGACAGGCCCATGACGACGAAGATCTGGCCGGGGTCCACGGTGAAGGAGGCGTCGATGACGGCGGCGGTGGTGCCGTCGGCGCGCAGCTCCTCCCGGTCGGCTCCGCCACGGAGCCGTTCGACTGCCTCGTCCTGTCGTCTGCCGAACACCTTGTAGAGATGTTCGGCCTCAAGCCTGGAGGACACACGTACCTTCTCTGATCGGGGACAGGGACGGAGGGACACCGGGCCCTGAGGCCCTGTGCCACACGGCCGGGACCGCACGAGAACCTCGTGAGGACCGCTAACTGTTGAAAGCGCAACCGGCACCGCTCCGAGGCGGCGCCTGCCCGGACCGAACCGGGGCAAACACATGAGTGGGCCAGTTCACACGGCTCTCACAAGCCCCACAGGGGGTGAACGCGGACGCCGTGCGGGGGTACCGGTGCGCGCCGTGCGGGGACGCCGGTGCGGCATGATGCGTAACGTGACCGGACGACTGATGCTCCTCGACACCGCCTCGCTCTACTTCCGCGCCTACTTCGGCGTCCCGGACTCCGTGAAGGCACCGGACGGCACACCGGTGAACGCCGTGCGCGGTCTGCTCGACTTCGTCGACCGCCTGGTCAAGGACCACCGGCCCGACGAACTGGTCGCGTGCATGGACGCCGACTGGCGGCCGCGGTGGCGGGTCGACCTGATCCCCTCCTACAAGGCGCACCGGGTCGCGGAGGAGCGCACGGCGGGCCCCGACGAGGAAGTGGTCCCGGACACGCTCTCACCCCAGGTGCCGGTCATCGAGGACGTGCTGGACGCCCTCGGCATCGCCCGGGTGGGCGTCGCGGGGTACGAGGCGGACGACGTCATCGGCACGTTCACCGCGCGGGCGAAGGGACCGGTGGACATCGTCACCGGCGACCGCGACCTGTACCAGCTGGTGGACGACGCGCGCGGGGTGCGGGTGCTGTACCCGCTCAAGGGCGTCGGGACGCTCCAGGTGACGGACGAGGCCTGGCTGCGCGAGAAGTACGGCGTCGACGGCCGCGGGTACGCGGATCTGGCGCTGCTGCGCGGCGATCCCAGCGACGGACTGCCGGGCGTCGCCGGCGTCGGGGAGAAGACCGCGGCCAAGCTGCTGGCCGAGTTCGGCGACCTGGCCGGAATCATGGCGGCGGTCGACGACCCCGCGGCGAAGCTCACACCGGCGCAGCGCCGGCGGCTCACCGAGGCGCGGCCGTACGTCACCGTCGCGCCGAAGGTGGTCCGGGTCGCCGGCGACGTGCCGCTGCCGGAGGTGGACCCCGCGCTGCCCCGCGCACCGCGGGAACCGGCGACACTGGAGGGGCTGGCGCAGCGCTGGGGACTCGGCGGATCGTTGCAGCGGCTGCTGACCACGCTCGCCGCGTAACCCTTGCCACTCGCCGCGTAACCATTGTTCTCGCGGGGACGGATGGATATTCCTGTGGCCGAAAGTCACTCTCGGTCGGAGGGGCGACGAACATCACCGTGAGCATCACCGGGGGGGGGGATGCTAACTTAGGTAAACCTAACCAAACGCACTGGGAGGCCGTCATGGCAGAACGTCCGGCACGGAAGCCGCGGAAGCCCCATTCCGCGCAGGTCGTCCGCACCGAACGGCTCACCCCGCACATGCAGCGTGTGGTCCTCGGCGGCGAGGGGCTGTCCGAGTTCACCGCCGGCACCTGCACCGACCACTACGTCAAACTGCTGTTCGCCCCCGAGGGCGTGACCTACCCGGAACCCTTCGACATGGAACGCATCCGGGCCGAGTTCCCCCGCGAGCAGTGGCCGGTGACCCGGACGTACACCGTGCGCCACTGGGACGCCGAGCACCGCCAGCTCACCCTGGACTTCGTCATCCACGGCGACGAGGGCCTGGCCGGGCCCTGGGCGGCGCGCGTCCAGCCGGGCGAGACCGTCCGCTTCATGGGACCCGGCGGCGCCTACACCCCCGACCCGGCCGCCGACTGGCACCTGCTCGCCGGTGACGAGAGCGCCCTGCCCGCCATCGCGGCGGCGCTGGAGGCCCTGCCCGCCGGCGCCGTGGCCCACGCGTTCGTCGAGGTGTCCGGCCCCGAGGAGGAGCAGAAGATCGACTCCGACGTGGAGGTCGTCTGGCTGCACCGCGGCGACCGGCCCGTCGGCGAGAAGCTCGTCGAGGCCGTCCGGGCGCTCACCTTCCCCGAGGGCCGCCTGCACGCCTTCGTGCACGGCGAGGCCGCGGCGGTGAAGGAGCTGCGCCGGCTGCTCCGCGTCGAGCACCAGGTCCCGCGCGAGGACCTGTCGGTCTCCGGCTACTGGCGGCTCGGCCACAACGAGGACGGCTGGCAGGCCTCCAAGCGCGAGTGGAACGCCAACGTGGAGCAGGAGCAGGAAGGCTCGGCGCCGGCGGCCTGAACCCCCGCGAGCGGCCCGCACACGGAGGGCGGGCCGCGCCGTCACCGACGGCCCCGCACGTGCGACACCTCGCGTGCCGGCCGTCCGGCCGCCGCCGGACCTACCGGCCATCACCGCCGCAGCCGCCGCCGTACGGGCCACCCCGATCAGCCCGGCCGCCACCGTCACACCGGCCACCGCTGCCGTACCCACCGGCCACCGCCGTCGTACCGGCTGCCCCCGCCGGCCCGGCCACCGCTGCCGTACCCACCGGCCACCGCCGTCGTACCGGCCGCCGCTGCCGTATCCAGCGGCCACCGCTGCCGTACCTACCGGCCACCGCCGTCGTACCAGCCGCCCCCGCCCTACGGGCCACCCCCGCCGGCCCGGCCACCGCTGCCGTACCCACCGGCCACCGCCGTCGTACCGGCCGCCGCTGCCGTATCCAGCGGCCACCGCTGCCGTACCTACCGGCCACCGCCGTCGTACCGGCCGCCCCCGCCCTACGGGCCACCCCCGCCAGCCCGGCCACCACAGTGTCCCCCGACCCCGGCCGACGTACCGGCCGCCCGCTCTGCCGGCGTCTTCCCGCCGGCCGGCCCGTGGCCTCGTTCGCCGTACGCTTGGTCACGATGAGACGCCGTACCCCTCCCCCGCCCTCTCCTCTCCCCCAGCGCGACGGGGTCGACGCGGTCCGGGTGCGGCTGCCGGGGACGGGGCGGTGGGCGACCGTGCGGGAACATCTGCGGGAGCGGTTCGGCGCGGCGCGGGCCGGGCTCGTCGAGGAGATGTTCGCGGCGGGGCGGATCGTCGGGGCCGACGGACGGGCGGTGGCGCCGGACGCGGCCTACGTGCCCGGCCTGTTCGTGTGGTTCCACCGGGAGCTGCCCGCCGAGGAGCCGGTGCCGTTCCCGCTGGAGGTCGTGTACCGCGACGATCACGTCGTCGTCGCCGACAAGCCACACTTCCTCGCCACCACCCCGCGCGGCGGCCATGTCACCGAGACCGCGCTGGCACGGCTGCGGCGCGAACTGGACCTGCCGGCGCTCGGCGCCGCCCACCGTCTCGACCGCCTCACCGCCGGACTGGTGCTGTTCACCGTGCGCCCCGAGGAGCGCGGCGCCTACCAGACCCTCTTCCGCGACCGGCGGGTGCGCAAGGTGTACGAGGCCGTCGCCCCGTACGATCCCGCGCTGGCCCTGCCGGTGACCGTACGCAGCCGGATCGTGAAGGAGCGCGGCACGCTGACCGCCCGTGAGGTGCCGGGCGAGCCGAACGCGGTCAGCCGCGTCGAGCTGGTCGAGCACCGGCCGGACGGCCTGGCCCGCTACCGGCTGACACCGCGGACCGGGCAGACCCATCAGCTGCGGGTGCACATGACCGCGCTGGGCGTCCCGATCCTCGGCGATCCCCTCTACCCCGAGGTGGCCGCCCCCTCCCCGGCCGGCGACTTCCGGCGCCCGCTGCAACTGCTGGCACGCAAGCTGGAGTTCACCGATCCGGTCACGGGGACGGCCCACCGGCTGCGGAGCGGGCGGACACTGGGCGCCTGGTCGTCGTACGACGACTGGGACGGCGGTCAGTAGCCGCGCCACCAGGCCAGGAAGCGCCGCCAGGCGTTCGGCCCGCGGGCCGGTTCCGGTGCGGGCGCGGCGGCGGGCGCCGAGGCCGGGGCGGCCCCAGGGCGGGGTGCGGTTCCCGGCAGGGGCTGGGCGGCGCGCGGCGCTGCGGCGGCGGAGCCGAAGGCGGCCGGGGCGGGAGCGGCCGTCCCGTGAAGCACCGGTCGCGGGGCCGGCGTTGCGGGAACGGCCGCCCCGGGACCAGCGGGCGCGGGGTCGCCCGGCGCCGGCCGGGGTTCGAGGGTGATCGGCGGCAGGTGGGGGCGCGGCTGCGGCACCAGGCCGTGGCTCGGCTTGGCGACGATGTCCTGCTGGGACTTCGGCTCGAACCGGACCGGCAGCTCCGTCAGGTGCCGTGAGGCGATCGACGTCGTCCAGCGCAGGTCCTCCTCGTCGCAGTCGAGCCGGATGTCCGGCAGCCGCATGAGCAGGGCGTCGACGCCGACGTCGGCGATGGCGCGGCCGATGTCCTGGCCGGGGCACTCGTGCGGGCCGCCGCCGAAGGCGAGGTGGGACCGGTTGCCCTGCATGTTGGCGGCGAGGTCGGGACGCACCCGCGGGTCGACGTTGGCCGGTGCGGGCGCGAAGAGGAGACCGTCGCCCTTGCGGATGCGCTGGCCGCCCAGCTCGGTGTCCTGCTTGGCGAAGTAGCCGAGGATCGCGCTGAACGGCGGCTCGTCCCACAGGGACTGCTCGACCGCCTCCGGCACCGTCATCTGCCCGCCGTTGAGCTGGGCGACGAACCGCGGGTCGGTGAGGACCATGCGCAGCGCGTTGGAGAGCAGGTTGACGGAGGCCTCGTAGGCGGCGAAGAGCACCAGGCGCAGGTGTTCGCGCACCTCGTCGTCGGTGAGTCCCGCCGGGTCGGCGATGAGGTGGCTGGCGAAGTCCTCGTCGGGCTGGGCGCGGCGGCGGGTGGCGAGACGGCTCACCGCCTCCATGACGTGGGAGTGGCTGGCGATCGCGGTGTCGGTGCCCTTGAGCGCGTCGCGGGCGGCCTGCACCATCCGGTCGTCGTACTCCTCGGGCATGCCGAGGATGTGGCACATGACGGCCATCGGGAGGTGTTCGGCGAACTGGCCGACCAGTTCGGCGCGGCCCTCCTCGCAGAAGCGGTTGACCAGGCGCTGGCTGGATCGGTAGATGTACCGGCGCAGGCTGCGGTCGTCGATGGTGGCCATGGCCGCGGTGACGGCGCCGCGCAGCCGCTTGTGCTCGTCGCCCTCGGCGTGGGAGCAGATCGGCTGCCAGGTGATGTGCGGCATCAGCGGGTGGTCGGGCTTGATCGTGCCCTCCCGCAGCGGGTTCCAGACGCGGATGTCGCGGGTGAACTGCGAGGGTGCGCGCACCATGTGCAGGTTCTCGGCGTGGCCGAGGACCACCCAGATCGGTACGTCGTCGTGGAGGAGCGCGGGTGCCACCGGGCCGTGCTGCTCGCGGAGCCGCTCGTAGAGGTCGTTCAGGTCCTCGGCGCCGGGGCCGTAGAGGCGGTGCAGTCCGCCGGGGCCGCTGCCGTGCGCGGGGCAGCCGGGGGGCGGGTCGAGGGCCAGGTCGTGCGGGCCGGTCGTCGGGGGGTGTTCAGGCGTCACAGGGGGTCGCTCCGAAACTGTGGGCGAACGGGGTGGGGGGCGGGTCAGGTGAGGCTGCGGGTGAGCGCCAGGGAGTGCAGGAAGCGCATCAGGGTCATCAGCACGTCACGGCTGGAGGCCCGGCGGCGTACGTCGCACTCGATGATCGGGACCTCGGGCGGCAGGTCGAGCGCGGACCGCAGGTCGTCGACGGGGTAACGGGGCCCGTCGGGGAAGGTGTTGACGGCGACCACGAACGGCACGCCGCGCTCCTCCAGCCGCCCCATGACCTCGTAGCTGACCTCGAGGCGGCGGGTGTCGACCAGGACGACGGCGCCCAGCGCGCCCTCGAACAGTCCGTGCCACAGGAACCAGAACCGCTCCTGGCCGGGCGTGCCGAACAGGTAGAGCACGATCTGGTCCGTGATCCGGATGCGGCCGAAGTCCATCGCCACGGTGGTGGCGGTCTTGGACTCGGAGCCGTGGTTGTCGTCGACGCCGATGCCGGCCTGCGTCATGGTCTCCTCGGTGGTCAGCGGTCTGATCTCGCTGACGGAGCCGACCATGGTCGTCTTGCCGACGCCGAAGCCGCCCACGATGACGATCTTGGCTGCCGCCGTGGTGGTGTGCGGCAGGTGATCCTCGGCCCGTGGTCCGGGGATCGTGTCAGAGCCTTTGAAGTCCATGCATCACCGCTTCGAGAAGGGAACGGTCGGCAACCTGCTGCCGGGCGATCGGGGCGCGCGCCTGTACGAGGTCGGCCGCCAGCATCTCGGTGAGCAGCACCGTCACCACGCTGAACGGCAGGCTGAGGTAGGCCGAGACCTCGGCCACCGACAGCGGGGCCTGGCACATCCTCAGCACCGCCGTCTGTTCGGGGGTGGCGGAGGAGGGCGGTTCGGCGTGCGCCACGACCAAGGTCACCAGGTCGAGGGGGGCGCGTTCACCGTCCGCGCCCGAGATGACGTACAGCCGCTCGACGTTCTTGCGCTCCCCTTCCTGCGGGACCGGCGCGGGAGGTTCCGGCAGAGGGTGCCGCCGCTGGCGTTGCGGAGGCGTCATACGCTCTGCCCGTTGTACCGGGGCGGGGTGGTCAGGTGGGCGCCGATGCGTACCACGAGGTCGCGCATCATGCCGCTCATCCGGCCGGCCTCGCAGCGCACGTCGGCGAGGACCGCGAGGTAGGCGTTGGCTCCGGCGGACATCAGGTAGAAGTAGCCGCCGTTCAGTTCGATGACGACCAGCTGCATCTCGCCGTCGCTGGAGTGGATCTCCTGGGCGACGGCACCGGCCAGGCTCTGCAGGCCCGCGCAGGCGGCGGCGACACGGTCGGCTGCGTCGGGGTCGCCGGCGTAGCGGGCGATGCGCAGTCCGTCGGCCGACAGCACGACGATCATCTCGATGCCCGGAACTCCGTCGTAGAGCTCCTTGAGCAGCCAGTCGAAGTTGGCGCGCTGCTGGATCACGTGAGGTCCCCCTCGTCGTCGGCCCCGGTCGTGGCCTGGTCGTCGATCAGGTGCAGATATGCGGTGGGATTGCGGGTGAAGTCGGTGGGGTGGACGTCCGACGGGATGTCCTTCTTCAGGCCCTCCCAGAAGGCCTCGAAGTGCACGCCGGGTTCGGCCCCGTCCTTCTTGGCCGCGGGCTGCGGCCGGGCCTGGGCGAAGGGGTCGGGCCTGCCTTCGCGCGCGGCGGCCTCGGCCGCGTCCTTGGCCGCGTACGCCTCGCGGTAGATCTCGCTGATGGGGACCGTGGCCTTGCTGCGGCGCTGGGGCAGGCCCTTGTCGGTCCACTCGGTGATGACCGGGATCTCGTCGTCGTCCAGGGAGACTCCGGCCGGGATGCGCGGGTTGGTGGGGCGGCGCTTCTTGGGCGGCCGCTTGGGGCCCTCGATGTTGCCCAGGTCGATCTGCGGCACGGAGGTGGCGCCGATGCCGTGGGCGAACCCGGGGGCGGGGTCGGTGGTGAGCATCTCGCTGGGCACGACCAGCACGGCGCGGACGCCGCCGTAGGCGGAGGTGCGCAGCGACACCTGCATGTTGAACGACGTGCACAGGCGGCCGACGACGGCCAGGCCCAGGCGCGGGGTGCCGCCGACGTCCTGGATGTCGACGCCGGCCTTGGCCAGTTCCAGCATGCGTTCGGCCTTGGCGCGCGCCTCCTCGCTGAGGCTGACGCCGGCGTCCTCGATCTCGATCGCGATGCCGGTCTGCACCTCGACGGCGTTGACGTGCACCTTGCTCTGCGGGGGCGAGTAGCGGGTGGCGTTGTCGAGGAGTTCGGCGGCCGCGTGGATGAGCGGTTCGACGGAGAGACCGCGGATGTTGACCTTGGCGATGGAGTCGAGCTGGATGCGCCGGTACTCCAGGATCCGGGACATGGCGCCGCGCAGCACGCTGTAGAGGGGTACCGGTCCGGGCCAGTTGCGGCCGGGGCGGCCGCCGCCGAGCACACCGACGGAGTCGGCGAGGCGGCCGATCAGCGCGTTGCCGTGGTCGATGCGCAGGAGGTCGTCGAAGACCTCGGGGTTGCGGCCGTGGTCCTCCTCCATCTCCCGGAGTTCCGCGGCCTGTTGGTGGACGATGGCCTGGACGCGCCGGGCGACGCTGACGAAGGAGCGCTGGGCGGAGTCGCGCAGGGCTTCCTCGTGGTCGACGATGTCGAGGATCTTCTTGATGACCTGGCGCTGGCCGTCGCCGAGTTCGTTGAAGGCTGGGTCGACCTCGGCGAAGTGCAGCATCACCTCTCTGGGGGAACTGCCCTTGCGCAGCCACTCCACCGCCTGCGGCACGAAGTACTGGGCGATGCGGACGTTCTGCTCGTCGTGGGCGGTGGTCCGCCGCTCCAGGTGGGCGACGCGCAGGTCCTTCTCCGCGCGCAGCTCCCGCAGATGCCGGCCGCGGCGGACCGACTGGGCCCCGCTCGCGATCACCAGGAGGGTCGCCACGGCTCCGCAGACGCCGACGGCGAGCCGGGCCGACGGTGCCACGAGGGCGGCGGCCGCTCCGGTCGCCGCGGCCATCAGTATCGCCGGCGGTACCAGCACACGGGCGGGGGCCGGTTCACGGCGACCGGGTGGGGACTGAACACTCACCATATGGGCACCCTCTGTAGGGACATGTCAGCATCTTCGGAATAATGGGGAACAGGCGCACGAATTCACCCCAACTCGGTGCGCCGCGGGCGAGCTTAGTCCGACCGGATCATCGCCGTGTCATATTCGGCGACCGCCTGAAATCGTGCGGGTGCATGGAGTAACCTCGACCGTTTCGCACGCTCCGGTTCCATTCGAACACGCTAGGTAACGACGAACGGGCATGCGGGCGAGCTCACCGGGACGGATGAACCGAACGACGCAAGGGCCCGTCGCGCCTCCCTCGTGGGCCGTCGACGCGCCGGGCCGGGCCGCCGGTGGAACGGGTGAACCCGCGGACGGGTGCTCGACCGCCGAGCGGCGGACGGAGGCAGCCGTCCCGACGGGCCCGGAGGGGCATGGAGGGCATGGAGAGCCGGGGACGCCGAGGCGTCCTGGCGGACGTGCGCAGGGCTCCACGGCGCGCACGCCGTCGCGTCGGCCGGAGCCCGCTCCGGGGGCGGCCGGGTGGCAATGGCAGCCGGCGCGCGCCCTCACCGGGCCGTGCGGCACGGCCCCCCGGCGCACGGATACGACCTGCCCACGCGAGCGCCCGCCCCCGAGCGCACCGCCCCCCTGTCCCGGCCGGCTCCGGGGGGCCTGTCACGGCTGACTCCGGAGGCCTGCCACGGCCGACTCCGGAGGCCTGCCACGGCCAACTGCGGGGGCCTGCCACGGCCAACTCCGAAGGCCTGCCACGGCCAACTCCGAAGGCCTGTCACGACCAACTCCGGGGCCGCCTGTCCCGGCCGGCTGCGGTCCTCGCCACCGATGTGACGGGCCGGTTCTGCGGCCTGTGTGACGGCCCCGCCTCATACGGCTGTGACGGCCCCGGACCCAGAGGGTCTGACACGCCCAGCCCAGAGCGTCTGACATACCCGACCCAGGAGGTCCGACAGGGCCGGCCCAGAGGGTCCGACAGGACCGGCCCCAGGGTCTGACGGGCCCCGCTCAGCCGGTCGTCCCGGATCCGCCCAGCGAGAGGCGGTCCGGGACCCTGCCGTGGCTCGGACAGCCCGGGTTCAGCCCACCGACGAGTACGCCACGACCCCGCGCAGCAGCCCGTCGACGGCCTTGCGGGCGGTCTTCGCCACGCTGGAGCCCTCCGGGGGAGCCGCCGCCGCGATCTGCCCGAGCACGTCGATCACCTGCTTGCACCAGCGGACGAAGTCCCCGGCCGGCATCTCCGCCTCCCGCAGCACCTCGTCGAGCCCCTTGCCGGAGGCCCACATGTACGCGGCCCAGGCGAAGCCGAGGTCGGGCTCGCGCTGCCCGACACCCTCCGTCTGGTTGATCCGGAAGTCCTCCTCCAAGGCGTCCAGCCGGCCCCAGATCCGCACCATCTCCCCCATCGCGGCCTTCGCCTTGCCGGAGGGCAGCTTGGGGGCCATGGCGTCGTCACCGACCCGCGCCTCGTACACCAACGCCGAGACACAGGCGGCCAGTTCGGCCGGGGCCAGCCCTTCCCAGACGCCGGCCCGCAGGCATTCGCTCGCCAGGAGGTCCAGCTCGCCGTACAACCGGGCCAGCCGCCTGCCGTGTTCGGTGACGTCGTCGCCGCGCAGGTAGTCCAGTTCGGTCAGCAGGGCCACGATCCGGTCGAAGGTACGGGCGATGGTGTTCGTCCGGCCCTCGATGCGCCGCTCCAGCTGCGAGGTGTCGCGCAGCAGCCGGTGGTAGCGCTCGGCCCAGCGGGCGTGGTCCTCGCGTTCGGCGCAGCCGTGGCAGGGGTGCGCGCGCAGCGCGGTGCGCAGCCGGGCGATCTCCCGGTCGTCCGCGGCCTGGGACCGCTTCTTGCGGGCCCGCTCCGGCGGGATGTGCCCGGCCTTGCTGCGCAGCGCGGAGGCCAGGTCCCGGCGGGACTGCGGCGAGCGCGGGTTGAACGTCTTCGGGATCCGCATCCGATCCAGCGGCTCGACCGGCACCGGGAAGTCGATCGAGGCGAGCCGTTTGACCTGCCGTTCGGCGGTCAGCACCAGCGGGCGCGGCCCGTCGTGGTGGTCGAAGCCGCGGTGGCCGCCTGCCCGCCCGGCGGGCAGGCCGGGGTCGAGGACCAGCGCCAGGCCGGCGTACTTGCCGGTGGGCACGTGGATGACGTCGCCCGGCTTCAGCTTCTCCAGCGCCACGGCCGCCTCGGCCCGCCGCTGGGCGGCGCCCTGCCGGGCCAGCTCCGTCTCGCGGTCCTTGAGTTCGCGGCGCAGCCGGGCGTACTCCTCGAAGTCGCCGAGGTGGCAGGTCATGGAGGCCTTGTAGCCCTCCAGGCCCTCCTCGTTGCGCTGCACCTGCCGGGAGATCCCGACCACCGACCGGTCGGCCTGGAACTGCGCGAACGACGTCTCCAGCAGCTCGCGCGAGCGGTGCCGCCCGAACTGCTCCACGAGGTTGACCGCCATGTTGTACGACGGCTTGAAGCTGGAGCGCAGCGGGTAGGTGCGGGTGCCGGCGAGGCCGGCCACCTGGTCGGGGTTCATGCCGCGCTGCCAGAGCACGACGGCGTGGCCCTCGACGTCGATGCCGCGCCGGCCGGCCCGTCCGGTCAACTGGGTGTACTCGCCGGGGGTGATGTCGGCGTGCTGCTCGCCGTTCCACTTGACGAGCTTCTCCAGCACCACCGAGCGGGCGGGCATGTTGATGCCGAGCGCGAGGGTCTCGGTGGCGAAGACGGCCTTGACCAGGCCGCGCACGAAGAGTTCCTCGACGACCTCCTTGAAGGTCGGCAGCATGCCCGCGTGGTGGGCGGCGATGCCCCGTTCCAGGCCTTCGAGCCACTCGTAGTAGCCGAGGACGTGCAGGTCCTCGCGGGGGATGGCGGCGGTGCGCTCCTCGACCAGGGCGCGGACCCGTTCCCGCGCTTCCTCGTCGTTGAGCCGCAGGCCGGCGTAGAGGCACTGCTGGACGGCGGCCTCGCAGGCGGCGCGGCTGAAGATGAAGGTGATGGCGGGCAGCAGCCCCTCGGCGTCGAGGCGTTCGATCACCTCGGGCCGGCCGGGCGTCCACACCCGGGAGCGCTGCCGGCGCTCGCGCTCGCGGTCGGCCTCCTTCATCCGCCCACGCCGGCGGTCCTGGTACGACGGCCTGCTCGCCTCCATGCGGGCCAGGCGCGCGAGGTCGGGGTTGACGGCCTTGCGGTGGCCCTCGCCCTCCTCGAACAGGTCGTACATCCGCCGCCCGGCGAGCACGTGCTGGAACAGCGGAACGGGCCGGTGCTCGGAGACGATCACCTCGGTGTCGCCGCGGACGGTGTCCAGCCAGTCGCCGAACTCCTCGGCGTTGGAGACGGTCGCGGAGAGCGAGACCAGGGTGACCGACTCGGGGAGGTGGATGATCACTTCCTCCCAGACGGCGCCGCGGAAGCGGTCGGAGAGGTAGTGCACCTCGTCCATGACCACGTACCCGAGGCCGTAGAGGGTCTGCGAGCCGGCGTACAGCATGTTGCGCAGCACCTCGGTGGTCATCACGACCACCGGGGCGTCGGAGTTCACGCTGTTGTCGCCGGTGAGCAGGCCGACCTTGGCGGAGCCGTAGCGGCGGCACAGGTCGGAGTACTTCTGGTTGGACAGCGCCTTGATGGGCGTCGTGTAGAAGCACTTCTTGCCCTGCTGGAGGGCGAGGTGGACGGCGAACTCGCCCACGATCGTCTTGCCGGAGCCGGTGGGCGCGGCCACCAGGACGCCCTTGCCCGCCTCGAGCGCCTGACAGGCCTCGATCTGGAAGGGGTCGAGGCCGAAGTCGTACATCTCGCGGAAGGAGGCGAGCGCGGTGGCCTGCTCGGCTGCGCGCCTGCGCGCAGCCGCGTACCGCTCGGCCGGTGAGAGGTCCTCTGTCATCGTGCTTTCGAGCGTACCGGGCCGCACTGACAACAGGACGATCATTATCCGGATCTGCTGCCGTGAAACGTCGATCCGCGCAGTTCAGGGGGTCGGGGCCGACGATGTCTGCCGTGCCGGTGCGGACCGGTGCGGACCGGTGCGGCCGGCCGTCCTACGACGCGGAAGCGGCCGGCGGCGCCGTGCGGGCGCCCCGGCCGCGGCCCGCGGTGGGGTGACGAGGCGGGTCGTCCCCGACGGTCACGCGAGTGACCTCGGGGAGTGTCCCGCCGTGGTGCAATGCTCAGGTCACGTCGTCGTAGCCGTTGACCCGTTCCGTGCTCGCCTGCTCCGGCAGGGCGCGGCTCGCGGCCACCGTCTCGACCTCGCCGATGTCCTCGGGGGTCAGGTCCAGCTCGGAGGCCTCGTCATCGGCGGGGCCCAGGGCGTCGCGGCGCCGCCTGCGGCGGTCGTTCAGCAGCGAGAAGGCGACCGCGCCGAAGTACAGGATCCAGATCGGTCCGGCGAGCGCCAGCATCGAGACGGGGTCGGTGCTGGGCGTGGCGATGGCGGCGAACACCGTGATGCCGATGATCATGGCGCGCCACCAGCCGAGCATGCGCCTGCCGGTGATGGCACCGGTCAGGTTCAGCATGATCAGCAGCAACGGCAGCTCGAAGGAGAGACCGAAGACCACGACCATGCGCGTGACGAGCTGGAGCAGGTCGTCGAGCGGCAGGAAGTTCTCGACGTCGGTCGGCGTGAACTCGATCAGCACCTGCGCGGTCGTCGGCAGCACCAGGTAGGCGAAGTAGCCGCCGCCCAGGAAGAGCGGGACACCGGTGCCGACGAATCCGTAGGCGTACCTGCGCTCGTGCCGGTGCAGCCCCGGGGCGACGAAGGCCCACAGCTGGTAGAGCCAGACCGGCGAGGCGAAGACGACGCCGGCCATCAGGGAGACCTGGAGCGCCAGGGTGAAGGGCGTGAGGAGACCGTTGATCGTGATCCGCGCGCACTGCTTGCTGGTCTCGCCCGACGAGCTGAGCTCGCTCTGGATCTGCTCGAAGGTCTTCCCGCAGCCGATCGAGTCGAGGATCGGCTTGGTGAGGAAGTTGATGATGTCGTTGTAGAAGAAGGCGGCGACGACCGTCACGAGGACGATGGCGAGCAACGCCTTCGCGAGCCGGTTGCGAAGCTCACGGAGGTGTTCCGCGAGGGGCATCCGCCCCTCGGGATCCTTCTCCTTCTTGCGGGCAGGCTTGAGCAACCCACGTTCCCATCTCGTGCGGCAGGCCGGGGGTCACCGGCCCTGCGTCAGCGCTTGGTCGAGTCCGTCGGCTCGCCGACCGGGCGCGAGCTGGTCACGTCGCCGGGGGCGGCCTGGATGGTGCGCTGAGCGGAGGGCTGCTCACCGGTGTTCGGCGGGCCGGCCGGGGTGGTGTTGCTGCTGCCCTCCTCCTTCATCGCCTTGGCCTCGCTCTTGAGGATGCGCGCGGACTTGCCGAGCGAGCGGGCCATGTCCGGAAGCTTCTTCGCGCCGAACAGCAGGATGATGACGACGAGGATGAGAATGATCTCGGGGGCGCCGAGCCTTCCGAACATAAGTCTTTACCTTCTCACCGAGGCGGCTGGGTGGGATGCTGTCCGACCGGTCGGACGATTCGTCCGAACGATCGTGCTGGCAGCGATCGTAACGCCGGGGGGTGAACGTGAGGCAATCCCCGTGCGTACTCCCGGTCCGCGGCCCGGGCCTCGTTTTCCGGACCGCGACCAGCAGCGTACCCGCCCGAACGGGCGTGACGGGAGGGCGAAGTCGCCCAAATCGCATTCGGCGCAGGACTCACAGCCCTGCCACAGCAGGTCTCACAGCGTGTCCACAGCCCGGCTCGCGCTCACGGCGGCCCGCTCCAGTTCCTCGGCCGCCCGGTTGATACGGCGGGCGGAGTCCGCGACCTGCTGTCCCAGGCGCCGTGCCTCCAGGAAGACCCGGACGGCGAACACAGCGAGGACGGCGAGACCCAGGAAACCCATGGCTACCGCGAACATCGGCCAGAACATGACGCCGAGCCTAGACCCTCCCGGCCGGGGCCCAGGACGCGTCGTCCTCCGGACCATCCCGCCCCGCAGTCCTTGCCCCGTCATCCCTGCCCCGCCGCCCCTGCCCCGTCGGCCCCGCCTCGTCAGTCCGGCCCCGCAGGTTCCTGCCCCGCGGCCGCGGCACCGTCCTGGCGGCACCGGGCCGACGACGGTGGTGCGCCGGGAGGCTGGCGCGCGGGGCGGTCGGCGCCCCACGCTCCCCCGGGCCGGCATCCCCCGTCGTCCCCGGCATCCCCCGGCATCCCCCGGCATCCCCCGGGGACGATGCGCCGAAGACGCCCTCAGAGCGTCGAGTGCAGCCGCAGGGTCCTGACCCCGCCGCCGGTGAGCAGCTCGACGATCCGTTCACCGGCCGGCTTGCGCACGGCGGCCCCGCAGTCGGGGCAGGTGAACGAGTAGAAGGTGGTACGGCTGGTGGCTCCGATGGCCAGCAGCAGCGCGCCGGCGGCGAGCTCGAACCGCCCCCGGCAGTCCGGACACCCGGCCCGGAACACCACGGGAGCCACGCTTCGCATCCCCGCGAACGCGGAGGCCACCGAGACCCCCCGCACACCGGACAGCCCCGTCTCACTCACTGCCTCTGCTCCCGCCCGTCGCCCTGACCGACCCACTGCCCGCCACCGGCCGTCCCGGCCGCGGCGTCATCCTGCCCAGCGGCCCGCGTCCCGGCCGCGGCATCGTCCTGCCCACCGGCCACGCCGCCGACCCGGCCGTCGGCCGCGGAACCGGTCCGCCCCCGCACAGCTGTGCCGCCCGGCTCACCGGCCACGGCACCGGCCTGCCCGGCAAGCCGCTCACCGGGCCGCCCGGGGTGCGCCTCTCCGAGATCCCCGGCGGTCCGGCCGCCGTGCTCCTGGGCCGTGTCCCGACGTCCGACGGGCGGAGCCTCAGCACGGCGTCCGGCGGAGGGGACGTCGTCCCCGCCCGCGCCGGACGGAACGTCGTCCCGGCGGGCCGCCTCCGCCTCGACCCCGTCGTACGCCGCGAGCGCCTCGCGGGCGGCGCGGCGGGCGCTGTCGGCGAGGCCCGGCGGCGAGACGATCCGGCCGTCGGGGCCCAGGCGCAGGGCGAGACGGCGCAGGGAGGCCGGTTCGGGGGTGCGCAGGGTGATGCGCAGACCGCCGTCGGGGAGCTCGTCGGCGTGGTCGTGGGGGTAGTACTCGGCGACCCAGCGCCCGCCGGGGCCGACCTCGACGACGACCTCCGGATCCTCGGCGGCCGGCTGGACCAGCCCCTCCGACAGGTCCCGCAGTTCGACCTCGGGCGGAGCGGACGGCTCGTCGAGGATCCTGATCTCGGCGACCCGGTCGAGGCGGAAGGTACGGCGCGCCTCGGAGCGGCGGCACCAGGCCTCGACGTAGGTGTGGCCGACGCTGACCAGGCGGATGGGGTCGATCTCCCGCTCGGTGACCTCGTCACGGGCGGGCGAGTAGTAGCGGATCCACAGCCGGCGCCGCTCGGAGATCGCCCGGTCGACGTCGGCGAAGACACCGCCCTCGGACTCGAAGGTCACCGACAGGCGTGAGCTGGCGCCCGCCGCCTCGCCGGCCGCGGTCTCCACCTTGGCCGTCGCCCGCAGCAGCGCCTGGCGGTCGCTCTCGCGCAGGCCCGGCAGCGTGGCCACGGCCCGCGCGGCCACCAGCAGCGCGGTCGCCTCGTCGGCGGCCAGCCGCAGCGGCTCGGCGGCGTCCGCGCCGAGTGCGGCCGGGTTGTGCCACCAGATGCGCTCGCCGTCGGTGTCGATGTCCAGCAGATCGCCGCCGCGGAAGCTGGTGCCGCACATGGGCAGCACGTCGAGGTCGGAGACCAGCTCGTCCTCGGTGATCCCGAAGGCGCGCGCCACGTCCTCGATCCGCGCCCCGGGCCGCTCCCGCAGATAGGTCACCAGGGAGAGCATCCGCCGGGTCTGGTCGATCGCGTTCGCCGGCCTGACCGGTTTGCCTGCCACTGTGTCGCTCGCTCCCCCTCAGCCCTTGGCCACGGCACGCAGCCGGTCCACCACGTCGGCCCGCAGCTCCGCGGGCTCCAGGACCACCACGTCCGGCCCGAACTCCACCAGCCAGGCGTCCAGCCCGTGCCCGTACGGAATCTCCAACTCGTCCCAGCCGTTCCCGAGTTCCCGCACCGCCGTCGCCTTCGCCCGCAGGGGGTACCCGGCGTCCGTGCGCAGCCGGATGAGGGCGCTGCGGTCGGCGGTCTCCCCCGCCCAGCCCGCGACGGTCTCCCGGACGGTCACCACGTCCGGGACGGCAGCGGTGAAGCGGCCGCCCCGGGAGCGCACCTTGCCGGTGATCCGGGACAGCCGGAAGACGCGTTCGGCGCCCCGGTCACGGTCCCAGCCCGCGAGGTACCAGTGGCCGCGCCAGCACTCCAGCGCCCACGGTTCGACGTTGCGGGGCTCGGGGTGGGCGGCGGTGGCCTTGCGGTAGTCGAAGGAGACCGCGCGGCGGTCACGGCAGGCCAGCATCAGCGGCTCGAACGCGGCCTCGTGCACCGGGATACGCGGCTCGAGGGCGCCGTGCGCCTCGTAGGGGTCGACGCCCTCGGGCAGTCCGGCCGCGCGCAGCTTCTGCAGCGCGCCGCTGGCGGCGCCGGCGAGCCGGGCCTGCTGCCACACCTTGGCGGCCAGCCCCAGCGCGGCGGCCTCCTCGGCGTCGAGGGTGATGGGCGGGAGGCGGTTGCTGTCGCGGCGGGCGAGGTAGCCGACCTCGCCGTCGATGCTCTCCACGGTCGCGATGACCAGGCCGAGCTCACGCAGGTCGTCCTTGTCCCGCTCGAACATGCGGTTGAAGGAGTCGTCGTTGCCCGCTTCCAGGTAGGCCTCGATGGACTCGCGCAGCTCGCGCTTGCTGAGCGGCCGCCGCGTCCCGAGCAGACACAGCGCCAGGTTCATCAGCCGCTCGGCCTTGGCAATGGCCATCGACGCCCTTCGCCTTCCTCATGGTGCTTCCGACGGATGACCGTACCGCTCCGCGGTGCCCCGGCAAAAGCCGAGGGCCCATGCCCGGACAGGCATGGACCCCAGGTGGTCGGAACCGGTCGCGCCCCGACCACCCCGACCGTTCGCACGACGACCGGACGGACCGGCCGCACGACGATCGGCCGCAGGACGATCAGACCCCGAGCAGGTCCACCACGAAGATCAGCGTCTCACCGGGCTTGATCGCCGGGGTGGGGCTCTGGTTGCCGTAGGCGAGGTGGGCCGGGATGGTCAGCTGACGACGGCCGCCGACCTTCATGCCCTGCACGCCCCGGTCCCAGCCCGCGATGACACGGCCGCCACCGAGCGGGAAGCGGAACGGGGTGCCCCGGTTCCAGCTCGCGTCGAACTCCTCACCGGTGCTGAAGGCGACACCGACGTAGTGCACGGTGACGGTCTGGCCCGCCTGCGCCACCTCGCCGTCGCCCTCCCAGATGTCCTTGATCTCGAGGTCCGCCGGGGGAGCGCCCTCGGGAAAGTCGATCTCGGGCTTCTCGATGCTCACGTCTCTAGCTCCACGTTCTTCTACGGAAAGGCAACAAGCACAGTCTTACACCTCGACGCCGTCACATCTTCGCGAGGATGTCCACCGTGAAGACCATCGTCGAGTCCTTCTCGATGCCACTGCCGGCCGGCGGCTCGTCGCCGTACCCCAGGTCCGGCGGAATGACGATGACGACCCGGCTGCCGACCTTCTTCCCGGTCAGCCCCTGCGACCAGCCCTTGACGACCTGCTGGAGCCCGAAGGACGTCAGCGCCTTGCGGGAGTACGTCGAGTCGAACTCCTTGCCCGTGTCCCACACGACGCCCTTGTACTGCACCAGGACGCTGTTGTCCGCGGCGACCGCCGCACCGTCACCCTCGATGACGTAGTTCGCCACCAGCTTCTTCGGCGGATCGACCTTGGGGATCTCGACGGAGGGCGCCTTGCCGTCGGTGTTCGTGCCCACCTTCGGCAGAGCGGCGTCGTCCTGCGCCACGTCCTTGCCCTCCGCCGAGCTGCTCGCGTTGAACGTGGCCTCCAGGTCCACCACGAACACCAGCGTGTCGGTGCCCTCGATACCCGCCTGCGAGTTGCCCTCCGTGCCGTACCCCCAGGTCGGCGGCACGGAGAACTCCACCCGGCTGCCCGTCTTCTTCCCCGTCAGGGCATAGCGCCAGCCGTCGATGATGCTCCCGCTCGCCAGCTGGATGACCAGCGGCGTCTTCCGGTCGTAGGAGTTGTCGAACACCTTCGCGGTGTCCCAGATCTGACCGAGGTAGTTCGCCTGGATGTAGTCGTTCTCCGCGACGGTCCGGCCACCGCCCGCGATCACCGTCTTCACCGCGAGCTGACCGGAAGGATCACCACTGCCCTTGGCGACCGTCGGCTTCTCCCCGAACTTCACCCCGGCCGTGATGGCCGGCAGCGGACCGTCCACGATCTTCGGCGCGGGCACGGCGGAGGCCTCCGAGGCGGAGGGCGACGCACTGCCGTCGGCCGAGCTCGACGAGTCGGACGAGTCGTCACCGCACCCGGCGAGCGTGACCAGTCCTGCGGGAACGGCGGCGAAGATGAGTGAGCGTCGGCGCACGGTGAAGGCCTCGTAATCGGTCGATCTGGTGAAGGGCGTGCGCGCAACTCTACGGCGTGAGAAGGGCGCCGCACGGAAAACGTACGGCGCCCGCGTTGCGTTCCGGAAGGGCACCCTTCCACCCGGACGGATCCAGGCCCCGGGACACCCGAACGCCTCACTCACATTCCGGCGATCAGCTTCTCCACCCGGTCGTCCACCGAACGGAACGGGTCCTTGCACAGAACAGTGCGCTGCGCCTGGTCGTTCAGCTTCAGATGCACCCAGTCCACGGTGAAGTCCCGCCGCTGCTCCTGCGCCCGACGGATGAAGTCACCGCGCAACCGCGCCCGAGTCGTCTGCGGCGGCACCGACTTGCCCTCGAAGATCTTCAAATCGTTGCAGATCCGCGCGGCCTGACCCTTCTTCTCCAGCAGGTAGTACAGACCACGACGACGGTGGATGTCGTGGTAGGCGAGGTCTATCTGCGCGACACGCGGATGCGACATCGTCATGTTGTGCTTGGCCCGGTACCGCTCGATGAGCTTGTACTTCATCACCCAGTCGATCTCGGTACCGATACGGTCCAGGTCCTCCGACTCGATCGAGTCCAGCGTCCGGCCCCACAGCTCCAGGACCTGCTCCACGGTACCCGTCCGGATACCCCGGCGCTCGCAGAAGTCCACGGCCTTCTCGTAGTACTCCCGCTGCACCTCCAGCGCCGACGCCTCCCGGCCACTGGCCAGACGCACCTTGCGCCGGCCGGTGATGTCATGGCTGACCTCACGGATCGCCCGGATCGGGTTCTCCAGCGTGAGGTCGCGCATCACCGTGCCCGCCTCGATCATGCGCAGCACCAGGTCGGTGGCACCCACCTTGAGCAGCATGGTCGTCTCGGACATGTTGGAGTCGCCCACGATCACATGCAGCCGGCGATACCGCTCCGCGTCCGCGTGCGGCTCGTCCCGCGTGTTGATGATGGGCCGGGAACGCGTCGTCGCCGACGAGACGCCCTCCCAGATGTGCTCGGCCCGCTGACTCACGCAGTACACGGCCCCGCGCGGCGTCTGCAGCACCTTCCCCGCCCCGCACAACAGCTGCCGGGTCACCAGGAACGGGATCAGGATGTCCGCGAGCCGGGAGAACTCCCCGTGCCGGGCCACCAGGTAGTTCTCGTGGCAACCGTAGGAGTTGCCCGCCGAGTCGGTGTTGTTCTTGAAGAGGTAGACGTCGCCCGCGATTCCCTCCTCGTGCAGGCGTCGTTCCGCGTCCACCAGGAGTCCCTCGAGAATGCGCTCGCCGGCCTTGTCGTGGGTGACCAGTTCGGTCACGTTGTCACATTCGGGTGTCGCGTATTCCGGATGCGATCCCACGTCGAGATACAGGCGGGCGCCGTTCCGCAGAAAGACATTGCTGCTACGGCCCCATGACACGACACGGCGGAAGAGGTACCGCGCCACCTCGTCAGGCGACAGGCGGCGCTGTCCCCTGAACGTGCACGTGACGCCGTACTCGTTCTCCAGCCCGAAAATGCGGCGGTCCATGACTGAACATTACGCCCGATCCCCTGAACTGAAACGGGGTTCGACGGCACGGTTCGGATCATTTTCCGAAACGGCCGCAACGACCCCGCCCCCGGCCGGAGCTGCGAGTACCCGCCCCGCCACCACCAAAACCAGCAAAGACACCCCGCCCGCGGCCCCCGGCACCACGAAACCCCACAACGCGCCACCCGCCTCGACCACCGGACCCGCCAGACCCGTTCCCACCGACGAACCGACCGTGAACGTCGTCACCAGCCACGAGAACGCCTCCGTCACCGTCCCGGCCGGCGCATGCCGGTCCACCAGCACGAACGCACACGCGATCGCCGGCGCCAGAAACACACCGGCGAGCGCCGTCAACGCCACCATCGCCACCGCGCCCGGCATCAGCATCAACGGCAGGTAACACACCGCCAGAAACGCCACCAGCACCCGCAACCGACGCTCCGGCACCCCCCGCCAACGCCGGACCCCGTACCCCACCCCCCCGACCAGCGCACCCAGCCCCAGAGCCGCCATCAGCCACCCGTACACCACGTCCCCACCGTGCTCGTCCGCATACGGCACCGAAGCGACCGTGATCGACCCCAGCGCCACACCCACGAACAGGAACGCCGACAGCAGCACCAGCAGCCCCGGCGACCGCAGAGCCCCCAGCCAGTGCGCCTCACGCGGAGCCGACCGCCACGCACGCGACGGCGCCGACACCACCACCGACAGCGCCCCCAGCACCCCCACCACGTTCAGCACCAGCAACGCCGCCTGCGCCGACCACAGCGACACGCACAGCGTCACCAGCAGCGGCCCCACGGTGAACATCACCTCCTGGGCCACCGCGTCCATCGCGTACGCCGTGTGCACCTGGTCCTCCCGGCGCAGCACCGACGGCCACAGCGCCCGCAGACCCCCCTCCAGAGGCGGCGTGAACAGCCCGGCCGCCGCCACCGCCGCGTACGCCACCACCAGCGGGCCCACACCCACGAACGCGAACACCGCCATCGCCACCGCCGACGCGAGCGCCGCCGGCAACTGCACCCGCGGCTGACCGTGCAGATCGACCAGGCGCCCGAGCAGCGGCTGACCGACCGCGTTGGCCACGCCGTACACGGCCGCCAGAGCGCCCGCGAGACTGTAGCTCCCGCCCTCCGCCCGCACGAACAGCACGATCGCGATCGCAGCCGTGGCATTGGGCAGCCGGCCGACGAGCGTGCCCGCGAGCAGCCGCGCCACATGCCTCGTCCCGAGGATCTCCACGTATCCCGCGGCCAAAGTCCCGCCTCCGTCAGCTCGCCCGAAGCCCTGCACCACTCCGGGTTTTACGTATAACGCATTCCGTCATACGTACCATGTCGCTGTTCACCAGTCCAGAGCACCCCACCCGCACGCCCCCCGGCACCACCCCACCCGCCAGACCAGAGAGCAGGCCCACGGTGGCACCAGGAAACACCCGCCCCACCAGCCGTGACGTCGCCCAGGCCGCAGGAGTCTCCCAAGCCGCCGTCTCCCTCGTCCTCGGCGACAAATGGCGCGGCCGCGTCTCCGAAACCACCGCCGAACGCGTCCGCCGAGCCGCACGCGAACTCGACTACCGCCCCAACCTCGCCGCCCGCCACCTCCGCCTCGGCCGCACCCGCACCGTCCTGCTCGTCGTCCCCGCCCTCACCACCGAATTCTTCGCCGGCGTCTACACCGGCGCCGCCCGCATCGCCGCCCACCACGGCTTCGGCGTCGTCCTCTACCCCTCCCCCGAAGGCATCGGCCCCGCCCGCGACCCCTTCGCCTCCGCCCCCGCGGCCCTCGACGGCGTCATCGCCTCCTCCATGGCCGCCGACGCCCTCACCGCCATCCGCCGCGACCGGCTCCCCCTCGTCATGCTCGACAGCGACCCCACCGGCAACCTCGGCACCGCCACCGTCAACCTCGACATCACCGACGGCACCCACCAGACCGCCGACCACCTCCTCACCCTCGGCCACCGCCACTTCCTGCACCTCGCCGCCGACATCCCCTCCTGGACCTTCGACATCCGCGCCCGCGCACTCGCCGCCCGACTGCGCACCGTGCCCGGAACCTCCCTCACCACCGCCCACACCCCCCTCACCGTCGACGGCGCCCTCACCGCCACCGACACCGCCCTCGACACCCCGGGCCCCCGTCCCACCGCCGTCGTCTGCGACGACGACAAACTCGCCGCCGGCGTCTACAAAGCAGCCCGCCGCCGCGGCCTGCGCATCCCCGACGACCTCTCCGTCACCGGCGTCGACGACATCACCCTCGCCACCGCCCTCGACCCCGAACTCACCACCGTCCGACTCGACGCCGAACTCTTCGGAGAACGAGGCATGCAAGCCCTCCTCGCCGTCCTGGACGGCCGAACACCCGACGACGGAGACATCCCCGTCCACCTCGTCGTCCGAGGCTCCACAGCGCCCCCGGGCGCCCCCTGAACACACCCGTGCCCCCGACCACCACCACCGGCCGGGGGCACACACGACGACAACCGAGACCTACTCCTCACCGTCCTCCGACGTCTCCGCCTCCGTCGCCGCACCACCGGCCTCCAGCAACCGCGCCAACTGCCGGCCCACGATCCGCTTGAACTTCCGCGACTGCGGCCGCGTACGATCCAGCACCGCCACCTCCAGCCGCTCCGCCGGAATCTCCCGCTGCGTACCGTTCGTGTCACGCGACAACGCCTGCACGGCCAGCTTCAACGCCTCCGACAGACTCATCCCGTCCTGATGACGCTGATCCAGGTAACTGCCGATCTGCTCGGCATTACCCCCCACCGCCACCGAACCGTGCTCATCCACGATCGACCCGTCATGCGGCAGCCGATAGATCTGGTCACCGTCCGGCGTCTCACCGACCTCGGCCACCACCAGCTCCACCTCATACGGCTTCTCCCCCGCCGAGGAGAAGATCGTGCCGAGCGTCTGGGCGTACACATTCGCCAGACCACGAGCGGTCACATCGTCACGGTCGTACGTGTAACCCCGCAGATCCGCATAGCGCACCCCACCGATGCGCAGATTCTCGTACTCGTTGTACTTACCCGCGGCCGCGAAACCGATCCGGTCATAGATCTCACTGAACTTGTGCAGCGCACGAGACGGGTTCTCGCCCACGAAGACGATCCCGTCCGCATACTGCAACACGACCAGACTGCGACCACGAGCGATACCCTTCCGCGCGTACTCCGCACGATCGGCCATCGCCTGCTGAGGCGAAACATAGAACGGCGTCGACACCGGTTATCCGTCCCTTTCAGTAGAAGTCACTCGATCACCCCGCCGAACCGACGGCCCCTACAGCAGCGCGGCGCGCGGACCGTCCGGCTGCTCCAGCCGGCGCGCCAGCACCGACCGGGCGATCTCGGACGACTCCTCCTCCGTCAGCCGCCGGAACCCGTCCTCGGTGATCACAGTGACGAGGGGGTAGATCCGACGCGCGACATCCGGACCACCCGTCGCCGAGTCGTCGTCCGCCGCGTCGTACAACGCCTGCACCACCAACGTCGTGGCCTGCTCCTCGGTCAGATCACCCCGGAACAGCTTCTTCATCGCACCCCGCGCGAAGACCGAACCCGAACCCGTGGCGGCGAAGTTCTGCTCCTCGGAACGGCCACCGGTGACGTCGTACGAGAAGATCCGCCCCTTGCCCCGGTCCACGTCGAACCCGGCGAACAGCGGCACCACGGCCAGACCCTGCATGGCCATGCCCAAATTCGACCGGATCATCGTCGACAACCGGTTCGCCTTGCCCTCCAACGAGAGCTGCGCACCCTCCACCTTCTCGAAGTGCTCCAGCTCCAGCTGGAACAGCTTCACCATCTCCACGGCCAGACCGGCCGTGCCGGCGATACCGACGGCCGAGTACTCGTCCGCCGGGAACACCTTCTCGATGTCCCGCTGCGCGATGACGTTGCCCATGGTCGCCCGCCGGTCACCGGCCAGCACCACACCACCCGGGAACGTCACCGCCACGATCGTGGTGCCGTGCGGCGCCTCGAGCACACCCTGGGTCGGGGGCAGCTGCCGGTTGCCGGGCAGCAGCTCCGGCTGGTGCTCGGAGAGGAAGTCCATGAAGGACGAGGACCCAGGCGTCAGGAAGGCAGCTGGTAGACGCCCGGTGCTACGAGTGTTGGCTTCCACGTGGTTCCTTCCAGGTAGGCGGCAGCCCGACGGACCGCGTCGGGATCGTCTCCCAACTTGCCGATGGCCGAATTGCAGTTGAAGCACAGTACGCCACGGACCTTACCCGTCTCGTGGCAGTGATCCACATGTACCGCCGGAGCTTTCAGGCAGATCACGCAGAGCCCCTTCTGAGAGGCGACCATCGCGTCCCTCTCAGTCGGCGTCAGACCGTACTTCCGCTGGAAGTAACTAATCCGGTTCCGCTCCGCCCGGCACACTCGGCAGTAGCTGGCCCAGCCGTCTGACGCGGATTTATTGCGCTCCCACTCAGAGTGGGGCTTGATGTCCTCGCACTGCGGGCACCGCTTGAACCCTTCGGGAACCGAGACCCTCTCCCGAACCTTCTTGCCCTTGGCCTCCTGGCGCTGCCGGTAGTACTCGGCGGCACAGTCCCGGCAGTACGCCTGGAGGCCATCGGGCATGGATTTGTTGCTCGCGAACGCCGTCCGCGGCAGATGCTGCTTGCACCGCGAACAGCGCCTCGTACTGCACGAATCGTCGATCACTTTGCCATTCCCCCACTTTCACCTTCGAATCGAAGGCAAAACCTACTCTCCACCCTTCTGAACGAAGGACCTCACGAAGTCCTCTGCGTTCTCCTCCAGGACATCGTCAATTTCGTCAAGAACCGAGTCCACGTCGTCGCTCAGCTTCTCGTGCCGCTCCTTGAGGTCCTCGGAGGCCTGCGTCTCCGCCGCCTGCTCCTCGACCTCCTCCGTGGACCGCGTGGCCTTCTGCTGCCCGCCGCCGGTGTCCTTGGTCGCCATAACCCTCACCCCGCTCTGTTGCCCGACATGGTCGACAGGTCGGCATTCCTGCCGATCGGTGATGATCAGACCCTACAAGCCCGGTCCGACATCGGCCCCGCAGTTGTTGGAACGTACGGGTGCCACTTCGATGATTCCCTGGCGCCGGGGTTTCCACCCCGGCGCCAGGGGCGGCCCGAGTACCCGCTCAGTTGCCCGACAAGACCCTGACCAGGTCTTCTGCGGTGCGACAGCGGTCCAGGAGCTCCTTGACGTGATTTCGCGTTCCGCGAAGCGGTTCGAGGGTTGGGACGCGCTGGAGGGAGTCCCGGCCCGGCAGGTCGAAGATGACCGAGTCCCAGGAGGCGGCGGCCACGTCGTCGGCGTACTGCTCCAGGCAGCGGCCGCGGAAGTAGGCGCGGGTGTCCTCCGGGGGCTTGGCCTTGGCCCGTTCGACCTCCGCCTCGGTCAGGAGCCGCTTCATGCGGCCGCGGGCCGCCAGGCGGTTGTAGAGGCCCTTCTCGGGGCGTACGTCGGCGTACTGGAGGTCGACGAGGTGGAGGCGGGCGGCGTCCCAGTCGACGCCGTCGCGTCGCCGGTAGCCCTCCATGAGTTCGCGCTTGGCGACCCAGTCGAGTTCGCCGGCGAGGCTCATGGGGTCGTTCTCCAGGCGGGTGAGGGTGTCCTCCCAGCGCGCGAGGACGTCCTTGGTCTGGTCGTCGGCGTCGGCGCCGTGGCGTTCCTCCACGTATTTGCGTGCCAGTTCGTAGTACTCCATCTGGAGCTGGACGGCGGTGAGTGTGCGGCCGCTGCGAAGGGTGACCAGGCGCTTGAGGGTGGGGTCGTGGGAGACCTGGTGGAGGGTGCGGACGGGCTGGTCGACGGCGAGGTCGACGGCGATGAAGCCGTCTTCGATCATGGACAGGACCAGGGCGGTCGTGCCCAGTTTGAGGTAGGTGGAGATCTCGGAGAGGTTGGCGTCGCCGATGATCACGTGGAGGCGGCGGTACTTCTCGGCGTCGGCGTGGGGCTCGTCGCGGGTGTTGATGATGGGCCGTTTGAGGGTGGTCTCCAGGCCGACCTCGACCTCGAAGTAGTCGGCGCGCTGGCTGAGCTGGAAGCCGTGTTCGTGGCCGTCCTGGCCGATGCCGACGCGGCCGGCTCCGGCGAAGACCTGGCGGGAGACGAAGAAGGGCGTGAGGTGGCGCACGATGTCGGAGAAAGCGGTTTCCCGCTTCATGAGGTAGTTCTCGTGCGTGCCGTAGGAGGCGCCCTTGTTGTCGGTGTTGTTCTTGTAGAGGTGGATGGGCTGGGCGCCGGGGAGCGCGGCGGCGCGCTCGGCGGCTTCGGCCATGATGCGTTCGCCGGCCTTGTCCCAGAGGACGGCGTCGCGGGGGTTGGTGACCTCGGGGGCGCTGTATTCGGGGTGGGCGTGGTCGACGTAGAGGCGGGCGCCGTTGGTGAGGATCACGTTGGCGAGGCCGATGTCCTCGTCGGTGAGCTGGCTGGCGTCGGCGGCCTCGCGGGCGAGGTCGAAGCCTCGGGCGTCCCGCAGGGGGTTCTCCTCCTCGAAGTCCCAGCGGGCCCGGCGGGCCCGGTGCATCGCCGCCGCGTAGGCGTTGACGATCTGGGATGAGGTGAGCATGGCATTGGCGTTCGGGTGGCCGGGGACGGAGATCCCGTACTCCGTCTCGATGCCCATTACTCGCCGTACGGTCATGCGGCCCTCCTTGCCCGGCGGCATCCTCGGTCGTGGGTGCCGTTCACGTACCGCTGGTGCTCCGGTGCGTGTGCGGTGCCCGTCCCCGCACTGCGCCCGGCGGTACGGAAGAGCCTAGAACGCCTCTGCGCTGGTGGGGAGATCATTTGCGTCATTGCCTGCTCCAGCCGTGGCCCGAAAAGCAGTCGGCTGCGGGTACCCCGGTTCGGGTACCCGCAGCCGTTCCGGTTTTACAGGTACTGTCCGGTGTTCGCCACCGTGTCGATGGAGCGTCCGGTGTCGGAGCCCTGCTTTCCGGTGATCAGGGTGCGGATGTAGACGATCCGCTCGCCCTTCTTTCCGGAGATGCGGGCCCAGTCGTCGGGGTTGGTGGTGTTGGGCAAGTCCTCGTTCTCCTTGAACTCGTCCACGCAGGCCTGGAGGAGGTGGGAGACGCGGAGGCCTTTCTGGTTCTTCTCGAGGAAGTCCTTGATCGCCATTTTCTTGGCGCGGCCCACGATGTTCTCGATCATGGCGCCGGAGTTGAAGTCCTTGAAGTAGAGGACTTCCTTGTCGCCGTTGGCGTAGGTGACCTCCAGGAAGCGGTTCTCCTCGGTTTCGGCGTACATGTGTTCCACTGCCGTCTGGATCATGCTCTGGACGGTGGTGGTCTTGTCGCCGCCGTGTTCGCCGAGGTCGTCTCCGTGCAGGGGGAGGCGTTCGGTGAGGTACTTGCCGAAGATGTCCTTGGCCGCTTCGGCGTCCGGACGCTCGATCTTGATCTTCACGTCGAGCCGGCCGGGTCGCAGGATGGCGGGGTCGATCATGTCCTCGCGGTTGGAGGCGCCGATCACGACCACGTTCTGCAGGCCTTCCACGCCGTCGATCTCGGCGAGCAGCTGCGGGACGATGGTGTTCTCCACGTCGGAGCTGACGCCGGAGCCGCGGGTGCGGAAGAGGGATTCCATCTCGTCGAAGAAGACGATGACGGGGGTGCCTTCGCTGGCCTTCTCGCGGGCTCGCTGGAAGACGAGGCGGATCTGCCGTTCGGTCTCGCCGACGTACTTGTTGAGGAGCTCGGGGCCCTTGATGTTGAGGAAGAAGCTCTTGCCGGCGGCCTGGCCGGTGACCTCGGCGACCTTCTTGGCCAGTGAGTTGGCGACGGCCTTGGCGATGAGCGTCTTGCCGCATCCGGGGGGCCCGTACAGCAGGACGCCCTTGGGCGGCCGCAGTTCGTGCTCCTTGAACAGGTCGGGGTAGAGGTAGGGGAGCTCGACGGCGTCGCGGATGGCTTCGATCTGGCCGCCGAGGCCGCCGATCTGCTCGTAGCCGATGTCGGGGACCTCTTCGAGGACGAGTTCCTCGACCTCGCTCTTGGGGACGATCTCGTAGACGTAGCCGGAGCGGGGTTCGAGCAGCAGGGCGTCGCCGGGGCGGATGGTGACGTCGAGCAGGGGCTCGGCGAGTCGTACGACCCGTTCCTCGTCGGTGTGCCCGAGGACCAGGGCGCGCTCGCCGTCCTCGAGGATCTCCTTGAGGGTGACGATGTCGCCGACGCGCTCGAATTCCATGGCGTCGACCACGTTGAGCGCTTCGTTGAGCATCACTTCCTGGCCGCGTCGGAGCTCGTCGAGCTCGACGCTGGGGCTGACGTTCACGCGGAGCTTGCGGCCTCCGGTGAAGATGTCGGCCGTGCCGTCCTCGTTCGCCGCGAGGAAGACTCCGAAGCCGGCCGGCGGCTGGGCGAGCCGGTCGACTTCCTCCTTGAGGGCCACGATCTGGTCGCGGGCTTCGCGGAGTGTGTTGGCGAGTCGCTCGTTCTGGGCGGACACGCCGGCCAGGTTGGTCTGCAGCTCGACGATCCGCTCTTCGAGAATCCTCGTGTGTCGCGGAGAGTCGGCGAGCTTACGTCGCAGGACGGCGATCTCCTGCTCAAGGTAGGCGATCTGCCCGGCCGGGTCGTCGGACCCTCGTCCCGGGCGGATGCCGCGGTTCATGTCGTCGTCGTGGGCTGCCACGGTCCTCACCTCCTCCAAGGGGAGCTGGACGCTTCCAGACCCTACCTGGGTGGGTGTCGATTGAAACCCCTAGATCACAAAGACTGTCGGGGTGTGTCCGATCTTCACCCTTGCGCTCTCCCTCACGCCAGGGGAATACCCACCGAACATGATTGGAAAGCTGCCGACGGTAGGGTCGAAGTGTTCAACACCCGTCAGAGCCTGCATCGTTCCCGGGCGGCTCGGCAGTAAACGGCAGGAGATATGGGCGTGCAGCAGGAGGCCGGTGTCGGCGGCGAGGCGCTGGAGGTCTGGATCGATCAGGATCTCTGTACCGGCGATGGCATCTGTGCGCAGTATGCGCCGGAGGTGTTCGAGCTGGACATCGATGGTCTGGCGTATGTGAAGGGTGCCGAGGAGGAGCTTTTGCAGGAGCGTGGGGCGACGACGCCCGTGCCGCTTCCGTTGTTGACGGATGTGGTGGACTCGGCGCGGGAGTGTCCGGGTGAGTGCATCCATGTGCGAAGGGTTTCGGACAGGGTGGAGGTGTTCGGCCCGGACGCGGAGTGAGGGTTCGCGTACGGTCCGTCACGGCTGTCTGGTTTCTCACAGCGTGGGGTGGTGGGGGTCAGACGCTGTGGGTACCGGAGGGTGTCGAGCGGACGAACGTGTTGTCCTTCCACTGCCACTTGGCGCTGTCCTTGACGTCGGGGCAGCAACTGGGCACGTCGGCCGAGGAGTAGCCGAGGAGGGTGGCGAGGACGGTGCCGTCGGTGATGGAGAGGCTGGTGACGGTGGTGCGGGTCTTGGGGTCGACGAGGGTGGCGACCACGCGCGCGTGGGTGGCGTCGGCGGCTTGGGTGAGGACGTAGACGCCGTCGGGTGGGGTGCCCATGGGGGCGTCGCAGTGGACGGCGGCGACGGTTTCGGGGCGGCCGTCGCCGTCGAGGTCTCCGGAAGCCTGTTTCTGGACGAGGGCTTTGACCGGGCCGCAGTCGATCGGGAAGTCGACGCCGGTGGTGGCGGGGGCGGCGGCGGTGGCGGGTGTGGAGGGGGTGTCGGGGGCGGTCGGCTGGGCGGCCGTCGCGGGGTGGGGCTGGAGGACCGAGGAGAGGGCGACGACGCCGGCCACGGCGGTGGCGGTCGCGAGCCAGTGGATCGGCCGGGTGTGGGTGTGTGCCAGTTCCGGGACGGCGGGTTGCACTAGGAGCGTCTCCTGTGAGGGCTGTGCCGGTGGGGGTGGCCAGCATCGTGCCACACGTCACAGTGCGGGGGAACGGCGGGGGGCGGGGTGCCGGTGGTGGGTGTCAACGTGAGGGCGCCGTGGTCGAGTTCCGGGGGTGTTCGGGGAACTCGGCCACGGCGCTGGTGCGTTGACGTGGTGCGCGGCGGTGTCAGCGGCCGCTGCCGCCGTCGGCGTTGGGGCCGGCGTAGTCCTCGCCGTAGGCGCCCTTGGCGGGGCGGCGGCGGCGCATGGGCGGTTCGACGCCGTCGGCGAGGCGGCGTGCGGTGAGGAGGAAGCCGGTGTGGCCGATCATGCGGTGGTCCGGGCGGACGGCGAGGCCTTCGATGTGCCAGTTGCGGATCATCGTCTCCCAGGCGGTCGGCTCGTTGAAGGAGCCGATCTCGCGGATGGACTCGACGGTCCGGGCGAGCTGGGTGGTGGTGGCGACGTAGCAGCAGAGGATGCCGCCGGGGACGAGGGCCTTGGAGACGGCTTCCAGGCATTCCCAGGGGGCGAGCATGTCGAGGATGACGCGATCGACGTCGGTGTCGCTCAGGTTGTCCTGGAGGTCGCCGACGGTGAGCTGCCAGGCGGGGTGCGGGCCGCCGAAGTAGCGTTCGACGTTCTGCCGGGCGATGTCGGCGAAGTCCTCGCGGCGCTCGTAGGAGTGCAGCATGCCCTGGTCGCCGATGGCGCGCAGCAGGAAGCTGCTGAGGGAGCCGGAGCCGACGCCGGCTTCGACGACGCGTGCGCCGGGGAAGATGTCGGCGAAGGCGAGGATCTGCCCCGCGTCCTTGGGGTAGACGACGGCTGCCCCGCGGGGCATGGACAGGACGTAGTCGGGGAGCAGGGGGCGCAGCGCGAGGTAGGCGACGTTCCCGGTGGTGCGGACAACGCTGCCCTCGGGAGCACCGATCAGTTCGTCGTGCGGGAAGGAACCCTTGTGGGTGTGGAAGTTCTTTCCGGCTTCGAGCGTGAACGTGTAGTGGCGGCCCTTGGGGTCGGTCAGCTGTACCTGGTCCCCGACCTTGAAGGGCCCGCGCCTGCGGGCGGCACCGGTCGGTTCGGACATGTGAACAGCCTACCGGCGTTTGCGGGGGCCGCCGACCACGGTTCGGGGAGCGTGGTGCTCAGCTGGGGCGGGCCATCGCCTTGACGAAGGCGCGCTCGACGTCGGCGGCGGAGAGGACGCCGTAGATCTCGCCGGTCTCCTCGACGACGAGGTATTCGGTGGCGGGTGCGGCGCGCAGGGCGTCCAGCAGGTCTTCTCCGGCGAGTTCGGCGGACACGCGCATGCCGTCGGTGAGGTCCTGGGCGAGGTCGCTGACGGCGACCCAGGGGCGTCGGTGTTCGGGGACGCCGACGATGGCGGCCTCGCGGACCAGGGCGAGGGGGTCGCCGTGGGCGTCGACGACGACCAGGGCGCGGGCTCCGGCGTCGTTGGCGCGGCGCAGGGCCTCGGAGAGGGGGGTGCGGGACTCGACGGGGACGGCTCGGCGGGTGAGGGTGCGGGCGCGCAGTTCGGGGAGGTGTTCGCGCAGGCGGGCCATGCGCAGGCTGTTGCCGGCGCCGGTCCAGATGATGGCGGCGAGGATGGCGGCGAGCAGGGCGTCGAGGACGGTGTCCATGCCGACGCTGTCCTCGGCGGATTCTCCGAGGGCTCCGGACTGGGTGAGCAGGGGCAGTCCGATGAGGACGGAGACGGCGAGGGCGCGTCCTACCCAGGCGGCGGCGACGGTGCCGCTCATGGGTTTGCCGGTGATCTTCCAGACGACGGCGCGGAGCATGCGGCCGCCGTCGAGGGGGAGGCCGGGCAGAAGGTTGAAGATCGCCACGATGAGGTTGGAGATCATCAGGCCGGCGAGGAGGACGCCGGGGACGGTGCCGGGTTCGACGGGCTGGAGGGCGAGGTAGAAGAGGCCGGCGAGGACGAGGGAGAGGAGCGGGCCGACGAAGGCGAGCCAGAACTCGCGGCCGGGGGTCTCGGCTTCCTTCTCGATCTCGGAGACGCCGCCGAAGAACTGGAGCTGGATGCGGCGGACGGGGAGTTTGAAGCGGAGGGCGGCGACGGTGTGGGCGAGTTCGTGGACGAGGACGGAGGCGTAGAAGGCGACGGCGAAGAAGAGGGAGACGAGGTAGCGGGCGGCGCCGAGTTCGGGCAGGACGCGTTCGAGCTGGCCGCCGAAGACCCAGGTGATGAGGGCGGCGACGAGGAACCAGCTGGGGGCGACGTAGACGGGGACGCCGAAGGGGCGTCCCATGAGCAGGCCGCCGCGGGGCTCCGGGGGTCGCTGGGGCGGGCGGCCCTTGGCGGGGCGGTCGCCGAGGGCGGGTGCGGGGGTGGTGGTGTGGGCCCGGGGGTGGTGGGGGTGGCGGTCTGTGGGGGTGGTGGGGGCAGCCGAGGTGGGGTCGGTGGCGGAGGGGGCTGCTGTGGTGGCGCTCGGGCTGCTTTCCCGGGCTTGGGCCGTGTCCGTCTCGGTGTCGCCGCCGGCGGCCGTCCCCGTCTCGGTGTCGCCGCCGGCGGCCGTCCCCGTCTCGGTGTCGCCGCCGGCGGCCGTCTCCGTCTCGGTCCCGTCCATGGTGCCCTGGTCCGTCGTGTGCGGGGAGGCGGCCCGCGTGGGCGGTGCCTCCGGTGGGGTCGGGTCGGTGGTCCGGGGCGCAGGTGTCACGGGGCGCTCGGCCGACTCGTCGCTGTCCGGCCGCGGCCGCCCGCTCCCGCCGCTTTCCACCACGGTGTCCCCTCGATCGAAGCGTCTCCCGCTCCTGCCGGGCGGAAGGGTCTCGCTACCGATGGTATGCGGCCGTCGGGACGCGTTCCGTCCCGGCACCCCCGTGTTTCCCGGGCGTCGCCGGTGTCCGTCGGCCGCGGGCTGGGGGACTGTCGGTGGCGGGCCGTAAGGTCTGTGGGCATGGAGAGCAGCAGCGAGGGTGTCGCCGGGGTGGGCGACGGCGGAGTCGTGCGGGTTCCACCGCGGGTGGGGGCGGCGCAGGCGGTGGCGGACGGCGGCCGGAAGACGTTCGTCGCCATACCGCCCGCCTCGCTCTCGCCGTCGCGGGCCGGGGACTTCATGCAGTGCCCGCTGCTGTACCGGTTCCGGGTGATCGACCGGCTGCCGGAGAAGCCGAGTCCGGCGGCGACGCGGGGGACGCTGGTGCACGCGGTACTGGAGCGTTTGTTCGATTCACCGGCGGCCGAGCGGACCGCGCCGCGTGCCAAGGCCCTCGTTCCCGGGCAGTGGGACCGGCTGCGCGAGTCCCGGCCGGAGGTGGTGGAGCTGTTCGCCGACGATCCGCAGGGCGAGCGGCTGGCGGGGTGGCTGGCGGAGGCGGAGCGGCTGGTCGAGCGCTGGTTCACGCTGGAGGATCCGACGCGGCTGGAGCCCGCCGAGCGGGAGCTGTTCGTCGAGGCGGAGCTGGAGTCGGGGCTGACGCTGCGCGGGATCATCGACCGGGTCGACGTGGCGCCCACCGGAGAGGTCCGGATCGTCGACTACAAGACCGGCAAGGCACCGCGGCCGGAGTACGCCGAGGGCGCGCTGTTCCAGATGAAGTTCTACGCCCTGGTGGTCTGGCGGCTGAAGAAGGTGATCCCGCGCCGGCTGCAACTGGTGTACCTGGGCAGCGGGGACGTGCTGACCTACGATCCGGTCCTCGCCGACCTGGAGCGGGTGGAGCGCAAGCTGCTCGCGCTGTGGGAGGCGATCCGGGAGGCGACGGAGACGGGTGACTGGCGGCCCAGGCCGACGAAGCTGTGCGGCTGGTGCGATCACCGGGAGCACTGTCCGGAGTTCGGGGGTACTCCCCCGCCGTATCCGCTGCCGGTGAGGGCGCCCGGGTCGGGCGGTGTGGAGCAGGGCAGAATGGGGCCGGACTAGGGCCTGTCGTTCGGATCATGTCGCAGGGATCCGACGGTGCCCTGTAAGCGCCGGTGAGCGGGGTCCGGTGCGTGCGGCTGCAAGGCGGAGGAGGGCGTCGACGCGATGGGGGTCCCTCCCGCGCGAGCGCAGCCGAGCGTGGGGGAGCCGGCAACCGACGACAACGCGGCTGGGGGCACCCCCTCCGGGGGAGTGCGTGCCAGACCCCGCGTCTGCGGCGTGATCCAAACGACAGGCCCTAGCGAAGGAGACTCTCGTGGCCATCCGCGTCCTACTGGTCGACGACCAGCCGCTGCTGCGTACCGGCTTCCGGATGATCCTGGAGGCGGAGCAGGACATCGCGGTGGTCGGCGAGGCCGGCGACGGCCTGCAGGCCCTCGACCAGGTGCGGGCCCTGCAGCCCGACGTGGTTCTGATGGACATCCGCATGCCCCGGATGGACGGGGTGGAGGCGACGCGGCAGATCACGGGGCCGGGTCGGGACGGCCCGGCGAAGGTGCTGGTGCTGACGACGTTCGACCTCGACGAGTACGTGGTGGAGGCGCTGCGTGCGGGCGCCAGCGGCTTCCTGCTGAAGGACGCCCCGGCCAACGAGCTGGTGCAGGCGATCCGGGTGGTGGCCGCCGGTGAGGCGTTGCTGGCGCCGAGCATCACGCGCCGGCTGCTGGACAAGTACGCCACACATCTGCCGTCCGGTGACGAGCCGGTGCCGGACACGCTGCACACGCTGACCGACCGTGAGGTCGAGGTGCTGAAGCTGGTGGCGCGGGGGTTGTCGAACGCCGAGATCGCGGCCGACCTGTTCGTCAGCGAGACCACGGTGAAGACGCATGTGGGGCATGTGCTGACCAAGCTGGGGGTGCGTGACCGGGTGCAGGCCGCGGTGTACGCGTACGAGAGCGGACTGGTGCGCCCGGGCGCGCAGTAGTCGCCCGCGGGTACGGCAGAGGGCGCCCCTCCGGGAGGAGGGGCGCCCTTCGTGTGTGGGCCGGGGTCAGCCGCTGACGCCGCGGGCGAGCTCCCACAGCTGGAGGGTGGCGGAGGAGTTGAGGACGTACGCGGTGCCGGTGATGTCGTCACGGGAGGCGACGTACTGCTTGCCCTGCCACAGGGGGATGATCGGGGCGTCCTCGGCCACGATGTCCTGAATCGCCGTCAGGTTGGCGGCGGCGGAGAGGCGGTCGGCCTCGCGGCGGGACTCGGGGATGAGGGTGTCGGTGATCTCGCTGTTGCTGTACGGGGACTTGAGGAAGTTGTCCTTGTCGAGGAACGGCGCGAGGAAGTTGTCGGCGTCGGGGAAGTCGGGGAACCAGCCCATGCCGTAGACGGCGTACTCGCCCTTGCGCTCGGCGGGGATGAAGGTGTCCCAGGCGGCGCCCTCGATGGAGACGTCGAAGAGGCCGCTGTCGTTGAGCTGCTTCTGGAGCTGCTCGAACTCCTGCTTGGTGGCCGTGCCGTAGTGGTCGGTCGTGTAGTTCAGCGTCAGCTTCACCGGGGTGCTGACGTCGGCATCCTCCAGCAGCTCCTTGGCCTTGTCGGCGCTGGGGTCGCCGTAGGTGTTGAAGAAGGAGTTGGAGTGGCCGGTGACGGTGGCCGGGACCAGGGAGTACAGCGGTTCGGCCTGGGTGCCGTAGACCTCGGAGACGAGTTCGCTGCGGTCGATGAGCTGGGCCATGGCCTGGCGGACGGCCTTGCTCTTGACCACGGGGGCGGAGGTGTTGAAGGCGAGGTAGCGGATCTCGAGGCCGGCCACTTCGACGAGGTCCTCGTCGTTGTCCGCGGCGGCGTCGGAGAGGGTGTCGATCTGCTCCGGCGACATGGTGCGGGTCATCACGTCGATGTCGCCCGAGTCGAGGGCGGTGCCCATGGCGTCGGCGTCTTCGAAGGAGACCATCTCGACCTTGTCGTTCTTCACGTCCAAGGTCCCCTTGTAGTTGGGGTTCTTGGTGAAGACCGCCCGGGTCATCTCGTCGCCCTCGGTCTCCGCCGTGAGGGTGTAGGGGCCCGAGCCGTCGACGGAGAAGCCCTCGCGCAGCTTGCCCTTGTCGTAGTCGTCGGGGTTGACGATGCCGGCGACCGGGGTGGAGAGCTTGAAGGGGAAGGTGGCGTCGGCGGTCTTGAGGTGGAAGATGACCTTGTCGTCGCCCTGGGTCTCGACCGTGTCGATGGTGGACAGCAGGGCGAACACGCCGGAGTCCGCCTTGATGGCGCGGGCGCGGTCGATGGAGAACTTCACGTCCTCGGCGGTGACGGCGTCGCCGTTGGAGAACGTCAGACCGCTGCGCAGCGTGCAGGCGTAGCGCTCGTTGCCGCTGTCGGTGAAGCCGCAGCTCTCGGCGGCCTCCGGGACGGGGTCGCCCTCGCCCTTGGGCTGGACCATCAGGGTCTGCACGGTCTGGCGCAGGATGTTCCAGGTGCCGACGTCGTAGGAGTACGCCGGGTCGAGCGGCGCCGGGGCGTCCTTGGTGGCGCTGAACCGGTCGGTGGTGCCCACGACGATGGCGTCGCCGCCGCCGCTCCCGCTGTCGGTCCCGCCGCACGCGGCGAGCACGGGCGCGAGCAGACCGACCACGGCCGGCAGCACCAAAGTCTTGCGGTTCATGCTCGAGTTTCTCCAGAACTGTCAAGTCCGTGTACCCGGCATGCAGGGGTGTGGCAGCGGATCACGGGGTGGGGGCGATGTTCTCGCGATGAGATTAGTCCGCGCTTGCAGGACGGTTCGCGGCCACCGGAGTTGAATGCCCATCACGCAGCGAAACCGGGTGCGGACGCACGGAAAAGCCGACTGGGGAATGATTCGTGCAGCGTTCCATCAATCGGGACACAAGGGCACGCCCACTCCGCCCGAACAGGGGTGAACAGCACGGAGAGGGCATCGTGTCGACCCCCTTCGACGTGGGGAAGGTCACACGTTCGACGGGGTGTGGGAGGTGTGGAATTCAGCTGTCGGTGATGATTCGAATTCACCGCGCACACGCGCCGAATTTCCGCCGCAATCGATGATGCACGCTGGGTGAACGGCTATCGCATTTCCGTCATCGTGAGATCACCGATGATCAGCCGGTCGATCATCGGAGCGCATCAGATCGCGCAGGAATGTCAGGTCGACCTCTTCCAGCGAGGTCACGACGGTGCGTCCGGCGGCCGGGGCGATGGGGGCCACGGAGGGCACGGCGACGACGTGGCAGCCCGCCGCCTCGGCCGCGGCCACGCCGGTGGCGGTGTCCTCGATCACGGCGCACCGGGCCGGGTCCGCGCCGAGTCCGGCGGCGGCGAACAGATAGGGGTCGGGGTGCGGCTTGGTGCGTGCGACCTCGTCACCGGCCACGGTGAGGGCGAAGTGCTGGGCGCCCAGTGAGGTGAGGACGCGGTCGATGATGCGCCGGTGCGAGGCGGAGACGAGGGCCGTGGGGACCTCGTGCTCGGACAGTTCGGCCAGCAGTCGGGCGGCCCCCGGCATCAGCGGCAGGGCGCGTCCGATGCGCTCCTCGAACCCCTCGTTGAGCAGGACGGTGAGGTCGTCGAGGGTGATGTCGGCGCCGGTCGCCTCGATCAGGAAACCCGCGCTGCGGGCCATGGGGCCGCCGACCACGACGTGGCGCCAGGAGTCGTCCAGGGTGTGGCCGAGTCCCGCGAAGACCTCGGCCTCGACGTCCCACCAGAACCCCTCGGTGTCCACCAGGGTGCCGTCCATGTCGAGGAGCACGGCCTGGAGGGCGGAGCCCTCGGCCGTACGGGTTCCTGGGGCGGGAACCGTGCTGGTCATCCGCGTACCTCCTTGAGGGACGAGCAGGCCGGTTCCCGCTGGGGGAACCGGCCTGCAGTGGACCGACCAGTGTACGGCGTGTCGGTCCGGTGTGCCCGGTGAGGCGGCCTTCACCGTGGGTGGGGCCCCGCGGGGGTCACCGTGGGTGAGGCCCGGCGGGGGTCATCGTCGGTGAGGCCCGGCGGGGGTCATCGTGCGTTGAAGTACTTCGCCTCGGGGTGGTGGATGACGATGGCGTCGGTGGACTGCTCGGGGTGGAGCTGGAACTCCTCCGACAGCCGGACCCCGATCCGCTCGGGCCGCAGCAGTTCGGCGATCTTGGCGCGGTCCTCCAGGTCGGGGCAGGCGCCGTAGCCGAGGGAGAAGCGGGCGCCCCGGTACTTCAGGGCGAACATGTCCTGGACGTCGGCCGGGTCCTCGCCGGCGAAGCCCAGTTCGGAGCGCACGCGCGCGTGCCAGTACTCGGCGAGGGCCTCGGCCAGCTGCACGGACAGTCCGTGCAGTTCGAGGTAGTCGCGGTAGGAGTTCGCCTCGAAGAGCTTGGCGGTCTCCTCACCGATGCGGGAGCCGACGGTGACGACCTGGAGGCCGACGACGTCGGTCTCGCCGGACTCCTGCGGGCGGAAGAAGTCGGCGAGGCACAGTCGGCGGCCGCGGCGCTGGCGGGGGAAGGTGAACCGGGTGCGCTCGTTGCCGTGCTCGTCCAGGAGGATCAGGTCGTCGTCCTTGGACACGCAGGGGAAGTAGCCGTAGACGACGGCGGCCTCGAGGAGGTTGTCGGTCTGGAGCCGGTCCAGCAGGCCGCGCAGGCGCGGCCGGCCCTCGGTCTCGGCGAGTTCCTCGTACGTCGGTCCGTCGCCGGTGCGGGCCTGCTTCAGGCCCCACTGGCCCTTGAAGAGGGCGCCCTCGTCGAGCCAGGAGGCGTACTCCTTGAGCTGGATGCCCTTGATGACGCGGGTGCCCCAGAACGGGGGCTCGGGGACCGGGTTGTCGGTGGCGACGTCGGAGCGGACGTGGCCCTCCTCGGGGCGCTCCTCCACCTCGGTCACGGCGGTCGGGCGGACCCGGCGCTGCTTCAGTTCCGGCAGCTTGGCGCCGGGCACGCCGCGCTTGACGCCGATGAGGGCGTCCATCAGGCGCAGTCCCTCGAAGGCGTCGCGGGCGTAGCGGACCTCGCCCTCGTAGACCTCGTGGAGGTCCTGTTCGACGTAGGCGCGGGTCAGGGCGGCGCCGCCGAGGATGACCGGGTAGTCGGTGGCCAGGCCGCGCTGGTTGAGCTCCTCCAGGTTCTCCTTCATGATCACCGTGGACTTGACCAGGAGCCCGGACATGCCGATGACGTCGGCGCGGTGTTCCTCGGCGGCTTCGAGGATCGCGGCGACCGGCTGCTTGATGCCGAGGTTGACGACGTTGTAGCCGTTGTTGGACAGGATGATGTCGACGAGGTTCTTGCCGATGTCGTGGACGTCGCCGCGGACGGTGGCCAGGACGATGGTGCCCTTGCCCTCGGTGTCGGACTTCTCCATGTGCGGTTCGAGGTGGGCGACCGCGGCCTTCATCACCTCGGCGGACTGCAGGACGAACGGCAGCTGCATCTGGCCGGAGCCGAAGAGCTCGCCGACGACCTTCATGCCGTCCAGGAGAGTCTCGTTGACGATGTCGAGTGCCGGGCGGCTCAGCAGGGCCTCGTCGAGGTCGGCCTCCAGGCCGTTTCGCTCGCCGTCGATGATGCGGCGCTTGAGCCGCTCCTCCAGCGGCAGGGCGGCGAGTTCCTCGGCCTTGCCGGCCTTCAGGGACTTGGCGGTGGCGCCCTCGAAGAGCTGCATGAGCTTCTGGAGCGGGTCGTAGCCCTCGGCGCGCCGGTCGTGGATCAGGTCCAGGGCGGTCTGGACCTCCTCCTCGCTGAAGCGGGCGATGGGCAGGATCTTCGAGGCGTGGACGATCGCCGAGTCCAGGCCGGCCTTGACGCATTCGTCGAGGAAGACGGAGTTGAGCAGGATGCGGGCGGCCGGGTTGAGGCCGAAGGAGATGTTCGACAGGCCGAGGGTGGTCTGCACGTCGGGGTGGCGGCGCTTGAGCTCGCGGATCGCCTCGACGGTGGCGATGCCGTCCTTGCGGGACTCCTCCTGACCGGTGCAGATGGTGAAGGTCAGGGTGTCGATGAGGATGTCCTCCTCGCGGATGCCCCAGTTCCCGGTGAGGTCGTCGATCAGCCGTTCGGCGATCTCGACCTTCTTCTCGGGGGTGCGGGCCTGGCCCTCCTCGTCGATGGTGAGGGCGATCAGCGCGGCGCCGTGCTCCCGGGCCAGCCGGGTGACCCGGGCGAACCGCGACTCGGGCCCGTCGCCGTCCTCGTAGTTGACGGAGTTGATGACGGCGCGGCCGCCGAGCTTCTCCAGGCCCGCCTCGATGACGTCGACCTCGGTGGAGTCCAGCACGATCGGCAGGGTGGAGGCGGTGGCGAGGCGGCCGGCGAGTTCCTCCATGTCGGTGACGCCGTCACGGCCGACGTAGTCGACGCAGAGGTCGAGCATGTGCGCGCCCTCGCGGATCTGCTCGCGGGCGATCTCCACGCAGTCGTCCCAGCGGGCCTCCAGCATGGCCTCGCGGAACTTCTTGGAGCCGTTGGCGTTGGTGCGCTCGCCGATGGCCAGGTAGGAGGTGTCCTGGCGGAAGGGGACGGTCTGGTAGAGGGAGGCGGCGCCCGCTTCGGGGCGCGGGCTGCGCTCGACGGGGCTGAGGCCGCGGACGCGCTCGACGACCTGGCGCAGGTGCTCGGGGGTGGTGCCGCAGCAGCCGCCGACCAGGGACAGGCCGTAGTCGCGGACGAAGTTCTCCTGGGCGTCGGCCAGCTCCGGGGCGGTCAGCGGGTAGCTGGCGCCGTCCTTGCCGAGGACCGGCAGGCCCGCGTTGGGCATGCAGGCGAGCGGGATGCGGGCGTTGCGGGCCAGGTAGCGCAGGTGCTCGCTCATCTCGGCGGGGCCGGTGGCGCAGTTCATGCCGATCATGTCGATGCCGAGCGGCTCCAGGGCCGTCAGGGCGGCGCCGATCTCGGAGCCGAGCAGCATGGTGCCGGTGGTCTCGACGGTGACGGAGACGATCAGCGGCACGTCCAGGCCGGCGCTCTCGCGGGCGCGGTGGGCGCCGAGCACGGCGGCCTTGGTCTGGAGCAGGTCCTGGGTGGTCTCGACGATGAGCGCGTCGGCGCCGCCGGCGATGAGTCCCTCGGCGTTCTGCTGGTAGGCGTCGCGCAGGGTGCGGTAGGCGACGTGGCCGAGGGTGGGCAGCTTGGTGCCCGGGCCGATCGAGCCCAGCACCCAGCGGGTGCGGCCGTCGCGGCCGGCGAAGGCGTCGGCGGTCTCGCGGGCGATGCGGGCGCCGGCCTCGGACAGCTCGTACACCCGCTCGGGGATGTCGTACTCGGCCATGGCCGCGAAGTTGGCGCCGAAGGTGTTGGTCTCGACGCAGTCCACGCCGGCGTCGTAGTACGCCTCGTGGACGGAGCGGACGATGTCCGGCCGGGTGACGTTGAGGATCTCGTTGCAGCCCTCGAGGTTCTCGAAGTCCTCGAGGGTGGGCTCCTGGGCCTGGAGCATGGTGCCCATGGCTCCGTCGGCCACCACCACACGGGTGGCGAGGGCCTCGCGGAGCGCGGACACACGGGTCCGGCTGTCGGCGGAAAGGGTCGGCGGCACTGAGGCCATGGAGGGGCTCCCTTGGATGCGACGGCTGTCGGCTTTGCGTCACCTCGGAAATGCGCGCGACAACGCTTCCCGAGGACGGCGCACGCCGCCAGGGTATCCGGGACCGTGGGCTTATGGTTCGGGGCGTCCACGGGACGGACCAGGACGGCGGTCCGGGCCGCCGTGGGACGCACGTGGCGTGAAGAGGTGTCGACCGACCGTTGGCGGGAGGTCGGCAGAGACCGGTAGTGTTCGACATTGCCGAACGACGGTGGCGCATGCCGCCCGTGGACAGGCGATGAGGACGGAGGCAGGACGGCGATGGCACGGAACATCCAGTCGCTCGAACGGGCGGCCGCGATGCTGCGGCTGCTCGGGGGCGGCGAGCGACGGCTGGGTCTGTCGGACATCGCCTCGGCCCTGGGCCTGGCCAAGGGCACCGCCCACGGCATCCTGCGCACCCTCCAGCAGGAGGGGTTCGTCGAGCAGGACGAGGCTTCCGGGCGCTACCAGCTGGGCGCGGAGCTGCTGCGCCTGGGCACCACCTACCTCGACGTGCACGAGCTGCGGGCGCGCGCACTGGTGTGGACGGACGACCTGGCCCGCTCCAGCGGCGAGAGCGTCCATCTGGGGGTGCTGCACCAGCAGGGCGTGCTGATCGTGCACCACGTCTTCCGGCCCGACGACAGCCGGCAGGTCCTGGAGATCGGGGCCATGCAGCCGCTGCACTCCACGGCCCTGGGCAAGGTGCTGTCCGCCTACGACCCGGTCGCGCACAGCGAGGCGCTGGAGGCCGACCGCAAGCCGTTCACCGAGCGCACGGTGTGCGAGCTGGAGGACTTCGAGCAGCTCCTCGACATCACGCGCGCGCGGGGCTACGCGGCGGACGTGGAGGAGACCTGGGAGGGGGTCGCCTCCATCGCCGCGCCGATCCACGACCGGCGGCGGATGCCGGTGGGCGCGGTGGGCATCACCGGCGCGGTGGAGCGGGTGTGCCGGGAGGGCGAGCTGCGGCCCGAGCTGGTCGCGGCGGTGCGCGACTGCGCCCGCGCGGTGTCGCGGGATCTGGGCGCGGCACGGTTCTGAGCGGCGGGCCGCCGCCGCGGGGCGGATCGGCGGCCGCCGGTTCACACAGGTGAGCGGACCGGGACGACGGAGGTCGTCCCGGCTTTCGTCATGCCCGGGGGGCGTGACGGCGGGCTGGCGGCCGGGGCAAGGGCTCGGCGGCGGGCGCGGGACAGTCCGGGCGCGGCAACGGGCACACGCGCGGGCACGAGTCCAGGCACGGCAGCGGGCACGAGTCCGGGCGCGGCAGCGGGCCGAGGCGGCATCCAGGCTCGGGCACAGCAGCGGGCCGAGGCGGCATCCAGGCTCGGGCACAGCAGCGGGCCGAGGCGGCATCCAGGCTCGGGCGCGGCAGCGGGCCGAGGCGGCCCCGAGCTCGGGCACATGAGAGCCGGCCGTGCACCGGTCCCCCACCGATAGCCGAGTCCGATCAATAACGATCCCGTTTTGGATAACAGAACTCTTGACTCACCCGTCACGCCAGGACAAGACTCCCGTCCATCGGTCGGCATTGTCGAACAGCTACCGGCAATACGCGCTAGAGTGTGACAACGCCAAGGGCCGGCATCGCTCTCATCTCGAGGGCACCGGAAACCCCGGAGGGACCCGGGGTTCGGCTTCCCTGGACGAAGGACAAAGGAGTCGCGGGTGTCCAGCTCCGACATCTTCATCGGCGAGACCATCGGTACCGCCATACTCATCCTGCTCGGCGGTGGCGTCTGCGCCGCCGTGACCCTGAAGGCCTCCAAGGCCCGCAACGCCGGCTGGCTCGCCATCGCCTTCGGGTGGGGTTTCGCCGTCCTCACCGCGGTCTACACCTCGGCACCGCTCTCCGGCGCCCACCTGAACCCCGCGGTCACCCTCGGCATCGCGATCAAGGACGGCGACTGGAGCGACGTCCCGGTCTACTGGGCCGGTCAGCTGCTCGGCGCCATGATCGGCGCGGCCCTGGTGTGGGTCGCCTACTACGGCCAGTTCCACGCGCACCTCACCGACCGGGAGATCGTCGGCGGGCCGGGCGCGCAGGCCACGGCGGCCAAGGCCGTCGAGGCACAGGAGAAGGGCGCGGGCCCGGTGCTCGGCGTTTTCTCCACCGGCCCCGAGATCCGCAACGCGGTGCAGAACCTCGCCACGGAGATCATCGGCACCGTGGTGCTGGTGCTCGCCGTCCTCACCCAGGGCCTCAACGACGACGGCAACGGCCTCGGCCCGCTGGGTGCCCTGATCACCGCGCTCGTGGTGGTGTCCATCGGTCTGTCCCTGGGCGGCCCGACCGGCTACGCGATCAACCCGGCCCGTGACCTCGGCCCGCGCATCGTGCACGCCCTGCTCCCCCTGCCGAACAAGGGCGGCTCCGACTGGGGCTACGCCTGGATCCCGGTCGTCGGCCCGCTGGCCGGCGGGGCGATCGCCGCGGGAATCTACAACCTCGCGTTCGCCTAGGGACATCCGGCCGCCGCCGCACGGCGGGCACGCGCCGTACGCACCGCCCCCACCCCACGGAACCTTCAGGAGCACACTGTGACCGACGCCCACACCGCCGGCCCGTTCATCGCCGCCATCGACCAGGGCACCACCTCCTCCCGCTGCATCGTCTTCGACCGCGACGGCCGGATCGTCTCCGTCGACCAGAAGGAGCACGAGCAGATCTTCCCCAAGCCGGGCTGGGTGGAGCACGACGCGAACGAGATCTGGACCAACGTCCAGGAGGTCGTCGCCGGGGCCATCGCCAAGGCGGGCATCACCCGCGACGACATCAAGGCCATCGGCATCACCAACCAGCGCGAGACCACCCTGCTGTGGGACCGCCGCACCGGTGAGCCCGTCCACCACGCCATCGTCTGGCAGGACACCCGCACCGACGCCCTGTGCAAGGAACTCGGCCGCAACGTCGGCCAGGACCGCTTCCGCCGCGAGACCGGCCTGCCCCTCGCCTCCTACTTCGCCGGCCCGAAGGCCCGCTGGCTGCTGGACAACGTCGAGGGCCTGCGCGAGCGCGCCGAGGCCGGCGACATCCTCTTCGGCACCATGGACAGCTGGGTCATCTGGAACCTGACCGGCGGCGTCGACGGCGGCCGGCACGTCACCGACGTCACCAACGCCTCCCGCACCCTGCTGATGAACCTGCACACCATGGAGTGGGACGCCAAGATCGCCGAGTCCATCGGCGTGCCCCTGGCGATGCTGCCGGAGATCCGCTCCTCCGCCGAGGTGTACGGCGAGGTCAAGGGCGGCCGGCTCGGTGACCTCCTGGGCGGCGTCCCCGTCGCGTCCGCGCTCGGCGACCAGCAGGCCGCCCTGTTCGGCCAGACCTGCTTCGCCGAGGGCGAGGCCAAGTCGACGTACGGCACCGGCACGTTCCTGCTGATGAACACCGGCAGCAAGCCGGTCAACTCCTACAACGGTCTGCTCACCACCGTCGGCTACCGCATCGGCGACGAGAAGCCGGTCTACGCCCTCGAGGGCTCCATCGCGGTCACCGGCTCGCTGGTGCAGTGGATGCGCGACCAGATGGGCCTGATCTCCACCGCCGCCGAGATCGAGACGCTCGCGCTCTCCGTCGAGGACAACGGCGGCGCCTACTTCGTGCCGGCCTTCTCCGGCCTGTTCGCCCCCTACTGGCGCTCCGACGCCCGCGGTGTGATCGCCGGCCTCACCCGGTACGTCACCAAGGCGCACCTCGCGCGCGCCGTCCTGGAGGCCACCGCCTGGCAGACCCGGGAGATCACCGACGCCATGACGAAGGACTCCGGCGTCGAGCTCGCGGCCCTCAAGGTCGACGGCGGCATGACCTCCAACAACCTGCTGATGCAGACCCTCTCGGACTTCCTGGACGCGCCCGTGGTGCGCCCGATGGTCGCCGAGACCACCTGTCTCGGCGCCGCCTACGCCGCCGGTCTCGCCGTCGGCTTCTGGACCAGCACCGACGACCTGCGCGCCAACTGGCGCCGGGCCGCCGAGTGGACCCCCCGCATGGACGCGGAGACCCGCGACCGTGAGTACAAGAGCTGGCTCAAGGCCGTCGAGCGGACCATGGGCTGGCTCGAGGACGAGAGCTGACGAGAGCCCGCCGAAGGCTCAGGCGAACGCTCTGATGAGGAGTAAGAACCCGATATGACCAGTCAGTCCACCCTGCAGTCCGTGCCTGCCCTGGGGACGCACCCGGCCTCCGGCTCGAACCCGAGCCGAGCCGAGACCCGGGAGCAGCTCGCCAAGGCGTCGTACGACCTCCTCGTGATCGGCGGCGGCATCCTGGGCATCTCCACCGCCTGGCACGCCGCGCAGTCCGGCCTCAGGGTGGCGCTGGTCGACGCCGGCGACTTCGCCGGCGCCACCTCCTCCGCCTCCTCCAAGCTGCTCCACGGCGGTCTGCGCTACCTCCAGACCGGCGCGGTGAAGCTGGTGGCGGAGAACCACTTCGAGCGCCGTGCGGTCTCCCGCCAGGTGGCCCCCCACCTGGCGAACCCGCTCACGTTCTACCTCCCCGTGTACAAGGGCGGGCCGCACGGCGCGGCGAAGCTCGGGGCGGGCGTCTTCGCCTACTCCGCGCTGTCGGCGTTCGGCGACGGCGTGGGGCACCTGCTCTCCCCCGCCAAGGCGCAGCAGGACGTGCCGGAGCTGCGCACCGAGAACCTCAAGGCCGTGGCCGTCTACGGCGACGACCAGATGAACGACGCCCGTATGGCGCTGATGACGGTCCGCGCGGCCGTCGAGGCGGGCGCGGTCGTGCTCAACCACGCCGAGGTCACCGGCCTGCGCTTCACCAGGGGCCGGGTGACGGGCGCGGACCTGAAGGACCGTCTGTCCGGTGACGAGTTCGGGGTGAACGCCCGTCTCGTGCTCAACGCGACCGGCCCGTGGGTCGACCACCTGCGCCGGCTGGAGGACCCGGACGCGGCCCCGTCGATCCGCCTGTCGAAGGGCGCGCACCTGGTCCTGAAGCGGACGTCGCCGTGGAAGGCCGCGCTCGCGACCCCGATCGACAAGTACCGCATCACGTTCGCCCTGCCCTGGGAGGACATGCTGCTGCTGGGCACCACGGACGAGGAGTTCGAGGGCGATCCGGCGGACGTCGCGGTCGACGACAAGGACGTGGCCCAGATCCTGGACGAGGCCGCGTTCTCCATCCGCGACCAGCAGCTCGACCGCGACCTGATCACGTACGCCTTCGCGGGCCTGCGGGTGCTGCCGGGCGGGCCGGGCGCCACGGCGAAGGCCAAGCGCGAGACCGTGGTGACCGAGGGCAGGGGCGGGATGCTGTCGGTCGCGGGCGGCAAGTGGACGACCTTCCGGCACATCGGCCGGACGGTCATGCAGAAGCTGGAGGCGCTGCCGGGCCACCCGCTCGGTGACGACTTCGAGCCGATCTCCTCCCTGCCGAAGAAGCTGCCGCTGCCGGGTGTCGCCAACCCGCGCGCGGTCGCGCACCGCCTGCTGGTGGACCGCCCCGCGCCCGGACCGCGCATGGCCGCCGACACCGCCCGGCACCTGGCCACGCACTACGGCTCGCTGGCCTTCGACATCGCCCGCCTGGCCAACGAGAACCCGGAGCTGGGCGAGCGCGTCCACCCCGACGCCCCGGAGATCTGGGCGCAGGTCGTGTACGCCCGGGACCACGAGTGGGCCGAGACCGCGGACGACGTGCTGCGCCGCCGGACGACGCTGACGATCCGCGGCCTGGCCACGGACGAGGTCCGCGCCGGGGTCCAGGATCTGCTCGACAAGAAGTGAGGACTTCGGTGCCGGCCCGCCCTCCCGACCGGGGCCGGCACCGAGGACCGGCCTCCGCACACCGGGGCCGGCACCGAGGACCGGTCTCCCCACCGGGGCCGGCACCACGAGCGGGACGGTCCCCGCTCCCCGCCGTCGGTGATCGCAGCACCGGAGGCAGTCGCCTGGTCAGCCCCCATAATGACGCCTAGACATCCGATGTCTGGGCGATGAATGACAGGGAGGCCGGTCATGGCAGTCACCGACGAGGCGATCGAGAAGATCAAAGGCATGATCGTCACCGGTGCGCTGCGCCCCGGGGACCGGCTGCCCAGGGAGAGCGAGCTCGCCGCCGAACTGGGCCTGTCCCGCAACTCCCTGCGGGAGGCGGTCCGGGCGCTGTCACTGATCCGGATCCTGGACGTACGGCAGGGCGACGGCACGTACGTGACCAGCCTCGACCCGCAACTGCTGCTGGAGGCACTGAGCTTCGTCGTCGACTTCCACCGCGACGACACGGTCCTGGAGTTCCTGGCCGTGCGCCGCATCCTGGAGCCGGCCGCGACGGCGATGGCGGCGCTGCGCATCGACGAGGAGGAACTCGACGCTCTGGGCGCGCAGTTGGACCGGCTCGGCGCCCGGCCGTCGGTGGAGGAACTCGTCGCCTGCGACCTGGAGTTCCACCGGGGCATCGTGCGGGGCGCGGGCAACTCGGTGCTGTGTTCGCTGCTCGACGGTCTGTCGGGGCCCACCACCCGGGCCCGGATCTGGCGCGGGCTGACGCAGGAGGACGCGATCGCCCGCACCCTGCACGAGCACCGGGCGATCCTCGCCGCGCTGCGCGACCGGGACGCGGAGGCGGCGCGGTCGTGGGCGACGGTGCACATCGCGAGCGTGGAGCAGTGGCTGAGGTCAAGCCTGTGAGCGGCTTCGGCAGGCGGGTGTTCGGGGGTGGGGAACGGGGCAGTGATCCGTTCACTCCCCCGTGCAAGGGGGCTGCGGGCGCCCCCGCGGGACGCCGTAAGGTTGGGTGGTCAGGCGAGGGCACGTCGGAAGGAGGCACTGGGTGATCGAGCTCGAGGGGGTTCCCGAGCTGATCGACCCGGTCATGGTGGCCGCGTTCGAGGGCTGGAACGATGCCGGCGACGCCGCTTCCACCGCGGTCGCGCATCTCGAGAGGGAGTGGAAGGGCGAGGTCTTCGCGGCGCTGGACGCCGAGGACTACTACGACTTCCAGGTGAACCGTCCCACGGTGTTCATGGAGGCCGGCGTCCGCAAGATCACATGGCCGACGACAAGGTTGTCGGTGGTGCGGGTCGGCGGCGAGAAACCGCGCGACCTGGTGCTGGTGCGCGGCATCGAACCGTCCATGCGCTGGCGCTCGTTCTGCAACGAACTGCTCGGCTTCGCCCACGAACTGGGCGTGGAGCTGGTGGTCATCCTGGGCGCCCTGCTCGGCGACACCCCGCACACGCGTCCGGTGCCGATCAGCGGGACCACGTCCGACGCGGACCTGGCGCGCCGGATGGACCTGGAGGAGACCAAGTACGAGGGCCCCACGGGCATCGTCGGTGTCCTCCAGGAGGCGTGCACGCACGCGGGGGTGCCCGCGGTCAGCCTCTGGGCGGCCGTACCGCACTACGTCTCGCAGCCGCCCAACCCCAAGGCGACGCTGGCGCTCCTCAACCGCCTGGAGGACCTGATCGACGTGCGCATCCCGCTGGGCGAGCTGCCCGAGGACGCGCGCGCGTGGCAGGTGGGCGTGGACCAGCTGGCCGCCGAGGACAGCGAGGTCGCCGAGTACGTCCAGACGCTGGAGGAGGCCCGGGACACCGCGGAGCTGCCGGAGGCGTCGGGTGAGGCGATCGCCCGGGAGTTCGAGCGGTATCTGCGGCGCCGGGACGGCGGCGGTCCGCCCGCCCCGGGCGAGCGGACCCGGCCGCCGAAGCCGCCGAAGCCGAGCGGGGAGTCCTCCGACGACGACGAATCGTCCGAGGACTAGCAGGACCGGCGAAGGGCAGGACTGGAAGGGGGCGGTGCGCCGGAAGGCGCACCGCCCCTTTTCCTTGCGGCCGCTGCTGCTAGAGCGCCACGCCCAGCAGTGCGTCCACCGCGCGGGAGACCACGCCGGGGGCCGCGGTGTCCGTGCCGCCCCGCTCCTGCTGGAGCGCGGCCCAGCGGTCGACGGCGGCCAGCGCGGCCGGGGCGTCGAGGTCGTCGGCGAGGGCTTCGCGGATCTCCTCGACCAGGGCGTCGGCGGGCGGGCCGTCGGGCCGGGAGACGGCCGCGCGCCAGCGTCCGAGCCGGTCCACGGCGTCCTGGAGCACCTGGTCGGTCCACTCCCAGTCGCTGCGGTAGTGGTGGGCGAGGAGGGTGAGCCGGATCGCCGCGGGGTCGACGCCCTCGCGCCGCAGCCGGGAGACGAAGACGAGGTTGCCCTTGGACTTGGACATCTTCTCGCCGTCCAGGGCGACCATGCCGGCGTGGACGTACGCCTTGGCCATGGGGAACTCGCCGGTGAGGACCTGGGCGTGGGAGGCGCCCATCTCGTGGTGCGGGAAGGCGAGGTCGGAGCCGCCGCCCTGGACGTCGAAGCCCATGCCGAGGTGGTCCAGGGCGATGGCGACGCACTCGATGTGCCAGCCGGGGCGCCCGCGGCCGAGCGAGCCGCCGTCCCAGCTGGGCTCGCCCTCGCGGGCCGCCGTCCAGAGCATCGGGTCGAGCGGGTTCTTCTTGCCGGGCCGGTCGGGGTCGCCGCCCCGCTCGGCGGAGAGCAGCCGCATCGCGGCGGCGTCCAGGCGGGAGACCGTGCCGAAGTTCGGGTCGGACTCCACGGAGAAGTAGACGTCGCCGTCGAGTTCGTAGGCGGCACCGGCGTCGCGCAGGCGCTCCACGAGCGGCACGATGCCGGGTATGGCCTCGACGGCTCCTATGTAGTGCCGCGGCGGGAGCATCCGCAGGGCGGTCATGTCCTCGCGGAACAGGGCGGTCTCCCGCTCGGCGAGGGCGACCCAGTCGACGCCGTCCCGCTCGGCCCGTTCGAGGAGCGGGTCGTCGACGTCGGTGACGTTCTGGACGTAGTGCACCTGCCGCTTGGTGTCCAGCCACACGCGCTGAACGAGGTCGAACGCGTTGTAGGTCGCCGCGTGACCCATGTGGGTCGCGTCGTACGGCGTGATGCCGCAGACGTAGATACGGGCGACGGGACCGGGGTCGAGGGTGACCGGTCCGCCGGTCGCGGTGTCGTGGATCCTCAGGTCGCGGCCCTGACCAGGCAGGGCGGGGACCTCGGAAGCGGGCCAGGCATGCATGTCATGAGCGTAACCGGCCGGAAGTTCCGGGTACGAACCGGAGCGGTCCGGACGGCCGAGAAGGCGCTCTTGCGTCTGCGCGGGCCATGTGCTGGGAGTCCTGGGGCGCCCGGGAACGCGCTCTTTCGTGTGCGCCGGTGATGTGCTGGGCGGTCCTGGGGCATGTGTCACGGCTCACCCCCGTGGCCGCGCGGTACGTGTCACGGATCACCCCCGGGGCCGCGGGACCGGGTCAGACGGGCGGCCAGGGGATCGCCGGCCACTCGCCGCCGGGCTCGGGGTGCCGGCCGGACTCCAGCAGCGCGGTGATCCGCGCGCGCGTCGCGTCGACCTCGGCGCCGGTGAGGAGTGCGGACAGGCCGGCCGCCAGGGTGCCGCCCGGCTCCAGGGCGCCGGCGAGGCCCCCGAGCACCTCGACGGCCTCCTCGGTGAGGGGCTCGCCCGCCCAGCCCCACAGGAGGGTGCGCAGCTTGTCGTCGGCGTGGAAGGTGACGCCGTGGTCGATGCCGTACAGCCGCCCGTCGGCGGTGGTGAGCAGGTGGCCGCCCTTGCGGTCGGCGTTGTTGAGGACCGCGTCCAGGACGGCGAGGCGTCGCAGCCGCTCGTCGTCGGCGTGCACCAGCAGCGCGGTCCGGTCGTCGCCGACCTCGGCGAAGCCGATCGCCTTCCAGCCGGGTCCGGGCTCCTCCTCGTCGACCAGGGCGAGCAGTCCGTCCTCCGGGGACGCCTCGATCCACAGCTGGCACATGCCCTCGCCGTAGGGCCCGTCGCGCAGCACGGTGGGCGGTACGAGCCCCCAGCCGGTCGCCTCGGACACGGCGTACGCGGCGACCTCCCGCTGGGCGAGCGTGCCGTCGGGGAAGTCCCACAGGGGCCGCTCGCCGGCGACCGGCTTGTAGACGCAGGCGGCCTCCCGGCCGTCGTGGGCGACCGTGCAGTAGAGGGCGGCGTTGGAGGCGTCACGGATGCGTCCGCGCACGGTCAGCCCGCCGTGGGCGAGCAGTTCCGCGTCCGCGGGGTCGGCGGTCGTCACGCCCCGCGGCGGTATCCGTTCTGGCGCGGACATACGTGTCCTTCCGGGTCGAGCGGCAGGCTGCACAGCGGGCACGGCGGCCGGCCGGCGTTGACGACGTCGAGGGCTCTCTTGGCGAAGGCTCTCGCCTGGGCGCCGGTGAGCCGGACCCGCAGCATCGGGGGCCCGTTCTCCTCGTCCTGGAGCAACCGCTCCTCGGCCTCGGCGAGGTCCTCCTCGGAGTCGGCGTCGAGCTCCACGAGGGCCTGCGCCTCGACGATCATGCGCTGTTCCTCGCCGTCCCAGGCGAGGGCCATGGTGCCGACCCGGAACTCCTCCTCGATCGGTGTGTCGAGGGGGCCGGTGTCGGTGATCTCGGCGGGCGCCATCGCGGGCACGGCGGCGCTCCCGCCGCTACGGCGTACGACTTCGTCCAGCAGTTCGTCCATGCGCTCGGCGAGCGCGGCGACCTGGGTCTTCTCCAGGGCCACACTGGTCACTCGGGAGCCGGCGGTGGCCTGGAGGAAGAAGGTACGGCGCCCGGGCAGTCCGACCGTACCGGCCACGAAGCGGTCCGGGGGGTCGTAGAGGAACACCTGACGGGACACGTCCTGTCTCCCTGGGAATCGTGGGTACGTGAACGTCCATGCGTGAACGTGCGTATGCGGACCGCTTCACCCTACTGCGGGCGACGATCACGGTGCGCCCGCACCGCCCCCGACCGTCGCCTCCTGGGCCGGGGGCTCCTGGCGCGGGACGAGCGAGGCGAAGTCGCCGGTGTCCCCGAGGCGCACCAGAAAGGGTCGCAGACGGGTGTAACGGATCGCGGTGATGGAACACGGTTCGACGGAGAGCCGCTGGAAGAGGTCGAGATGCAGCCCGAGCGCGTCCGCCACGAGCGACTTGATGATGTCGCCGTGCGAGCACATGAGGTAGACGGCGTCGGCGCCGTGGTCGCGCTCCACGCGCGCGTTCCACTCGCGCACCGCCTCGGCGGCGCGGGTCTGCATGGCCCGCATGGACTCGCCGCCGGGGAAGGCGGCCGCGGAGGGGTGCGTCTGGACGACCTCCATCAGCGGCTCGTCGTTCAGCTCGGCGAGCTTGCGTCCCGACCAGTCGCCGTAGTCGCACTCGCCGATGCGATCGTCGGTGTGCACGGGCAGTCCGGGGCGGGCGTCCAGCAGGGGCCGGAGGGTCTCCCGGCAGCGTTGCAGGGGGCTCGTGACGACCTCGGCGATCGGCAGCTCCGCCAGCCGTCCGGGCAGCGCGGCGGCCTGGGCGGCGCCCCGCTCGTCGAGGGCGACGCCGGGTGTCCGGCCGGCGAGCACTGCGGAGGTGTTGGCGGTGGACCGTCCGTGCCGGACGAGGATCAGCGTGGGCATGCCGCCCAGGGTAGGCGTAGGGCCCGGGGTACCGGTGATACGTCCTGGTGCACAGGTGAACGGCCGAAAGGGGAACGCACTCCGTGATCGTCGACTGCGCCATCTACCGGGACGGGCACCGCACCGAGGGCCCGCAGGACTTCTCCGACGCGCTCGACGAGGCGCGTGCCGGGGGCGGCTTCGTCTGGATCGGGCTGCACGAGCCCACCGAGAAGGAGTTCGACCACGTCACGCGCGAGTTCGCCCTGCACCCGCTGGCCGTGGAGGACGCCCTCAAGGCCCACCAGCGGCCCAAGCTGGAGGTGTACGACGACTCGCTGTTCCTGGTGCTGAAGCCGGTGGTGTACGAGCCGCGCAGCGACACCGTCTCCTCCGGTGAGGTCATGGTCTTCCTCGGCGACTCCTTCGTGGTGACCGTCCGGCACGGCGAGGGGTCTGCGCTGGGGGTGGTGCGGCGGCGGCTGGAGAGGGAGCCCGAGCTGCTCGCCAAGGGCCCCACCTCGGTGCTGTACGCGATCGCCGACGCGACCGTCGACCACTACCTGGACGTGGCGACCGAGCTCCAGACCGATCTGGAGGAGCTGGAGGCGGAGGTGTTCTCCCCGGACGGCGGCGGCTCGCGGCACACCGCGTCCCGGATCTACGGCTTCAAGCGGCAGGTCCTGGAGTTCCGCCGGTCGACCGTCCCGCTGGCACCGCCCCTGACCCGGCTCGCGGACCCGGGGTCGGTCGGCGCGGCACTGCCGTTCGTCAACGACAAGGCGCGGCCGTTCTTCCGGGACGTCGGCGACCACCTCGCGCGCGTCAACGAGTCCGTTGAGGGCCTGGACCGGCTGGTGTCGGACATCCTGTCGGCGCACCTGGCGCAGATGAGCGTCCGGCAGAACGACGACATGCGGAAGATCTCGGCGTGGGCGGCCATGGCCGCGATCCCGACGATGCTCGCGGGGATCTACGGCATGAACTTCGAGCACATGCCGGAGCTGCGCTGGGTGTGGTCGTATCCGGCGGTGATCGCGGTCATGGCGGCCCTGGAGGTGCTGCTGTACCGGCTGTTCAAGCACAGGGGGTGGATGTAGCGGGTTCCCGCGCGCGGGGGGCCGGCCGCGGCTGGTCCGGCCGGTTACGGCTGGTCCGGCCGGTTACGGCTGGTCCGGCCGGCCGACTCGTCGATTCGCCGACTGACCGACTGGCCGACTCGTCGATTCGCCGACTGGCCGACTGGCCGACTGGCCGACTGGCCGACTGGCCGACTGGCCGCCATGTTCCGGCTCAGACGAACTCGGGGGCGGGGGTCTCCGGTCCGCCGAGGGCGTCGCGGCGTTCGGGCATCGTCAGGGACACCATGCGCCGCCAGCCGGCGAACCGCTCCCAGGCGTGCACGGCGTGGATGCCGGCCGCGAGGAAGGCCGCCCGGGGCCGGGACCAGCCGAGGATGCGGCCCATACAGGCCATGACGGCGAGGCTGACGTCGCGGTGGACGCGGATCTCGGCGAGGGCGCTCTCGCGCAGCGTCCGCTGAATGGCCCGGCCGTGTCCGGCACGCGCGAAGCGCAGCAGTTCCTCGTGGCAGTAGGCGAGGTGGTCGTCCTCGTCGTCGGAGATCATCTTCACCGCGCGGCCGATGTCGGGGTGGTCGGCGAAATGTCTGCGCAGCAGCGCCATCTGTTCGGAGGCGCGTTGCTCGGTGACCCTGCTGTGGGCGAGGTAGGTGACGATGTCCTGCACGGTCAGCGGCCGGTCGGCCTTGAGCCGGTCGTGGGCGAGACCGATGCCCCTGCGCTCCAGGAGCATGGTGTAGTCGGTCTCGGGCGGGACGGGGACGGGGTCGAGGCCGCGCCTCGTCAGCAGGGCGGCGAAGATCCGGCCGTGTTTGTCCTCGTCGGCGCCGTGCCGGGCGATCTTGGGGGCGAGTGCGCGTTCGCTCTGCGGGACGAGCACCGCGATCCGGGCGTTCTCCCAGCCGCCCTGGGCCTCCCCGCCGGCGGCGATGGAGCAGAACAGCCGGAAGGACTCGTCGTGGTCGAGGATCTCCTGGAACAGACTCTTGGCCGAAAGCATCGTGGGGCACCTCTCCGCATCCCGGGTGTTCCGCAGGGTTCCGCAGGGTTCCGCAGGATTTCGCGGGTTCCGCGAAGAACGAGTCAAATGCGGCGCGGGGCGGGGTGCAACAGGGGTGTCGCACGACTGCGCCGAACGGAGGACCACCGCGGTCACCCCGATGGCGTGACCGCGCGGGCGGCGGCGCGTTGTTCCCCGTGACGGCCGTGGCGGGGAAGACCCCCGAGCCCCCACCACGGCCGCTGAACACCCCTCCGTGACCTGCTCGCCGGGCGACGGACCTCCTCCCCCTACGCCGGTCGGCGCGTGCCTCCCCCTACGCCAGGCCGGCGCGCTGCCTCCCCCTACGCCAGGCCGGCGCGCTCCAGCGCCTCGGCGCCGGCCCGCAGCGAGGCCAGGCGCTCGTCGAGGGTGAAGCCCGCGGGGGCGAGGGTGAGGGTGGTGACGCCGGCCGCCGCGTAGGCCTTCATCCGGTCGGCGATCCGCTCGACAGACCCCAGCAGCGTCGTCCGGTCGATCAGCTCGTGCGGGACGGCGGCCGCGGCGGCCTCCTTGTCACCGGCCAGGTACAGGTCCTGGATCTCGGCGGCGGCCTGCTCGTAGCCCATGCGCCGGGCGAGCTGGTTGTAGAAGTTCTGCTTGCGGCTGCCCATGCCGCCCACGTACAGCGCGGTGTAGGGGCGGAAGGTGTCGGCGAGCCGCTCGACGTCGTCGTCGGAGCCGACGGCGAGGGGGAGGGTCGGGCAGACGTCGAAGCCCTCCAGCGTCTTCCCGGCCTTCTCGCGCCCGGCCCGCAGGTGCTTGACCGCGGTGTCCTCGAGGTGGTCGGCGGACGGGAAGATCAGCAGGGCGCCGTCGGCGATCTCGCCGGTCTGCTCCAGGTTCTTCGGTCCGATGGCCGCGATGTACAGCGGGATGTGCTCGCGCTGCGGGTGCACGGTCAGCTTGATCGGCTTGCCCGGTCCGTCCGGCAGCGGCAGCGTCCAGTGCTCGCCCTCGTACGACAGGCGCTCCCGGGTCATCGCCTTGCGGACGATCTCGACGTACTCGCGGGTGCGGGACAGCGGCTTGTCGAACTTCACGCCGTACCAGCCCTCGGAGACCTGCGGGCCGGAGACGCCGAGGCCGAGGCGGAAGCGGCCGCCGGAGAGGGAGTCGAGGGTGGCGGCGGTCATCGCGGTCATCGCGGGCTGCCGCGCCGGGATCTGGAAGATGGCGGAGCCCACGTCGATCCGCTCGGTCTGGGCGGCGACCCAGCTGAGCACGGTGGCCGCGTCGGAGCCGTAGGCCTCGGCGGCCCAGCACACGGCGTATCCGAGCCGGTCGGCCTCCTGGGCCACGGCCAGGTTGTCCCCGTCCATTCCGGCACCCCAGTAGCCGAGGTTGATCCCGAGCTGCATGGCCGATTCCCCTTACCGATCAGTAACGACGCTGTCGGGCAGACAGTAGCGCGGAGGCCGCCGTCGGGGGGAGGGCGGCGCGACGAGGGCGGTGTCGGACCGGACGGCTCCTCGGCCTGCCCGAACCCGGACCGGGACCGCCCGGAATTCGGTTGTCCACAGGCAACCCACGGCCCAGTTCTGGCCAGTAACCTCGGCGTTCATGGAGCAGAGGCATCTCGGCCGCACCGGCCTGCGTGTGTCCCGCGTCGGGCTCGGCACCCTGACCTGGGGGCGCGACACCGACGAGCACGACGCCGCGGACCTCTTGAAGACGTTCTGGGAGGCGGGCGGGACCCTCGTCGACACGGCCGACGTGTACGGCGACGGAGAGGCCGAGTACCTGCTGGGGCGGCTCATGGAGGGCCTGGTTCCGCGCCGCGACCTGATCATCTCGACGAAGGCGGGCAGCGTGCCCGACCCGGAACGCCGCTTCGACGGCTCGCGCGGTCATCTCCTCGCCGCCCTGGACGCCTCCCTCGCCCGGCTGGGCACCGACCACGTCGACGTGTGGCACGTGCACGCCTTCGACTCCTCCACCCCGCTGGAGGAGACCCTCCAGGCCCTCGACATAGCGGTCGCCAGCGGCCGCGCCCGCTACGCCGGCGTCTCCAACTTCTGCGGCTGGCAGCTCGCCAAGGCCGCCACCTGGCAGCTCGCCGCACCGGGCGCCCGCACCCGGCTGGCCAGTACGCAGATGGAGTACTCGCTGCTCCAGCGGGGCGTGGAGCGCGAGGTGCTGCCGGCCGCGCTGGACCTGGGCATCGGTCTGCTGCCCTCCTCGCCACTGGGCCGGGGCGTCCTCACCGGCAAGTACCGGGGCGACGCGCTGCCCCCGGACTCGCGCGGCGCCTCCGACCACTTCGCGGCCTTCGTCGAGCCGTACCTGGACGACACCGCGAGCCGCATCGTGGACGCGGTGACGACCGCGGCGGACGGGCTCGCGGTGACCCCGCTCCAGGTGGCCCTGGCCTGGATCCGCGACCGGCCCGGCGTGACCGCCCCGATCGTCGGAGCGCGCACCGCGCAGCAGCTCACGGCCGCGTTGTCAGTGGAGGCCCTTAGTCTTCCTGACGAGATCTGCCGGGCGCTCGACGACGTGTCGGCGCCCGTGCACCGCTATCCCGATCACGACTGGAGCACGCTGTGAGCACGGAGCCGGAGCCCCCCGAGACGACGGAGAACACCGGGCCGGGGACCCCGGACGACGCCACACCTGCCGAGGGCACACGTGCCGACGGCCCGACTCCCGGGGGCACATCGGCCGAGGGCACGACCTCCGGGGACGCACCGGCCGACGACACGACCTCCGGAGACACACCGGCCGACGACACGACTCCCGGAGACACACCGGCCGAGGGCACGACTCCCGGTGGCACACCGGCCGACGACACGACCTCCGGGGGCACACCGGCCGACGGCACGACCTCCGGGGGCACACCGGCCGACGGCACGACTCCCGGAGACACACCGGCCGACGACACGACCTCCGGGGGCACACCGGCCGACGGCACGACCTCCGGAGACACACCGGCCGACGACACGACCTCCGGGGGCACACCGGCCGACGACACGACCTCCGGAGACACACCGGCCGACGACACGACCTCCGAGGGCACGACCTCCGAGGGCACGACCTCCGGGGGCACACCGGCCGAGGGCACGACCTCCGGGGGCGCGGACGGCGGCGGTACGGCAGGGTCCGGGACCGGCGACGACAGCGGCCGTGGGGCGGACTCCGGAACCGGCGACGGCGCCGACGCGGGGTCGCTCTCCGAGGCCGAGGCCGAGCTGGCCGCGCAGAAGCTGGAGCGGGAGCGGATCGAGCGGCGCAAGGCCGAGAAGGCGCCGATCGACAGCGGCACCAAGCTCAGCGGAAAGGCCGCCGACCTGCTCGCGGCCGTCCGGGCCGTGGAGAGCGGCGCGAAGCCCGCCGCCACCGTGTTCGACGAGCCCGCTCCCGCCCCGCGCCGCCCGGCCCCGGAGCCCGAGCGGCGACCGCAGCCGGTGGTCGCGGAACCCGCCGCCGCGGGCTCGGCGCCCGCCCCGGAGGCCGTCGAGGCCGTCCGGCGCGTCCTGGCCGGCGGCGGCGCGCCCGAGGCGCTGGCGCCGCAGGTCGCCTCCGCCCTCGGCGAGGGCGCCGAGCAGGCGCTGGGCGAGGATCCCTGGCAGTTGCTGCGCGTCCCCGGGGTACGGCCCGAACAGGCCGACGGTTTCGCGCGGGCGCTGCTCGGCGCCGACTGCGCCCCGGACGACGAGCGGCGGGGCCGCGCGGTGACGGTGTGGCTGCTGGAGCAGGCCGCCCTGGCCGGACACACCGGCCTGGAGCTGCCCGCCCTGACGACCGCGCTCGACCGGCAGGGCGTGCCGGACGCGGACGCGGCGGTGCAGAGCACCCTCGCGGAGGGCGAGGCCCTCGCCTTCCAGGACGCCCTGGAGGAGCCGGGCGCCGCCTCGGCCGGGACGAACCGCGCCGCGGAGGCACAGGGGGAGCAGGCCGAGGAGGACGAGGAGGAGGCACGCCCGGTCCGGGTCCTGGTCGGCCTGGAGCGGTACGCGCTCGCCGAGGAGAGCCTCGCCGACGGCCTCGCACGGGTGGTCAACTCCCCGCCCAAGGAGGCTTCCGCCGACTGGGAGTCGGCGGCCGCCGCGGCCCGCGGCAGCGCCGCCGAACTGATCCGCGCGGTCGCCGCCCACGGGCTGGTGCTGCACACCGGCGGGGAGGCCGCCCGCGCGGAGACCGCGGCCCTGCTCACCGCCGCCCGGGCCCTCGGTCTGCGCGCCGTGGCCGCCTGCCACGCACCGGACGGACGGCGCCGGCTCGCCTCCCTCGTGGACGAGGGGGACGACGCCGTGGTCACCCTGTCCGGTCTGCTCTCCGGCGCGGAGGGCCCCGGCCGGGACACCGACGGCGCGCTCGCGGTGGACCTGCTGATCCTGCTGGACGCCCCGCAACTGGACGTCGAGACCGCGGCGATGGCGGCGGAGTCGCTGCCGGACGCGGCCCGGCTGGTGCTCAGCGGGGATCCGGCCGTGCTGTGGTCGGCCGGGCCCGGCCGGGTCTTCGCCGACCTGCTCGCCGCGCGCGCGTGTCCGCAGGTGGCCTCGCGCACGCCCGACCCGGGTCCGCTCGGCGAACTGGTCTCCGGGATCGGCGTCGGCGAGCTGAACCAGGTGGACGCGCCCGGCAAGGAGATCGTGATCGTCCCGGTGCGGGACGCGGGCGAAGCCGTGCACCGGACCGTGCAACTCGTCGTGGACTCGGTGCCGCGGGCCTTCGGGATCGCCCCCGAGCAGACGGTGGTGATCACCCCGGGCCACGGTGGGGCGGCCGGAACGCGCGCGCTCAACGCCGCCCTCAAGGAGCGCTGCAACCCGGGCCCCGGCCGCTTCGGCGGGTTCGACCCCGGGGACCGGATCGCCTACTCCCCCGCGCCGGGCCGCACGGTCGCGGGCCAGGTGGTGAAGGCCGACGCGGACGGGCTGCACCTGTCCCTGGCGGGCGCCCCCGTGGTCGTCCCGCGCGAGCGGGTGGAGCAGTCCGTGCGGCACGGCTGGGCACTGACGGCCCACCAGGCGGTGGGCGCCCGGTGGCCGGCGGCGGTCGTGGTGCTGCCGGGGGACGCCGCGCGGACCCTCTCCCGTCCCTGGGTCTACACGGCCTTCGGGCGGGCGGAGCGCCATCTGTCCGTGGTCCACGGGGTCGAGCAGGCCCTGCCGCGAGCGGTGGCCGAGGTACCGGCGAAGTCCCGGACCACCCGGCTGTCCGCCCTGCTGCGCGCCCTGGTGCCGGCGGCCGGCTGACGGGCGGGACACAGCGAACGGCGGCGGTGGCGGGTCGAACCCCTCGCCACCGCCGCCTGCCGTCGGTCACAGCGGCCCGGACCGAGCAGCGCGGACTACCGGTCCGCGCGACTACCGGTCCACGCGACTACCGGTCCACGCGGCCCGCACGGCTGGCCCGTCCCACCCGGTCCGCGTCCAGCGGCCCCGGATCCCCGTCCTCGCCGTCCTCGCCGTCCTCGCCGTCCTCGTCCAGATCGGTGTCGAGATCGTCATCGACGTCGACGTCGACGTCGTCCACCGCGTCCTCGACGTCGTCGATGTCCTCCACCTCGTCGACGTCGTCGATGTCACCGGTCTCCTCGATGCCGTCGGCCGCCTCCAGGTCGTCGAGGTCGTCGTCGAACACCGAGCTCACGTCGAAGCGGCAGACCACCCGCTGCGGGTCGACCTGCTCGAAGGGCGCCTCCAGCCACTCGCCCGGCTCGGCCGGTTCCTCCGCGGCCACCACCCACAGCGTGGAGTCGCCCTCCTCCAGGCCGAACTCCTTGTGCCGGGAGGCGATCTCGTCGGGTTCGAACTCCCCGAACAACAGGCCCAGCGCCCCGTGGACGGTACCGGAGGCCCGGCTGTCCGCGTCGGCGCCGCCGGTGTACTCCGCTGCCTCGACCCGCTGGGCCTGCCCCAGCAGCCGCTGCTGGTCCGCCACGGCGTAGTCGCGGCGGATCAGCACGCTCAGCGCGTTCGGTTCCTCCGGACCCGCATACGGCGGCAGCGAGTCGTCCGCCGCGGGGATCTCGAAGGGGGTGACCTCGTCGTAGCGGTCGTAGAGCAGTTCGTCGTACGCCTCCGCCGCCGCGGCCAGCTGGTTGAACGCCTCGTAGACGGCCGGGTCGTCCTCCCCCGTCCTGCGTTCGACCGCGGCCAGGTGGCGGTCGAGCGCGGTCTTGACCGCCTCGGCGGCGGCGCGTACCTCGGCAGCGGTGGGCTGCGCAGCATCAGACATAGAGCAGACGCTATCCGTACCGGGCCCCAGCCCGCACAATAGATGCGATGCCGGAATACGAATTTGTCGACGTGTACGTACCGCGCGGGGTCTCCCGCAAGGAGGCGACACGTCTGCTGACGGACCATGCCGAGTACGGACACTGGGAGCTGCACCGCCTGAGCCTGCTGCGCGACGGCAGCCGTAGGGTGCGCCTGCGCCGCCGGATCATTCGCCAGGCGCGTGCCACGTGGTGAGCTGAACACGACGAAGACGGAGCGGGCCCCGTGGCGGCGGGGCCCGCTCCGTCGTGGAGGGCGCCGAAGGCGCGTGGCCGGTTACGCCGAGGCGCGTGCCTTGCGGTAGAGCACCGCGCCCGCGAGCAGGGTGCCCGCGCCGACCGGCAGGGCGAGGCCCAGGGGCAGCTCACTGCCGGTCCGCGCGAGCTGCGCCGAGTGGGCGGGCTGCGCGGCACGGGCGGGCTGCCGCGCGGACGCGTGGCCGGCCGGGGTGACCCGCTCCGGGGTGGACGGCGCGCCCTCGGGTCCGGCCGGGGCGGAGTCGGCCGGCTTGCCGGGGTTCTGGGTGCCGGGGTCGCCGGGGGCCCGGTCGCCGGGAGGCGTGCCGTAGTCGTGGCCGGTGGGGGCGCTGTCGTCGGCGCAGTGGTTGCCCGTCGTCGGGTTGAGGGCGCCGATGACGTCGATGCTGTTTCCGCAGACGTTCACCGGCACGTGGATCGGCGCTTCGATGTGGTTGCCGGAGGCGACACCGGGCGAGTGGGCGGTGTGCCCGCCCGCGTGTGCGCCGCCCGAGCCGCTGTGCGCTTGGGGGCCGCCCTGGTCGCCGCCGTGTCCGCCGTGCTCGCCCCCGCCGTGCTGGCCGCCGCCCGTGTGCCGGCCCCCGCCGCCGTGGTCGGCGCTCCGGTTGGCGCAGGAGTTGCCGACGGCCGGGTTGAGGATGCCGATCACGTCGACGGTGTTGCCGCAGACGTTCACCGGCACGTCCACCGGCGCCTGGACCGTGTTGCCGGACGCGACACCGGGCGAGTGGGAGGCGGACCCGTGTGCGCCGGAGTCGGCGTGGGCGTAGCCGCCGGCGGCGGCGATCACCCCCGTCGCCGCCGCCACGGTCATCAGGCTCTTGCGGGTGACCTGTCGCATTGCTGAGTCCCTGCTTTCGATCTCGTCCCGAATTGCTCGCGTCATTCCAGGGACGCGATTGCCTCGGGTTCTTCGAACTTCTTCGGCTTTTCCTTCCACACCCGCGTTACGGGACGCTAAAAGACGGGTGGGGCCCGGAGCGGGTGGCGCGCGCTCCGGGACCGACGGTGTGGACGACCCCTCAGCGGGTCGGCGTCACTTGTTGACGCAGTAGTTGCCGAAGGCGGGGTTCAGCAGGCCGATCACGGAGATCGTGTTGCCGCAGGCGTTCACGGGGACGTGCACGGGCACCTGGATCACGTTGCCGGACACGACGCCCGGGGAGTGCACCGCGGCACCCTGGGCACCGGAGTCGGCGACGGCCAGGCCCGCGCCCGCGAGAACCAGCCCACCGGTGGCAGCCGCGACGGCGACGACCTTCTTGATCATTATTCCTCCTAGTTGACAAAAGCGATCCCCATCAGCGGATCGCATCACCAGTAACGAGGAGGAATTAATGAGGCTACGCGCTTATCGTCGCATTCACTCTTCCCAGTCACGTCCGCACAGGCGCACGATTAGTCCATTCTCGTTCCACCGGGAGAATTGGACAATTCAGGACGCGTCGATGAAACGGTCGAGTACGCGCACCCCGAACTGGAGCCCGTCCACCGGCACCCGCTCGTCGACGCCGTGGAACATGCCGGCGAAGTCCAGCTCCGGCGGCAGCTTCAGCGGGGCGAAGCCGAAGCCGCGGATGCCGAGGTCGTCGAAGGACTTGGCGTCCGTCCCGCCGGAGAGCATGTAGGGGATGGCCTTGGCGGTCGGGTCCTCGGCGAGCAGCGCCGACTGCATCGCCTCCACCAGCGCCCCGTCGAACGAGGTCTCCACGGCCTTGTCGGCGTGCACGTCCTCCCGCCGCACCTTCGGCCCGAGGATCCGGTCGAGGTCGGCGAGGAACTCCTCCTCGTGCCCCGGCAGGAAGCGCCCGTCGACGTGGGCGGTGGCCTCGCCCGGGATGACGTTGACCTTGTAGCCGGCGCCGAGCTGGGTCGGGTTGGCGGTGTTGCTGAGGGTGGCGCCGATCAGCTTGGCGATGCCGCCGAGCCGGGCGAGGGTGGACTCCATGTCCTCCGGGTCCAGTTCGATGCCGAGCGCGTCCCCGAGCTCGTCGAGGAAGGCCCGGGTGGTCTTGGTGACCCGGACCGGGAACTTGTGGCGGCCCAGCCGCGCTACCGCCTCCGACAGCTCGGTGATCGCGTTGTCACGGTGGATCATCGAACCGTGCCCGGCGGTGCCGGCAACGGTCAGCTTCATCCAGTGCATGCCCTTCTCGGCCGTCTGGATCAGATAGAGCCGCCGCTCCTCGCTGACCGTGAAGGAGAAGCCGCCCACCTCGCTGATCGCCTCGGTGACGCCCTCGAACAGCTCGGGGTGGTGGTCGACGAGGTACCGGGCGCCGTACGTGCCGCCCGCCTCCTCGTCGGCGAGGAACGCGAGCACGATGTCGCGCGGGGGCCTGCGCCCGGTGCGCAGCCGGTCGCGGACGACCGCCAGGGTCATCGCGTCCATGTCCTTCATGTCGACGGCGCCCCGCCCCCACACGCACCCGTCGGCGACCTCGCCGGAGAACGGGCCGTGGGTCCAGTCGGCCGCGTTGGCCGGTACGACGTCGAGGTGGCCGTGGATCAGCAGCGCGGGCCGGGACGGGTCCTCGCCCTCGATGCGGGCCACGGTGGAGGCCCGGCCCGGGTGCGACTCGAAGATCCTCGGCTCCAGGCCCACCTCGGCGAGCTTCTCGGCGACGTACTCGGCCGCCTTGCGCTCACCCGGTCCCGAGTGGTCGCCGTAGTTGCTGGTGTCGAACCGGATCAGCTCACGGCAGAGGTCCACGACCTCGTCCTCGCCGGTGACGCCCCTGGCCGTGTCGTCCGTCGCGCTCACGCTGATTCCTCCCGCTGTCGCTGCTGTGGGTCCCCCTCATCCTCCCCCCGCCCGCCGTCCGCGCCCAAGAGCGGACCCGGCCCGTCACACCCCGTTCACGACCGCCGCCGCGGCGGCCGACGGGCCACCTGTGATCGAGCACCCTCGAAAGCCTGGTAATGTTTACGACGTCGCCGCGGGGGAAACCCCGCACGACAGACACCTTGTCCGGGTGGCGGAATGGCAGACGCGCTAGCTTGAGGTGCTAGTGCCCTTTATCGGGCGTGGGGGTTCAAGTCCCCCCTCGGACACCAGCAGAGACCCCAGTTCACCTGGGGTTTTTCTGTTTCTCCGGCTGTGGCGTGACCAACCACGTGACCAACAGCCGAGCGAATCTCCTGGTCAGACCGGGCAGCGCTGGAAGCGGCCAGCTTCTTCGCCCCTTCGGCGCGACGCCTGCCGTAGCGCGCCATGGTGTAGCCCGGCGAGTGGTGCCGGGCGTTGGCCGAGACCTCTACGGGGTTCTCGTGGTTGTCGAGATCGTTCGTGATCTTCGACGCCCGCCAGTCGTGCAGCCGGAAGTTCTCCGGCAGGTGCAGACGGTTGCGTGCCGTCCGCCAGCGGGCCGACACCTTCTCGGGGTCCTGGGGTCCGCCTGCCTCGCCCCGGTACAGCTTGAAGCCGTCACGGGCGAACACAAGGTCATGATCCACCCAGAGATCCCCGAGCCGCTCCCGCTCCGCGTCCTGGCGTTCCTTCTGCCGCTTCAGGACGTTCATCAGGGCTTGGTCTACGTAGATGATCGCGTTGTCGTCTCCATCCTTGGTGAGCTTGCGCAGCCGGTAGGTGTTGCCCTCTTCGACTACGACCCAGGCCAGTTCGATGGCGCACTCATCCCAGTGGATGAGCGACCACTTCCACCCCAGCACTTCGCAGCGTCGGCATGAGGTGGCCGCGTACGAGGTCCACAGCGGGGCGTCCCGAAGGCAGTGGTGAGACAGCCCGCCGTCACAGGCCCGGTTGCCGCACGGCTTCCAGATGTCCGCTAGGAACCGCCCCGTCTCGTGATCGTTGAGCGTGGGGAAGTCCGGCTGTGCCGCTTTGATCTGCCGTTCCGTGGGCGGGTTCGCCGTGTGCGCCGGGTTGACCGCGAGGAGCTTCCTCGGTCCGGTCACCGAGTCCAGCGCGGCCGAGATGATGTTGTGTATGTGGCGGACGCTCTTGGGTCCGAGCGGCTTGTTCCCGTTGGCCTCGATGGGCGCGGTTTCCAAGAGCCGGTACAGCTCGTCCAGCCGCTCGTCCGTCACCTCCACCACCTTCACCCTGCCGATGTGCGGCTTGATGTGCAGCCGGATCTTCGGCTCGTACCCCTCCTTCGTGGTGTCCTCGCCCCGGTGCTTGGCAAGCCATCCCTCCATGAGCTGTCCCATGGTCATGTCGGAGCGGGGTGTGAGGGTGCCTGCCTCGTGGTCGGTATGCCACTTGCGCAGCGCCCGTTCCGCCTCGGTCTTGTTCTTATACTCCCGGCCTATCCAGTGCTCCCTCTTGCCCGTCGCCGGGTTGAAGTGCAGGGGCGTACGCACGCCCCAGGTGTTCGGTCGGCCCGTGCGCGAGATCTCCACCGGAGTCCCACCGAGCCCGTTGCCGCGCTTTGCCATCCGGCTAGTTCCCCCTCGCTCTGTCCCAGCCGCTACGGCTGTCGCACCTGTTCGACATCGATCCCCCTCAGCGTTTCGATCGCCTTGTCCGTGAGCTGTCCGCCCGCCTTGCCTTCGACCTTGGTCAGGAAGCCACGCTGCCGCGCCGCTCGAAGGTGGCCCTTCAACGTCGCCTGCTTCGTTCCCGTCCACAGCTCAAGGTCTTGAGCGGGTGCCGTCCGTCCAAGGTTCACGAAGCGCACGTACAGGGCGGAGAGCACCGCGAGGTACTCGTCCGAAACCCCCTTGGGGAGGCCGGCAAGCTCCCGCCGGAAGCTCTCGATCGCCTGCTGTCCAGCGCGGGTCAGCTTTGTCATCGACCCTGCGTCCTTCGCGAACGCGGCGGTGTCGACCTGCCGCAGGACCGTGCTCGTGATGCCGCGCGCTACGCCTTGCCCGCAACGCGGCAGAACTCATGACGTTGTCCTCCACCCTGCAAGCGGACGGCATCCAACTCGCACTCCTCTCCGGTCCCTTGCAGGGCGTGTACGACCCAAACGGAGCGGGTGCCATCGTGTTCGCCGTCCTGGCCGTGGCCGCCGAGGTGGAGCGGGAGGGCATCCGGGAGAAGACGTTGGAGGGGCTGGACACTGCGGCCCGTAAGGGCAACCACGGTGGACGCCCCTCCGTCGTGGACGACGACAAGCTAGCCGTAGCCCGTGCCAGGCACGCCAAGGGAGAGAGCATCACCGCCATCGCCAAGGCGCTGGGGATCTCCCGGGCCACCTTGTACCGGCACATCGGTGAGAGCGCCTGGGACAGGCGCACAGGGGCGCAGTCAGGCGCTCACCTCGGAGCGCACCGGAACGGGTGGGCGAACACCGGTGAGCGCCTCCGCGCGGGCAACGAGCCGTGGTGCAAGGTCGGGGTACCAGCCACGGGCTACGGCTTGCAGCATCTCGGCCAGCGCCGCGAGTTCCCCGATTCGGCCGGCCGGGGTGTCGAGGGTCGGCGCGAACTCCCTGCGGATGCGGGCGGCTACGTCAGGAACGAGCAGGCTGTTGGCGTGGAGGAGCCCCGCGTCATAGCCGAACGGCACCAAGCCCCACCGCTCCCAGTCCAGCAGGCACAGGGGTGCAGCGGTGAGGTTGCCCCAGTGCAGGTCACCGTGACCGGTCACCCGCTCCACCTTGGCGGGGGCCGGGATGCCGAGGAACTGGGGGAAGGCCCGTTCGATCCACCCATCCCGGACAGTCGTCTTCACACCCTCCACTTCAGCGAGCAGGGCAAGGGCTTGGCGAAGGTCCGCCCACCACTCGTCAGGCAACCCCGGGTCGCGGTCGATGTCGGCCCGGTCGGGAGACACGATCGGCTGCGTCACGTAGTCGAGGACTTCCGCCTCGAAAGCCCACTCCCCGTCAGTCCAGTCGTGCACCTCGTACAGTCGGGGACGAGGGACGCCGTCAGGCACCAGCTCGGAGGCGCCGACGATGCCCTCCCCTCGTTTCCTGCCCGCGTTCCTCTTCGCCGTCCGGCTCACCCGCAGCCACCGGTCCCCCGCTCGGCGTCCGAGGGTGACACCGAGGAAGCCCCACGCCAGCGACCCCGTGCAGGTGAGACCCAGTGCCTTGGCCGCCCGGTCGTGGGCGGCCTCCATCAGGGCCTGCACCTCCTCATTCACTGGCGAGTTCATCCGTCACCCTCCTGAGTTCCTGGGCCGTCATAGGCGCAGCCAGAGCCTTCGCCGCATCGTCCCAGTGTTCACGGGTGCTCGCGGAAGTCAGGACGACATCGAGGCCAGGGCACGAGCCAGCGGCCAGCAGGGCAGCGGCTGCGGCCGACAAGCCAGGGCGGATGAGGTTCACCAGTTCGGGCGTCATGGCATCGAGGAGGGCGCCCCCGTGCAGGGGCGCGGAGCCGAACGTGATCAGCCCCGCGTCCTTCGCCTGCACCAGTGGTCCGCCGCCGTTCAGTGCCTGTGTGATCGGGGCATCCATGATCAGGCTGACGGGCATCTGCAACCCCGTGAAGTGATGCTCGGCGGTACCCGCCGCCTCTCGGGCGAGAGTGAGCAACTCGGGCACGCTGAACGCCCCGGAGGTCAGGCCCGACCAGGTGGCGACGCCGTACCCGCCGATCCTGCCCGTGCGGGCGAACTCCTCCAGTGCCGTAAAGGCTTCCCGCACACGCCCGTGCAGAGCCGTACGGTCAAGGCCCTGGCCGTCGTGCTCCGGGTTGTGCACGAACACCAAGTCCACGCGCCCGAGCGTGGCCAACGAGCGCTCCGTCTGCCAGCGGACAAAGCCCCGCTCAAGGCTGTGTCTACCGGCCGCCTCTTCCCGGGTGAGCACGCCGTCAGCCAGTGCGGTGCGGCCCTGTTCCTCCGTGAAGAACCCCGCCTTCGTGGCTACCCGCACGGTCGGGTACTCCCTGAGAAGCGGGCGCAGTTCCGCGTGCGCCCGACCGTGGGCGTAGTTGGGCGCCGTGTCCACCCAGGGGCTACCGGCAGCCAGGGCGGTGCGTGCCGCCTGACTGACAGCACGCACGCGGTATGTCCCCAGGGAGAGCGCGGCGGTCACAGCGCCGTCCCCACGACTGCGACGGCGTGGCCGTCGATGAGGACGGAGACCAGTTCGGCTACGTCCTTGACCTCCAGTCCGGCTGAGTCGGCCATCTCGCCCAGCGTGGTCGGCTGGTTGGTCAGCAGCGTGCCCAGTGCGGGAGCGGCGGACTCGGCGAAGTCCCACGCGGTACCGGCTGCCGAGAAGGTGACCGTGCCCTCTGCCGGGTTCGCCGTCAGGCGGCCCCTCGGAGCGGTCAACTTGACCGTGATCTCCCCTCGTGCGGGGAGCCCGTCTACGTAGGGCAGGGACGGAATCGCGTGGCCCAGGTCGGTCGTGTCGATCGACTCCGCCCACCGCTCCACGAGACGCGGGTCCGCCATCATGTCGGTCACCTCACGGCTCACGGCGTCGATGAAGTCCGCCTGTTCCGCCAGCGGACCGAAGCGTGGGATGTCCCTGCGGAGCGCGAGGGACGCCCGGAGCTGATCCACGACCCAGAGCATCAGGTCAGCGCCCGTGTGCGTGACCGTGCCGAAGGTGAGGTGAAGGGATTCCGTCCCCTGGTCAGCGGTGACCGCGTGCCACCAGCCGCGCGGCAGGTAGAGCACGTCACCCGGGGACAGAACGAGGTCCGCCAGGGGGTCGCCCTCCGGCTCCTCCGGCGACTCCACGTCTCGGAAGGTGGGCGCCTCGCGGGTCATCCCCCACAGGCGCCACCGCTTCGAGCCATGCAGTTGGACCACCACCACGTCGTGGTCGTCCCAGTGCCGGCCGAAGCCCTCCCGCTCGGTCCACGAGGCGTACACGTTGGCCTGCACGGAAGTCCCGAGGAAGCGAGCCAGCCCCTCCGCAGCCGCCCCCACAGCGGGGTGGATCTTCTCCACCGCGTCGAGGACCAGCGACGCGCCGTCCCTGAGTTGGGCGTGGAAGTCGGACGGTTGGATGCGGGACCAGGTGACCGCTCGCCGGTGGTGGGGATGGCGTAGCGGTGCAGCGGGACCATCTCGCCGTCGACCGAGAGGCGTAGCCGGGGCGGCTCCAGCCGCTGTGTGGCGATGATTCGGTTCAGGTCGTCCCAGGAGAACAGGCCAGCCGTGTCGGCGGCTCCGGGGATGTGTGCGTAGGAGCGGTGGTACGTCCGGGCGAGGAACTTGTCCCCGCCCAGACGCCCCGCCCACGAGGCTGCATCAAGCAACGTGGGCGCTCCCGTCAGTCGTTGCCGTCGGAACGGCCACCGCTGACGTCCGACTCCTGCTCGGCACGAGTGCGCGCGGCCACGATCTTCCGCTTCGCGATGAGCAGGCCGCCCCCCTCGGGGGCCACGGAACCGGTGTTCTCTTCCACCATCGGACTACCTCTCTCTTCTCGGGGACTCCCGCCCGGGATCAGGCGGGAAGCAAAGGGGGACAACGGCGAGCCCGGCGGTTACCGGATCGCCAGGGCTCCGGCGAGAACCACGGCACAGCCGCCGAGGATCATGGCCAGGTACAGCGGCCCCGCGTACCGGCCGAAGTGCCGCAGCACCCAGCGGCCCAGGCCGCGACTCACGCCGTCTTCTGCTCCGCCGCGACAGGGCGGAGATCACTCACAGACGGCGAGCTGCGGCCCGTGCACCGAGGGCACCCGCAGGGCGGGTACTTGGTCGGTGAACCCAAGATCACTGCGTTGCGGGTCCACCTGCACCTCACGAACCGGGCCGTACGTCCGGCCGCCGTCGTATGACACCCGCAGGGTCATGCGTCCGCCGTCGCGGTTTCTCGTTTCGTCTCGCTCGGTCGCCGCCATGGGGGAAATCATTGACCTGGAAAGCGGGGGTTGTGTAGTTCTTTCCCGTCATGGACCAAAGATCATGAACGGCAAGCGGCAGACCACTCCGCCAACGACGCTCGCGCTTCCTCCCCGAACAACGCGTACCCCTCCAGCGTGGAGAACAGTTCGAGATGCATTTCGATGTCTCTCGGATCTCTCAGGATCACGACACCGGTCGTGTTCTCCACGGTGGCCAGCGTGTTGTCATAGATGGTGAAGGTGTCCATAGGCGCCATGGGCTTGTATCCCGCGATTGGGATAACGCCGAGCTTCACGTTCGTAAGGTGGGTAAGCGAGGCCAGTCGGTCAATCTGCATTGCCATCGCAGCCGGGGGCAGGAGCGGCCACCTCACAGCCTGCTCGGTCAGGATGAAGGTAAACCGCTTCTTCGTGTCGTAAAGAACCTCCTGCCGCTCCAGCTTCCTCGCGATCGTCTTAGTGACATCGGCCGGGGAATGGGCAAGGCTGGCCCGGATGTACTCAGGGGTGGACAGCAGTCCTGTAATCATCGAGAGCAGGAAGAAGCGGAAGTCCGTAGACGAGGATTCGAGGGCTGCAAGTTCAGTCTGCTTCTTCTCCAGGCCCCTACGGCGCAGCGAGCGCAAGTCTTGCCATTCGGTGTTGGCCAGCCGCGCGAGGGCGATGACCTCCTCGATGACCTCGGGTGGAGCCACAACGGCTCGTAGGATTCTTTCCAGGTCCAGTAGGCTCGGCTGAGCTTTCCCGTTCTCAATCCGGCTGATCTTCGATTGGGACATGTTGCAACGCCGAGCGAGCCGGTCCCCAGTGAGGCCGGCTCGCTTGCGTAGTTCTTTCAGCAGGGCCGCCAGTTCCTGTTTCGGCTGGCCCATCTGCTCAGGGTCGAACGTCACCCGCTCACGTACTCCAGGAATGGAACCGACTCGGCAACGGCAATTCGCTTCCACTGCCGGTACGGTTCGGGATCACCCTCGTAGAGCTCCCGGTTTATCTGCGTCCCGTCCGCCCGGTAGTTCATCAGGACCACCTTGGACTCATCGAACATCCAGAAGTCCTGATCCGGAAGTCCCGGGTTCTCCCGGTCGGTGAGGTCGAGGATGCGGATATCCTCGCCCACCTTCACGTGGTGCCGGTAGTAATACTCGAACTCGAACCGAAGGTAGTCCGAGAGCGGGCGGGTCACGACGTGCACCCTGCCGACGCTCTTTCCTTCCGAGGTCCATTGCCGAATCTCGTCCATCCAGGCCGACGTGTAATCGTCGGGGGATTTCTCCCCGGCGAGGGAGCGCTTCAGCTTCTCCGCTTCCTGGGGCATGGTGTAGACGGGCAGCGTTTCCAGTCGCCACGCCTCACGCTCCATGGAATCGAAGCAGTCATTCCACGCGTCACCATCCAAGTGCACGGAACGCCTCCCTGAGAACTGCCTCCGGGATTTCCACGAGCCCTTCCCCGGAGGGCGGGGTGAAGGCGTCGGACACGTCGCCCTGCACCACGAACGACCCGGTAGCCGTGCGGTACACGTTCGGGCAGTCCTTCTCTCCGCACTCGCCGTTGCCGTTGCCCGTGAGCCGGGTGAGTGCCGAACGTTCGGACATGCCGAACCCCCTTGCTCTGGCCCCGTTTGGGCCGCCTGCCCAACGACACTAGAGGGGGCGATGTCACGCGTCTATGCGCGAACGCGACTATGCGTGTCCTTGCATAAACAGGGCGTCGACCGCCCCGGCGCCACCCCGGTACGTGGTCGCGCACGTGCCCGTGCAGACTGGGCGTAGCCCCGTGGCGCCGTCCCGGAAGCCTGACCAGGGACGGACGCCTCGGAGGAGGGTTGGTCACGTGACCAACGCATGACCAACAGGGGCCCGAGAGGGCCTGAAACAGCAGGAAAGAACAGGAGAAACGCCCGCCGAAATAAAGCCTATCGACGGGCGTTTCCCCAGTTCAGAGCGGTTGGGGGCTGGTGCCCGAGAGGAGAGTTCAAGTCCCCCCTCGGACACACGGAAGAGCGAGGGCCGCGACCATCAGGTCGCGGCCCTCGCTCGTGTCCGCGTGCCGGTCCGGCCGTCCCGCACAATGGTGACCATGACCAGCCGTTCCTGCCCGTGCGGGCTGCCCGGGCCGTACGCGCAGTGCTGCGGCCGCTTCCACTCCGGCGACGCCGTCGCACCGACCGCCGAGACACTGATGCGCTCGCGGTACAGCGCCTTCGTGCACGGGGACGCCGGCTACCTGCTGCGGACCTGGCACCCGCGGACCCGGCCCGAGCGGCTCGACCTCGATCCGCGGATGCGGTGGACCGGGCTGGAGATCCTCGACACGGTGGACGGATCCGCCTTCCACACCACGGGCGTCGTGGAGTTCCGGGCCTGCTACCGGGGCGGCGCCCTGCGCGAGCGGAGCCGGTTCGAGCGGGTCGACGGGGGCTGGGTGTACGTCGACGGGGAGTTCCCGGCGGAGTAGCGGCAGGGCCTCGCCCCGGGGGGACTGCCGCGCGGGGACGGTGGCGGGCCGCGGCGGTGCGGCGTACGGGGTGGGCCGCGGTGGTGCGGGGCGCGGGCAGTGGCGGGCTAGGGCGCCAGGATGTCCAGTTCCTGCAGCGCGCCTGCCGTGATCTCCCGGGTCAGTTTCTCCGCGCGGTCCGCGTCGCCCTCGCGGACCGCCTCCGCGAGCTGGACATGCAGGGTGACGGCGGCCGGATCGGGGTCCTCGAACATGACCTCGTGGTGGGTACGGCCGGAGAGGACCTCGGCGACGACATCGCCGAGGCGGGCGAACATCTCGTTGCCGGAGGCCGCGAGGATCACCCGGTGGAAGGCCACGTCGTGGAAGAGGTACGCCTCCAGCCGGTGACCGCGCGAGTTGGCCACCATCCCGAGGGCGCACTCGGTCAGCTCGGCGCACTGCCCCGCCGTGGCGTTCCGCGCCGCCAGCCCGGCGGCCACCGGCTCGATCGCCGAGCGCAGGACGGTCAGCGAGCGCAGCTGGTGGGGACGGTCGGCGCCCGCCAGACGCCAGCGGATGACCTGGGGGTCGTAGACGTTCCACTCGGCCTTCGGGCGCACCGTCACGCCCACCCTGCGGCGGGACTCGACGAGGTGCATGGACTCCAGGACGCGGACCGCCTCACGCATCACCGAGCGGGAGACGTCGAAGCGCTGGGCCAGCTCGTCGGTGCGCAGGACGCTGCCCGGAGGGTACTCGCCCGCAGTGATCGCGGGGCCGAGGGTGTCCAGTACTTGGCCGTGCAGACCCCGGCCCGGAGTGGTCATGCACTCAGCGTACGGGGTACGTCACGGCACCAAAAAGTCAGACTTATTTGTCACAGACTCTTGAATTCGTCGTACCTAATAGGTTTCAGTGTCGTCGACATCAGGTGTCGAGGAAGACAGCGAGGCAGAGATGCGAACCCCCCACGTCGTCGCGGTGATGGGCGTCGCCGGTACGGGCAAGACCACGATCGGTCCGCTGCTCGCCGCCCGGCTGGGCGTCCCGTACGCCGAGGGCGACGACTTCCACCCGCAGGCCAACATCGCGAAGATGACGGCCGGCACCCCGCTCGACGACGACGACAGGTGGCCCTGGCTCGACGCCATCGGCACCTGGGCGCACGGGCGGGCCGGGCTCGGCGGGGTGGTCAGCTGCTCGGCGCTGAAGCGGTCCTACCGGGACCGGCTGCGGGCGGTCGCGCCCGACCTGGTCTTCGTCCACCTGGCGGGCGACCGCGCACTCATCGAGGACCGGATGACGCAGCGGCAGGGGCACTTCATGCCGACCGCGCTGCTCGACTCCCAGTACGCCACGCTCCAGCCGCTCCAGGAGGACGAGGCCGGCGTCGTCGTGGAGGTGACGGGCAGTCCCGAGGAGATCAGCCGACGGGCCATGGAGGCCCTGACGGCGCTCCCCGAACCGGCCGCATAGACCGGCCTCCCAGACCGGCCTCCCAGACCGGCGTCGCAGATCGGCCGCACAGACCGGCGTCGTGAACCGGCCGCATCCGACCGGCCTCGCTGACCGGCCGCATGGACCGGCCGCTCAGACCGCCTGCGCGCACCGGCCACGCCGACCGCGCGCGCCGTCCGCGCGCGCCGTCCGCGCGCGCCGTCCGCGCGAGCCGTCCGCGCGAGCCCTTCCCCTTCTCCCCCTCCCCCCTCCCCCGTATCAGTAAGGGACCCCTGTGACCCCCGTGACCAGACTCAGCGTCGAGATGCTGGCAGCGGACACCGTCGAGCCGATCACCTCGGCCGGCCACGCCCAGCTGGGCATCGCCGTGCTGGCCGGTATCGCCGTCATCGTCCTGCTCATCACCAAGTTCAAGCTCCACGCCTTCCTGGCCCTCACCATCGGCTCGCTCGCGCTGGGCGCGTTCGCCGGGGCGCCGCTCGACAAGGCCATCACCAGCTTCACCACCGGCCTGGGTTCCACGGTCGCCGGGGTGGGCGTGCTGATCGCGCTGGGCGCGATCCTCGGCAAGCTGCTCGCCGACTCCGGCGGCGCCGACCAGATCGTGGACACGATCCTCGCCAAGGCGGGCGGCCGTTCGATGCCGTGGGCGATGGTGCTGATCGCGTCCGTGATCGGTCTGCCGCTCTTCTTCGAGGTCGGGGTCGTACTGCTGATCCCGGTCGTGCTCATGGTCGCCAAGCGCGGCAACTTCTCGCTCATGCGGATCGGCATCCCGGCGCTCGCCGGTCTGTCCGTGATGCACGGCCTGGTCCCGCCGCACCCGGGCCCGCTCGTGGCGATCGACGCCGTCCAGGCCAACCTCGGTGTCACGCTCGCGCTGGGCGTCCTGATCGCCATACCGACCGTGATCATCGCCGGTCCCGTGTTCTCCCGGTTCGCCGCCCGCTGGGTGGACGTGCCCGCGCCGGACCGCATGATCCCGCAGCGCCCCTCGGAGGAGCTGGAGCGCCGTCCGGGCTTCGGCGCCACGCTGGCGACCATCCTGCTGCCGGTCGTGCTGATGCTGGCCAAGGCGCTGGTCGACATCGTCGTGGACGACCCCGAGCACTCCGTGCAGCGCGTCTTCGACGTCGTCGGCTCCCCGCTCATCGCCCTGCTGGCCGCCGTGATCGTCGGCATGTTCACCCTGGGCCGGCCCGCCGGGTTCTCCAAGGAGCGGCTCCAGCAGCTCGTCGAGAAGGGCCTCGCGCCGATCGCGGGCATCCTGCTGATCGTCGGCGCGGGCGGCGGCTTCAAGCAGACGCTGATCGACTCCGGCGTGGGACAGATGGTCCTGGAGATCTCCGAGGACTGGTCGATCCCGGCGCTGCTGCTGGCCTGGCTGATCGCGGTGGTGATCCGGCTGGCGACCGGCTCGGCGACGGTGGCGACGGTGTCGGCGGCCGGTCTGGTCGCTCCCCTCGCGGCCGACATGTCGACCACCCACACGGCCCTGCTGGTCCTGGCCATCGGTGCCGGCTCCCTCTTCTTCAGCCATGTCAACGACGCCGGTTTCTGGCTGGTGAAGGAGTACTTCGGGCTGAGCGTCGGCCAGACGGTCAAGACCTGGTCCGTGATGGAGACGATCATCTCGGTCGTGGCCGGCGGCCTGGTCCTGCTCCTGTCGCTGATCATCTAGGGATACGGCGCCGCTGGACTCCCCGGCGCGGTACGGACCTTTCGTCGCGGGGTTCCGGCAGCCGGGGGGACGGCTCATCATGAAGGGACCGACGACTGGGGGGCGTCATGGCGATCTCGCTCGGCACGCGCGTCTCGGCCGTGCTCGTCGCGGGCGCCGTGGCGATCGTGACGGCGGCCGTGTACGAGGGCGACGGGCATGCCGGTGCGCCGCCGCGCGGTGGCGTCGGCAGCGCGCCGGGCGACCCGGGCCGGCACGGGTCGTCGTCGCCGGAGGGGCGTCTGCCCGCGAGCCCCACCCCCGCCGCGAGCGCGCTGGGCTCCGCGGAGACGGGCGAGGCCGCGGCGCCGGAGGCGGAGCGTCCTGTCGGCCCGGCGGCCGGCACGGGCCCTCCGTCCGTCCCCTCCCCGGGCACGACCGCCCGCCGCCCGGTGGCCACCGTGACCTGGTTACCGCCCGGGCCCGCCTCCCCCGATGCCGACCACCGGCCGGACCCGGCGTCCGTGTACGACCTCCTGCGCGCGCCCGACCGGTGCGCGGACGCCCTCCGCGCGATCCCCACCGCTCCGGCGGCTGCCGGCGAGTGGACGGTGCTGCGCGGACTGGCGCACGCCTGCCTCGCCGTCCAGGGCCGGGGCGGCAGCTGGAAGGTGGCCGAACAGGACCACGCGGCCCTCGCCGGCGCGGTGAACAGCTGCAAGGGATCCGCCGCCCGGCGGGTGCTCGCCGCTCTGATCGCCTTCCACCGGGCCCGCCCCTCGGGCACCGTCCGGCTGGCCGACGCCCCGGCGACCGCCGCACCCGCCTGCTCCTACGGCGTCGCCGCGGTCGACGCGGGCGACGACGGCGAGGCACGTCCCGGAGAGACCGTCCGCATAGCGCTGCGCGGCGTCCCGTTCGATCCCGCGGAGCTGGTACGGGCCGGGACGGTGCTCATCGGGGGGCGGCGGGCGGCCGTGTCGGCAGCGGGGGCCGGGTCGGGAGTGATGTCCGGAACAGGGGCGGAGACCGGGGCGGAGACCGGGGCGGTATCGGGACCGGGATCAGGATCGGGATCTGAATCTGGATCGCGGGGTGACCGGGTGGTGCTGGACGTCGTCGTTCCCGCTGTCGGCGACGCCGGGCCTCCGCGGCCCGTCGACGTCGTCGTGCGGTACGCGGCGACGGAAGCGGTCAAGAGGGACGCCTTCCGGCTGGTGGGCCCGCGGGGTGGTGGCCCCACGGGCTCACCCGGGCCGGAATCCCCGCAACCGCCGGGCGCCTCGGACGGCTCCGGCTCCGGCGCCCGCCGCCCGCCGCCCCGCTCAGGTGCCGGTGCGCCCGTCGCCTGAGTCCCTCATCCGCGCCACAGCGGATGCTCCCGCCCGGCCCACTCCCGGCTCACCGCCCCGGTCCGCATGCCCCGCCTGGCCTCCGGGTCGCCCAGAGCCATACCGATGTGGCCGGCGAGGACGATGCCGATGGTCAGGGCCAGCCAGTCGTGGACGAAGGTCGCGCTGGTGCGCCACATGATCGGGGTGAGGTGGGTGAACCACATGAGCAGTCCCGTGCCGAGCATCACCAGCGTGGCGCCCGCGATCCAGGCGGCGTAGATCTTCTGCCCGGCGTTGAACTTGCCGGCCGGCCGGGACTCCCGCCGCCGGTCGCGGCGCAGGGCGGCGCGCAGCCAGCGGCGGTCGTGCGGGCCGAAGCGGTTGAGCCGGCCGAGGTCGGCGCGGAAGGCCCGGGACGCCAGGCCGGCGAGGACGGGGACGGGCAGGGCGAGGCCGGCCCACTCGTGGACGCGGACCACCAGCTCACGGCGGCCGACGAGCTGCGCGAACTCGGGGACGTAGAGGAAGGAGGCCGTCACCACGCACACGCCCATCAGCACGGCCGTCGTCCGGTGCACCCACCGTTCGGCCGGGGTGAAGCGGTGGACCCTCGGGGCGGCGGCCGACGCGGCCGGCGCGGTCTCAGCTCGTGGGTTCATCGTCGCGTCCGTTCGAGCGGCCCACCCAGGCGTCGACGTCGTAGCCGCGCTCCTCCCAGTACCCGGGCCGCACCGTCTCGGTGACGGTGATGCCGGAGAGCCACTTGGCGGACTTGTAGAAGTACATGGGCGCCACGTAGAGGCGGACGGGGCCGCCGTGGTCGTGGCCCAGGTCCTCGTCCTGCATGCGCAGGGCGACGAGGACGTCGGCGCGGCGGGCCTGGGCGAGGGTGAGGCTCTCGGTGTAGGCGCCGTCGAAGCAGGTGAAGCGGACGGCGCCGGCCGATGCGCGCACTCCGGCCGCGTCGAGCAGCGCGGACAGCCGTACGCCTTCGAAGGGGGTCTCGGGCACCCGCCAGCCGGTGACGCACTGGACGTCCCTGACCAGACGGGTCTGGGGCAGGGCCTTCAGGTCGGCCAGGGTGTAGGCGGCGGGGCGGTCGACGAGGCCGTCGACGGTGAGGCGGTAGGTGTCGGCGTTCTTGCGGGGGACGGAGGACGTCACCGAGTAGTAGCGGAAGCCGCCGCCGTTGGGGAGGAGACCGGTGAGGCCGGTGGGGTCCTTGTCGGCGGCGCCGCCGAGGAAGCCCTCCAGAGCGCGCTGGAGGCTGGGAGCGGCGACGACGCCGAGGGCGCCCAGGCCGAGGGTGCCGAGGAAGACGCGGCGGCCGACGGGGGTGCCGCGTTCCTCGGGCTGTTCGGGATGCACGGGTCCATTCGAGCACTCGGGGGCCCGGCGTGGCCAGGGACCGAGGGGTCGTCGGTGATCCGACGCCATTTCTCACCTGGTCCTCAGAGAACGCCCTGTCCGGTCCCGGGGGCGCGGTGTCCCGTGTCCTACGCGGTCTCCCGTGTCCTATGGGGTCTCCCGTGTCCTACGCGGTCTCCCGTGTCCTATGGGGGAGGAAGCGTCCCGTGTCATCGGAGCGGGGAAGCGTCCCGGTGCGTGGTCAGCCGCCGCCGAGCGCGCCGGTCCGTGCCGCGCGGAAGGCGGTGTACGGGTCGCGGTCCGGGTAGGACCAGGGTGCCGGGGTGGCGTGGTCGCCGATGCGGTGGAACAGGGCGGCCGCCTCGGCGGGCCGTCCCTCGCAGACCTTGGCGTGGGCGAGGTAGTTCAGGTCGACCAGGCGGCGGGGGTGGCCGTCGTGCTCCCACTCCAGCCACCAGTCGAAGGCGGCCTTCATCACGTCCGCGGCCCGGTGGTCGCGCCAGTGCGCGGCGGTGGCCGGGTCGGCGGGGGCGAAGCCGCGGGTGGCCAGGGCACGGTAGCGCTCGGCGTGCGCGACGATCGGGAGGATCGCCAGCGGAGAGTCGGCGGGCGCCTGCTCTGCGGCCCAGGCGGCGAACTCGTAGACCTCGTGCAACGGGTCCGGACCGGCTGCCGCACGGCGCTCGGCGAGCAGGGCGACCATCAGGTGGTGGGCGTGGTGGTGGTCGCGGTGGCGGGCGCGGATCTCCTCGAAGATCCGCACGGCGTCGGCGGAGCCCTCGTCCTCCAGCATCAGCAGTCCGAGCCACGGGGTGGGGTCGGCGGGGGCGAGCGCGGCGGCGTCGCGGCAGGCCGCGCGGGCACCCGACGGGTCCTCCTTGCCCCGCAGGGCCCGGCGGACCCGGGCCAGGGCGCGCAGGACGGCCGCGTCGGCCGAGCCGGGTTCGGCGAGCAGCCACGCACCGGCCCAGGCGGCGGCGTACGGTTCGAGGGCGAGGACGGCGACGCGGTGGCCGCGGCGGTCCCAGTCGTCACCAGTGCGGGCGAGCAGGGAGCGGGCGGCCTGCCAGCGGCCCTGCGCCAGGGCGGAGCGGGCGGCGGCGAGGTCGGTGTCGTCGAGCGCCGCGCCGGGACCGGCGTCGGGCGGGCGGGCCGCAGGCTCGCGGTCCCGGGTCCGGTCCGGGGCCAGGCCTCGGTCCGGGGCCAGGCCTCGGTCCGGGGCCAGGCCTCGGTCCCGGGCTCGGTCCAAGTCTTGGTCCCGGCCTTGGTCCCGGGCTCGGTCCGGATTCAGGTCTCGGCCCAGGTCCGGGGCTCGGTCCGGATGCAGGTCTTGGTCTGGATTCATGTCTCGGTCTGGATTCAGGCCTCGGTCCGGGTGCAGGCCTCGGCCGGATTCGGGTCTCGGTCGAGGGGGAGCGGGGGGTGGGGGCACCGCGGGACTTCCTCAACCTCCTCGGTGACGGGCCTGGCAGCGGCCCGCGAGCGGCCCGGTGACCCACAGGAAATCCTCAGCTCGCGTCCACCGTCAAGGGCCGCGGTCACATGACAGGTGTCAACTTCCTCCGTATTCGCGGGACTTGGCCGCGGCTCCGGCCTGGTGGGGCCGGGTGCGCCCGGCTGCGGTGTGGCGTACGCCATGGCGCCCGCCGTCCCCGTCCCGGAGCATGGCCGTACCGGCGCCCCGGGTCTCCGAGCCCCGCGCCGGTTCCGTCGGGTGCCGCGACCGCGCCGGCCGCCCGGTTCCGAAGCCGTCCCGGAAGCCGTTTCCGGGCGCTCCCGGGCCTGGAGGGCGCCGGGGGTCTACAGTCGGCCACAACGCACTCCCGTGGCCCGACCCGATGATCGAGGTACGCAGCGTGTCGGTTCTGGTTCTGGTCCTCGCCGTGAGCGCCGCGTGCTGCCTGGGTTTCGGCTTCGTCCTCCAGCAGAGCGCGGCACAGCAGGCGCCCCTCGGCGACTTCCTCAGGCCCCGGCTGCTGCTCGACCTGATGCGGGTGCCGCGCTGGCTGGGCGGCATCGGGCTGATGGTGGCCGGCATGGTGCTGGGCGCGATCGCGCTGGGCAAGGGCGAGATCTCCCTCGTCGAACCCCTGCTGGCGACGAACCTGCTCTTCGCGCTCGCCCTCTCCCGCCACCGGACCAAACAGCCCGTGGGCCGCCAGGGCTGGGCGGGCCTGGCCCTCCTCGCGGGCGGGGTGAGCGCGTTCCTGCTGGCGGGCGAACCGCACGGCGGCACCGTCGTCACCGACCCGGTGCGGCACTGGCTGATCATCGGCGCGACGGTCGGGCCGGCCCTGCTCCTCACGGCGTACGCCAAACGCACCCGGCTGTCCTCCGCCCCGGTGCTGCTCTCCCTCGCGGCCGGGCTCCTGTACGGCGTGCAGGACGCCCTGACCCGGGTCAGCGGGAACCGCTTCGCCGAGGCGGGCCTCGTCGGGCTGCTGAGCGGCTGGCAGCCGTACGCCGTGCTGGCCCTCGGGGTGACCGGGCTCATCCTGGTGCAGAGCGCGTTCGAGACGGCGCCGCTGCGTATGTCGCTGCCCGCCCTGACCGCGGCCCAGCCACTCGCCGGCATCCTCTGCGGGGTCGGCTTCCTCGGGGACCGGCTGCGCACCGACACCGGCGCGCTGGCCTGGGAGGCGGCGGGCCTCGCGGCGGTCGTCGCGGGCATCGTGCTGCTCGGGCTGCACCCGGCACTGCCGCAGGGCACCACCGCCCGCGAGCAGGTGAGCGGCCTCCAGCCGCGGTGAGGCCGGGACGGGGTCCGGCCAGGTGACCGGCGCCGGTCCGGCGCCTGCTTGGATGGGCGCATGAGCGCTGCTGACGAGATCCTCGACATCGTCGACGAGCACGACCGGGTCGTCGGACGGTCCCCCCGCGGCGAGGCCTACGCGGCCGGTCTGCGCCACCGTTGCGTCTTCGTCCAGGCGCGGAACGCCGACGGCCGGCTCTTCGTCCACCGCCGCACCCCGACCAAGCTGGTCTTCCCCTCCCTGTACGACATGTTCGTCGGCGGGGTGGTCGGCGCGGGAGAGGCGTACGACGACGCGGCCCTGCGGGAGGCCGAGGAGGAACTCGGCGTCAGCGGGCTGCCCCGCCCGGAGTTCCTCTTCAAGTTCCTGTACGACGACGGCGCCGGGCAGACCTGGTGGTCGGCGGTGTACGAGGTGCGCTGCGAACTGCCCGTACGGCCCCAGGCGGAGGAGGTCGCCTGGTACGGCTTCCTGCCCGAGGAGGAGGTCGAGCGGCGACTGTCCGAGTGGGAGTGGGTGCCGGACGGGATGGCGGCGTACGAGCGGCTCCGGGCCCACCGGGCGACGGGCTGAGCGGCGCGGCACCCGGGAGTCTCCTGCGCCGTGGGGTCTCCTGCGCCGTGGGGTCTCCTGCGCCGTCGGGTCTCCTGCACTGTGGGTGCACCGGCAACGCCTGGTCGGCGGGCCCCGGGTAGGGTCCTGAGCGTGATCGACTTCGCGCGGAACGTCCGGTTGTGGTTCGTGCCCGAGAGGGTGCGGCAGGAGGGGCGTACCCCCGACTACCGCTTCTCGCTGGCCAACGAGCGCACCTTCCTGGCGTGGCTGCGGACCGCGCTCGCGCTGATCGGCGGGGGGTTCGCGGTGGACCAGTTCCTGCCCGACCTGCGGTGGGGCTGGCGGGTCGGGCTCGCGCTGGCGCTGCTGGCGGCGGGCGTGCTGTGCTCCCTGCGCGCGGTGAACCACTGGGTGCGGTGCGAACGGGCGATGCGGCGGGGCGAGGACCTGCCGGCGTCCCGGTTCCCCGCGCTGCTCAGTCTCGCCGTCGCGGTGGTGGCCGTCGCGATGGTCGCCGTGGTGCTGCTCGGGTGGGACGGGTGAACGGCGGACGCGATCCCGGGCTCCAGCCCGAGCGGACCCGGCTCGCCTGGCGGCGGACGACGCTGTCGAGCACCGTGGCCGCCGTCCTGGCCGTGAAGACCGCGCTGCACGGCGGGCCGTCGGCCGGCGGGATCGTGGTCTGCGCGCTGTGCTGCGGGCTCTGGCTGGCCTTCCTGCTGCTCGCCCACCGCCGGATCCGCGTCCTTGCCGCGGCGCCCGCGCCACCGGCCCTGGCCTCGCGGCACGCCACGGCGGCGGTCCTGTGCGCGGTGGCGATGGCGGTCTGCGCGGCGGCCCTGGTCGTCGTCTAGGGCACCCCCGCTCGGCCGCCCCGGCGCGGGCGCCCCGGCGCGGCCGCCCCCCGGCGCGGGCGTCCCGCCTCGGGCCCCGCCTCGGGCCGCCCCCGCCTCGGGCCGCCAGCTTGGGCACCCCCGCTCGGCCGTCCCGGCGTGGGCGCACCCGGCGGCTACCAGCCCGTGGCCCGTGTCCCCGTCTCCTCCTCCCACTCCACCGTCACCACGATCTTGCCCTGCGTGCGCCCTTCCTGGCTGGCGCGGTGGGCGTCCGCCGTGCGGTCGAGGGGGTAGGTCTGCGAGACGTGGACGGAGACCGCGCCCTGTTCCGCCAGTTGGCCCAGCCGGGTGAGGTCCCCGGCGTCGGGGCGGACGAAGGCGTAGCGGCCGCCGTAGTCGACGACGTCCTCGTCGGCGATCGAGACGAGACGGCCCTCGGGGGCCAGCAGGTTGGCGGAGGTCTTCAGGGTGTCGCCGCCGATGGTGTCGAAGGCCGCGTCGACGCCCTCGGGGGCGAGGCCCCGCACGCGTTCGGCCAGGCCCTCGCCGTAGGTCACGGGTTCGCCGCCGAGGGAGCGGACGAAGTCGTGGTGGGGCTCGCTCGCGGTACCGATCACCCGGGCGCCCAGGTGGCGGGCGAGCTGGACGGCGATCGAGCCGACGCCGCCCGCGGCCGCGTGGACCAGGACGGTCTCGCCGCGCTTCACCTGGAGGGCGCGGGTCATCACCTGGTAGGCGGTCAGGCCCGCCAGGGGCAGCCCGGCGGCCTCCTCCCAGGTGAGGTTGCGCGGTTTGCGGGCGAGGGTGCGCACCGGGGCGGCGACGTACTCGGCGAAGGTGCCCCGGGAGAGGAAGTCCTCGCGGACGTAGCCGATGACCTCGTCGCCGACCGAGAACTCCGTGACGGACGCGCCGGGCCGGACCACGACGCCCGCGACGTCCCAGCCGGGGACCACGGGGAACGCGGCGTCGAGGATCCCGTCGAGCAGGCCCTCGCGGCACTTCCAGTCGACCGGGTTGACGGCGGCCGCCCGCACCTTGACGAGGACCGCGTCGGGGCCGACCTTCGGGTCGCGCACCTCCCCGTACTCGAGGACCTCGGGACCGCCGTACCGGCTGTAGCTGATGCCCTTCATGCCACCGACCCTCCGGGGTACTCGAACGCCACGCAAGCCCGGATGCCCCGACAGGTGCCGTTCGCGTGGCAGCCCGGCCGTCGTCCACCCCGTACCCCCGAAGGTGAGCACCATGACCACCCCCCACCAGGAACACACGGCCCACACGCATCCGCACGGTCCGGACTGCGGGCACACCGAGGTCCCGCACGGCGACCACGTCGACTACGCCCACGACGGGCATCTGCACCGCGAGCACGGCGGCCACTGGGACGAGTGCGAGCCCGGCGGGCACCTGCCCCACGAGGGGCACGAGCACCGGCACGGCGAGGGCTGCGGGCACCCGCGCGTGCTCCACGGCGACCACGCCGACTACCTGCACGACGGCCACCGGCACGCCGAGCACGAGGGGCACTGGGACGACCACTGAGCCGTCCCGCGCGCGCGGGACGGCGGCGGGCGGCGGGGCCGCCGCGGTTCCCCGCCCGGAGTGCGGGGAACCGCCGTGCCCGGGTGGCCCCGATCACGTCGGGCACCGCCTCTGGACGGCATACCGACCGGTCGGCATCATGGGGCAGGTCTCGTTGACCCGTCCGTAGGAGCGACGCATGAGCCCCGACCACCCGCCCGGACTCGACCTCGACCGGCTGCGCACCCTGCTCGACCGCGAGCGGCCCGGTCTGGTCCACGGCCCGCTCGGCGGCCGGCTGATCGAGGGCGGACGGTCGAACCTCACCTACGCGGTCTCCGACGGCGAGGCGCGCTGGGTCGTGCGGCGGCCCCCGCTCGGCCACGTCCTGGCGACCGCGCACGACATGCGGCGCGAGCACCGGGTGATCAGCGCCCTGCATCCGACCAGCGTGCCGGTGCCGGCGCCGGTGCTGCTGTGCGAGGACGAGGAGGTGCTCGGCGCGCCGTTCTACGTGATGGAGTTCGTGGAGGGCACGCCGTACCGGACCGCCGAGCAGCTCGCCCCGCTCGGCCCGGAGCGCACCCGGGGCGCCGTCCTGTCCCTGGTGGACACCCTCGTGGAGCTGCACGCGGTGGACCCCGCCGAGGTGGGCCTCGGCGACTTCGGCCGCCCCGAGGGCTTCCTCGACCGCCAGTTGCGGCGCTGGGCCAAGCAGCTGGACGCCTCCCGCAACCGGGACCTGGCCGGCATCGACGAACTGCACGCGGCACTCGGCCGGGACCTGCCCTCCTCCCCCGCCCCCACCGTCGTGCACGGCGACTACCGGCTCGACAACGTCCTGATCGGCGAGGACGACACGATCCGGGCGATCCTCGACTGGGAGATGTCGACGCTCGGCGACCCGCTCACCGACCTCGGCCTGCTGGTGATGTACAGCATGCGGCTCGGGATGCCCGACTCGCCCGTCTCCACCACCGCCGAGGCCCCGGGGCACCCGGATCCGGCCGAACTGGTCGAACGGTACGCGGCCCGCTCGGGGCGCGACGTCTCGGCCGTCTCCTGGTACACGGCGTTCGCGTGGTTCAAGCTCGCCGTGATCCTGGAGGGCATCCACTACCGCTACACCCTGGGGCAGACGGTCGGCCGCGGCTTCGACCGCATCGGTGACCTCGTGCCCGTCTTCATCGACCACGGACTGACCACCCTTCAGGAAGGCTGACGCCCATGGACTTCGCGTTCGACGCGCGCACCGAGGAACTCCGCGCCAAGCTGCTCGCCTTCATGGACGAGTACGTCTACCCGGCCGAGGCGGTCGTCGAGGAGCAGCGGGCCCGGCTCGCCTCGCCGTGGGACACCCCGGCGGTGGTGGAGGAGCTGAAGGCCGAGGCGCGCCGGCAGGGGCTGTGGAACCTCTTCCTCCCCGACTCCGAGTACGGCGCCGGGCTGACCAACCTCCAGTACGCCCCGCTGGCGGAGATCACCGGCCGCAGCCCGCAGCTCGCGCCCACCGCGCTGAACTGCTCGGCGCCCGACACCGGCAACATGGAGGTGCTGGCGCAGTTCGGCGACGAGCGGCAGCGCAAGCAGTGGCTGCAGCCGCTGCTGGCCGGGGAGATCCGCTCGGCGTTCGCGATGACGGAGCCGGAGGTGGCCTCCTCCGACGCCACGAACATCACCACGCACATCGAGCGCGACGGCGACGAGTACGTCGTCACGGGCCGCAAGTGGTACATCTCCGGGGCGATGGACCCGGACTGCGCGATCTTCATCGTGATGGGCAAGACGGACCCGGACGGGGCGGACATCCGCCGCCAGCAGTCCATGGTGCTCGTACCGCGCGACACCCCGGGGGTGACCGTGCGGCGCGCGATGAGGGTCTTCGGCTACGAGGACCACTACCACGGCGGCCACGCCGAGGTGGTCTTCGACCACGCGCGCGTGCCGGTGACGAACCTGATCGGCGAGGAGGGCGGCGGCTTCGCCATCGCCCAGGCCCGGCTCGGACCGGGCCGCATCCACCACTGCATGCGCCTGATCGGCATGGCGGAGCGGGCCATCGAGCTGATGTGCCGGCGGGCGGTGTCCCGCACGGCGTTCGGCAAGGCGCTGGCGCAGCAGGGCGTGGTGCACAACTGGATCGCCGACGCGCGGGTGACGGTCGAGCAGCTGCGGCTGCTGGTGCTGAAGACGGCCTGGATGATGGACACGGTCGGCAACCGGGGCGCCCACACGGAGATCCAGGCGATCAAGATCGCCACTCCGCGTGCGGTGGTCGGCATCATCGACCGGGCGATCCAGCTGCACGGCGCGGGCGGGGTGAGCCAGGACTTCCCGCTGGCCGAGCTGTACGCCGGGGCGCGGACGCTGATGCTCGCCGACGGGCCGGACGAGGTGCACCAGCGGTCGCTGGCGCGGCGGGAGCTGAAGAAGTACGTGTGACCGTGCCGGTGGCGACCGTGCCGGTGGCGACCGTGCCGGTGGCGACCGTCCCGGGGGCGACCGTCCCGGGGGCGGCTGGGGGCGGCTGGGGGCGGCCGGGGGTTCCTCGCCCCCGCCGCCCCTACCCGTCCCGTACCTGGGGGCTCCGCCCCCAGACCCCCGTTTCGGCCCTGGACGGGCCTCGTCCTCAAGCGCCGGACGGGCTGTATGCGGACGGGCCTCGTCCTCAAGTGCCGGACGGGCTGTATGCGGACGGGCCTCGTCCTCAGACGCCGGACGGGCTGTACGGCCCCCGGTTACGGGCGCAGGGCGCGCAGCAGGAGGTCGGCCAGGTGGTCGGCGACCTCCTTGGGGCTCATCGGCCCGTCGGGGCGGTACCAGGTCGACAGGTGGTGGACCGAGCCGAAGTGGTAGTCCACGACCAGGTCGGCGGGGGTCGCCGTGGAGAACACCCCGGCCTCCTGGCCCTCCTCGACCAGGGCGCGGAAGCGTTCGTGGTAGCGGCGGCGCTCGGCACGGACCTGCTTGTTCTTCTCGGGGCTCAGGTGGTGCATCGAGCGGAAGAAGATCGACGCGTCGTCGAGGTTCTCGATCGTCGTGACGACGACGTCGGCCGCCGCGTCCCGCAGCCGCTTCTCGATCGGCTCGTCGGCGCCGGCGAAGGCGTCCAGTCGCTCCTGCTGGACGCGCAGCACGCGCGCGTACACCTCGTGCAGGAGGTCGTCCTTGGAGCCGAAGTAGTGGTAGAGCGCCCCCTTGGTGACGCCGGCCGCCTCGACGATCTCCTGCACGGAGGTGCGGTCGTAGCCCCGCTCGGCGAAGAGCCGGGTGGCGGCGGCCAGCAGCCGCTGCGGCACGGGGGTCCCGTCACCGTCCGTCGTCCTGGGCACTGCCGCCACCTGCCTTTCTCGATGCTGTCCCGGCGTCTGGCTCACCGGCTGTCGTGCGCGCGGGAACGCAGTTCCCGACGGAGGATCTTGCCACTCGCCGTCTTGGGCAGGTCGGGCAGGATCTCCACCTGTCGCGGGTACTTGTAGGCGGCCAGTCTCTCCTTGCAGTACACCGCGAGTTCATCCGGGTCCGTGTCGGCGCCCGGGCGCAGGCTGATGTACGCCTTGACGGTCTCCCCTCGGTAGCCGTCGGGCACCCCGACGACGGCCGCCTCGCGCACCGCCGGGTGGGTGTACAGCACGTCCTCGACCTCGCGCGGCCAGACCTTGAAGCCGGACGCGTTGATCATGTCCTTCTTGCGGTCGACGACGTAGAGCCAGCCCTGTTCGTCCATGAAGCCGATGTCGCCGGTGCGCAGTTCGCCGCCGGGGAAGGTGTCGGCGGTGGCGTCGGGGCGCCGCCAGTAGCCGGGCACGACCTGCGGCCCGCTCACGACGATCTCGCCCTGCTCCCCGAAGGGCACCTCCTCGCCCCGGTCGTCGACGATCCGTACGACCGTGTCGGGGCCGGGCACCCCGACCGCGAGCGTCCCCGACACCGGGTCGACCGGCGCCTCCCGGTGCGGCGGGACGGAGGCGCAGGGGGCGGTGCACTCGGTCAGGCCGTAGCCGTTGCGGATGTACGGCCCGAAGCCCGCCCGGAACTTCTCCACCAGGGCCGGCGGCAGCGGGGCGCCGCCGGAGGAGATGTTCACGAAGGAGGAGAAGTGGTCGCGGGTGACGTCCGGGTGGGCGGCCAGCGCCATGAACGCCGTGGAGGGGCCGACGGTGTAGTGCGGGCGGTGCTCGGCGAACGCCTCCAGGACGACGCCCGCCTCGAACCGGTAGGTCAGCACCAGCGTGCCGACGCTGTTCACGCAGGCGGCGAGCTGGCAGACCATGCCGGTGATGTGGAAGAGGGGCGCGAGCGCGTAGTAGACGGGCGCCTCGGGCAGGCGCAGGCCGGTGCGCTGCCGTTCGGCGTTGTGCATGATGTTGGCGTGGGTGTTGACGGCGCCCTTCGGGGTGCCGCTGGTGCCGGAGGTGTAGCTGATCAGCGCGGCGTCGGAGGCGGCCGGGGCGCGGTCCTCGGGCGCCCGGTGGCCGGCGCGGGCGACGGCGGTGAGGTCGTCGGCGTCCGGTGCCTGCGGAAGCCGTTCGAAGGTGAGCACGCGCGTGTCGCCCCGGGTCTGGAAGTCCAGCTCGCAGCCCGTGAGCACGATCCGCACCGGCGAGCCGGCGGCCGTGTCGCGCAGGTACGACTCCCAGGCGCGGTGCGAGCAGACCAGCGCGGTGACCTCGCCGTCCCGCAGGACGTGGGCCACCTCCCCCGCCTTGTACATCGGGTTGACCGGGACGACGGTCGCGCCCGCCTTCCAGGCGCCGAGGACGGCGAGGACGAAGTGCGGGGAGTTCTGGAGCAGGACGGCGACCCGGTCGCCGCGCTCCAGGCCGCGGGCGGCCAGGTGGCCGGCGATCGAGTCGCTCAGCTCGTCCGCCTCGCGGTAGCCGATCCGTCCGTCGAAGTAGGTGAGGAAGGTGCGCTCCGGGGCCTCGGCGACGGCCCGGCGCAGGGCGTGGACCAGGGACGCGTCGGGGTCGACGGGGGCGCGCTGGGCCTCGTCGAGGAGGGCCAGCCAGGGCTGGGCTGCGTAGCGTGACGCGGTCACCGTGCGGTCTCCCACTTCTGCTGGATGTGGTTCATGGTCGCCAGCCAGCGCTCGGGGTCGGCGGCGCGGGCCTGGTAGTACCCGGCGACCTCGGGGTGCGGGAGGATCAGGAAGCGGTCCTCCTCGATGCCCTGGAACAGGGCGTCGGCCACCGCCTGTGGTGCGATCGCGGTCGGCCTGAGCACCAGGTCGCCCGCGCTGCCGGCGGCGTCGAGCATGTCGGTGCGCACGCCCTGCGGGCAGATGGCGTGGACCTTGATCCCGCGGTGGCGGTAGGTCAGCGACAGCCACTCGGCGAAGGAGTACGCGCCGTGCTTGGTGACGCTGTAGGCGGCCGCGCCGATCATGGTGAGCAGTCCGGCGGCGGAGACGGTGGAGACGAAGCGGCCGGCGCCGCGCTCCAGCCAGTCCGGGAGCAGCGCGTGGGCGGCACGGACGTGGGCCATGACGTTGACGTCCCAGGACACCGTCCAGGCGCGCTCGTCGAGCGGCGCGCCGGTGTCGGCGCCGTCGAAGGCGACGCCCGCGTTGGCGCAGTAGACGTCGACGGTGCCGCCGAGGGCGTCCCGGGCCTCGGGGACGATCGCGGAGGCGTCGCCGGGGAGGGCGGTCCCGCCGATCTCGTCGGCGACCGCCTTCGCCCGGTCGGCGTCCAGGTCGTTGACGACGACGCGGGCTCCCTCGGCGGCGAAGCGGCGGGCGAGGGCGGCGCCGATGCCGCCTCCCGCTCCGGTGACGACGACTCCGGCACCCTGCACGGCTTGCACCATCGGTCTCCTTCGGCGCGACTGCGACACGACTGCGGCACGACTGCGGCACGACACGACTGCCGCACTGCACGGCACGGCACGACTGCCGCACTGCACGGCGCACCCGGACGGAGGTACGCGGCGTGGGGTGCGTCGGCCCTGCTGCGGCGTCAGACTAACCGGTCGGTATGTTGCAGGGAAGGGTGGACGCGGGACACATACCTCCATGCGCCTCTCCCGACGGGGTCTCCTCGCCGCCACCGCCGTGGCGTCCCTGCCCGCGTCCGGCGCCGACGCCGCCGCCGAGCGCCACGGGCGACCGAGAACCGGTTTCGAACGCCTCGCCGACGACGGGTACGCCCTGCTGCACGGAGCGCGCGTCGGTGTGGTCACCAACCCCACCGGTGTCACCCGTGACGTCCGGCACGTGGTCGACGTGATGCACGCCGACCCCCGTGTCCGTCTCACGGCCGTCTTCGGCCCCGAGCACGGCTTCCGGGGCACCGCGCAGGCGGGCGGCTCCGAGGGCCGGTACGACGATCCGGCGACCGGGCTGCCCGTGTACGACACGTACCTCAAAAGCGGCCGGCCGCTCGCGGACGTCTTCGCCGCGTCCGGCGTCGACACGGTGGTCTTCGACGTCCAGGACGTCGGCGCCCGCTTCTACACGTACATCTGGACGCTGTACGACTGCATGGCGGCGGCGCGCCTGGCGGGCCTGCGGTGCGTGGTGCTGGACCGGCCGAATCCGGTGACCGGGCGGGCGGCGCTGGGGCCGGTGCTGCGGCCGGAGTACGCGAGCTTCGTCGGGCGGCGGCCGATCGCGCAGGCGCACGGCATGACGGTCGCGGAGCTGGCCCGGCTGTTCAACGGGGAGTTCCTGGAGGCGCCGGTGGAGCTGGACACCGTGGAGATGACCGGGTGGCGGCGGTCGCAGTGGTACGACGCGTCGGGGCTGCCGTGGGTGCCGCCGAGCCCGAACATGCCGACCCCCGACACGGCCCTCGTGTACGCGGGGACCTGCCTGTTCGAGGGGACGAACCTGTCGGAGGGACGGGGCACCACCCGGCCGTTCGAACTGCTCGGCGCGGAGGGGATCGACGGGCGGTGGGCGGCCGCCGTGAACGGGCTGGAGCTGCCCGGGGCGGACTTCAGGGAGGCGTACTTCACGCCGTCCTTCTCCACGTTCCAGGGCCGGACCGTGGGCGGGGTGCAGATCCATGTGCGCGACCGGGACGCCTTCGACCCCGTCCGCACCGGTGTCGCCCTGCTGGTGACGGCCAAGCGGGTCTGGAGCGGCTTCGCGTGGCGCCCGGACCACTGGATCGACCGGCTGACGGGGTCCGCCCGGGTGCGCACGGCGATCGACGCGGGCGCGGGCGTGGACGAGGTGGTGGCGGACTGGCAGGAGGAACTGGCCGCCTTCCGGCGGCTGCGGAAGGAGTACCTGCTGTACGGGTGAGCGGGCCGGGTCCGTACGGACCCGGCCCGGCGTGGGTTCAGCGGTGCGTGGTGAACTCCACGACCTGCTGGTAGGTGGGCCGGTTCTGCCAGCCGACGGCGCCGTGCTCGATGCCGCCGAGGGCGCGCTGGACGATCGAGTCGGCGCACCACTGGTCGCCCGCCGCGCAGAGGTCGTCACCGGGGTAGACCTGGGCCGCGGTCCGGCCGGCCGCCGTCTTCAGCGTGCTGATCAGGACGTCCCGGCAGGCGCTGAGGCTGCCGCCGCCGCAGTACGTGCGCGCCAACGGGCCCTGCACCGGTTCCCCGAGCACCGCCCGGATGTCCTTGTCGACGTAACTCCACCAGCCGTACTGGAAGGCGCTCCCGGCGTGCGCGCCGGTCGGGCCGTGGGCGGCCGACGGGGTCTCGTCGACGGGCAGGTTGGCGGTGAACGCGGTGTACAGCCCGGTGCCGAGACCCGGTTCGAACGCGGCCCGCACCAGCAGCGGCCACCAGGCGTCCAGGACGCGGATCGCGTCGGCGTCGGCGTACGTCTTCGAACCGGCCGTGGTCTCCGTGCGCTTACCGCCGGCCGTCAGCCAGGCCTGGAGCTTGCTCACGGCCGACGCGGCGGTGGTGTCGGTGACCGGCGAGCTGTTGATCAGTTTCAGCAGGTCGGGCAGGACGTCCTCGGCGCGCAGGTCGGTGAGGGCCGCGTCCGCCATGGCCTTCACCAGGGCGGCACGGGTGACGCCGCCGGCCTGGACCAGCTTCTTCACCCGGGTCTCCAGAAGGTTGCCACGGTGCACGGACCCGTCGCCCCAGGGCGCGGTCGCGTAGTCCTCGGCCTGTTTGTTGTTCCAGGAGATGTAGTAGTCCTGGTCGATGGAGTGGGGGTGCGCCGAGGCAGGTGTGTACTCGGCCGTGTTGGTCGCCGGGTCCCAGTTCCGCCACTCGTACGCGGACCGCGCCCAGGCCGGGAGATCGGCGTCGACGCCGGTCGCGCGCACCGGGTTGTCGCCGCTGTTGTAGTACGCGGTGTGGTCGGCGTCGGCGTAGAACCAGTTGAAGGTGTAGTTGATGTGCTGCACCGCGCTCTGGAAGGTCTGCGGGCTCGTGACGTGGTCCGGGTCGTTCAGCATCTGGAAGCCGATGATGGAGTCGACCTCGTGCAGGAAGGACGAGCGCAGGGTGGTGTAGGCGACCTTCGTGCCGCCGACCGTCGCCCGGTGGGTGACAGGGCCGTACGCGGTGCGCCAGACGCGCATCGTGTACGAGCCGGCCGCGGTGCCGTCGGCCGTGGTCGGCGTCCAGGTGTTCTTCTGTTCGACCTTCTCCATCGCCGTGCAGGTGCCGCGGTACAGGTAGTGGTGGTCGTCCTGGCACAGCTCGACGGCGTAGGTGTCGATGACGTCCTGGCCCGAGGTGGTGGCGCTCCACGCGTAGTCCTGGCCGCGGCCGAGCTCGACGTACATGCTCAGGCCCGCGAAGGAGGCGCCGCGGGCGCTGATGCCCGGGCCCTGGAGTTCCTGGAGCAGCAGCAGTTGGGGGGCGAAGTAGCCGGTCTGCGGGCCGAAGACGGCGATCGGGTGGCCGCTCGCGGTGTGGTCGCCGCTGACCACGAGGGCGTTGGACATGCCGCGCCGGGCGGAGGTGAGGGCGGTGGCGGCGGCCGTGGCGGAGGCGGTCGTCGCGCTGGCGGCGGCCGCGCTGCCGGTGCGGTCGTAGACCAGCGGCTCCTCGACCACCGAGCCGGGGTCGGGCAGCGCCAGTCCCTGCGGGTCGTCGGGCCGGACGGCGTAGGGGAAACTGCTGCCGTCGTGGAGGGTCGTGACGGCCTCGGGGTCGTCGCGTTCACGGAAGGACTCCCAGACCTCGGTGCCCTCCTCCACGCCGTACCGTTCCTGCGCCGCCAGCAGGGAGATCGCGTTGGCGACCTCGCCGCCGCCGCCGGAGCCGAAGAGGGCCCCGACCACCGAGGCCAGCGCCACCAGGTCGGTGACGGTGAACCGGGCGATGGTCCCGGCGTTGGTGATGGAGTCCTTGTGGCCGGTCAGGACGTATTCACCGGGGAAGTAGCGGCCGCTGTCGGAGGCGTCGATGTAGGCGTTGATGCCGTCCAGGTAGGCCTTGGCGTCGGCCAGGGCCTGCTGTCCGCGGGCGCCGTTGCCGGCCACGGCGTCGTCGATCTGGGCCTGGAGGTCGGCCTCGGTGTAGGGGGCGTTGCGCCAGAACTGCTGCTCCAGGCCCTGGTTGGAGGCGGCGCCGCCCGCGAAGGAGGTGAGCTGACCGCGGCCGACGTGCCGCAGGACGTCCATGAGCCACAGCCGGTCCTCGGCTGCGGCATAGCCGGCACCGAACTCGGTGCCGTACCTGGTGGTACCGGTGATGTGCGGGACGCCCGTCTTCTTGTCGCGGACGATCGTGACGTCGCCGCGGCCGGCGGGATGGACGGTGGAGGCGACTTGATCGGCGGGAACCCCGAACGACGCGTCGTTGAAGAACGTGTTGATCGTGGCGTTGGTGAGCGTGGAGTGGCCCTTGGCCAGAGCGGCGTAGGGGCCGAGCTGGTCCTCGGCGTGCGCGGGCTGGGTGCCGAACGCCTGGTTGAGAAGGATCTGGGCGAGGGTGGCGTTGCCGTTCTCGCCGGGCGGCAGGATGTCGGAACACTGGCCGCCGCAGTGGTCGTTCGCGGCCGCGGCCACGGCCTCGGTCTCGGCGGCAGCGGCGGAGCGGGGTGCCCCGGCGGCGGCCGCCGCCGGGGAAAGAGGTGTCAAAAGACCGGCCAACAGGACGCATACGGATGCGGTCTTCAGGAACCCGGGGAATCTGCCGGGAGTTCTCAGTTCGTCGAGGGCGGTGCGTGGGATTCGCCGTGGCATCGGCAGCTCCTCGCGACGGGGGTGGCCGGAAGGTTACCGCCGGTATCCCCGGGATTGAAGATGAACATGCGTCACTTTTGGGAGTCGCCTCATCCGGCTTGTGGGACGGCATCGGACATCGGATGGAGCCGAGGGGAGCCGAATCGCGTGTCGATACGTCTATTCGACGACGTCGTGCGAAGTCCGCGCGATGAACGCCGAAGTGACCGAAGTGCAGGTGCAGATGTGACGGAGGTGCAAGGCGATGGCCGGTTTCCGGAGTCTGGCGAGACAGGTGCGCGACCCGCGGTGCGACCTGGCGCTGCGGCGGTATTCACTCCGCAAGTGCCTTGAACGGTTCGCCCCTTACGGGCACAGGGCGACCTGGGACCATCTCTGCTCCCGGGCCGGTTTCGGCCCCGAGGACCGCTCCCCCGATCCGGCGCGGCTCGTGGCCGCGCTGGAGGAGCTGGAGGAGGCGCGGGCGGTGTGGCTGGCCTACGAGGGCGAGTTCGCCGAGCGCCGCAAGAAGGAGAAGCACGACGGGCTGCGCAGGCCCGGCAGTGTGGACGACTGGCACCGGCTGACCTGGGGCGGCTTCGGTGTGGCGTGGTGCGACGACCCGCGGGTCCACCCCCGTGAGCCGCTGGCCGAGGTACTGCGCCGGCTGATCACCGCGCTGGAGCGCGCGCCGGGCTCCGGCTGCCCGGTGTGCGGCGGCGAGCGGCTGGTGTGGAAGTACGGCCTGGACCACGAGCCGTCGGCGGGTCCGGTCTGCACGGACTGCGGGATACTCGTGCCGCGGCCCGTGCTCACGCCCGACGCGCTGGCGTACGCCCGGCGCGGCGGACGACTGCTGGTGTCGGCCTGAGAGGACGACGGGGGTGCGTCGGGGATGCCGCACCCCCTGTGTCACCGTCCGGCATGTCACCCCGCGGCCCCTCGCCGCCGGTCCCCGCCCGGGGTGGCTGTCACCCTCGGGACATGGTGCAGGTATGTCTGAACGGGACGCGGGGCGCGGCCGACGGCACGGCGGTACCGTGGCCCGTGCTGCGGCTGGCGGGACGGCTGGGACTGGCGACCCGGATCGGCCTGGAGGACACCCTGGTCCTGCCGGACGGCCGACGGGCCCTGTCCAACGCTCAGTTGGTGACGGCGGCGCTGCACCGGTACGGATGCGCCCGTCGCCCGTCGTAGGCCAGGACGAGGAGCGCGGAGCGGACCACGAGGCCCTCGAAGACGGTGTGCCGACGCCGGCCAGGACGGCGGCGAGGGTGGCGGCGATCGCGGTGCCGGTCGAGGAAGTCGGTTCCCCGTCGGCACTCCGTGCGCGGCGGCGCGGGCGGCGGCGGAGGGCACCGGCTTCGCCGAGCGGCTCGGTGCGCGGCGGCGGGGTTCGGGGCATCGCGCGGCCCGGCGCCGACGGGGTACCGCCCGCGCCGGACCGCGCGCGTTCGCGCCCGGGTGTGGTGCGGGCTCGCGCTGTCAGGCGCAGCCGTTCGTGGGGGGTGGGGCGGTGTCCGGGGTGTTCTTCCCGCGCTTCTCGGTGTCCGTGGGGCCCACCAGCAGGCTGGAGCCCGACCGGCGTTGGCCGAAGGTGTCGTCGGGGTTGGACAGGACGCAGGTGTCGAGGGAGAGACAGCCGCAGCCGATGCAGTCGGTCAGGTGGTCGCGAAGGCGGTTGAGCCGCTTGATGCGCTCGTCGAGTTCGGCCCGCCAGGCCTCGGAGAGACGGGCCCAGTCCTCGCGGGTGGGGGTGCGCTCCTCGGGGAGTTCGGCAAGGGCCCCGCGGATCGTGGCGAGGGGGATGCCGACGCGTTGGGCGGCCCGGACGAAGGCCACGCGGCGGAGCGTGTCGCGGGAGTAGCGCCGCTGGTTGCCCGGGGTGCGGCGGCTGCTGATGAGCCCCTTGGACTCGTAGAAGTGCAGGGCGGAGACGGCGGCGCCGCTGCGGGCGGCGAGCTGGCCGACCGTGAGTTCGTGGACCTTCTCTGGGATCTGGGGCACCTCTCGAAGCCTACCGACCCGCCGGGCGGCACCCGGGTCCGTTGACAGGTCCCTTCCGACCTACCATGCTAAGCAGTCGCTTAGAGGTGACTTCGTGACGCGAGAGAGGCCGCAGACATGGCAGAGCCGAGGATCTTCACGTCCGCCGACGACCTGAGGGCGGCGGTCGGCGAGCGGCTGGGGTACACGGACTGGCTGGAGATCGACCAGAAGCGGATCGATCTCTTCGCCGAGGCCACCGGTGATCACCAGTGGATCCACGTCGAACCGGAGAAGGCCGCCGCCGGGCCCTTCGGCACCACCATCGCGCACGGCTATCTGACCCTCTCCCTGCTGCCGCTGTTCGGACCGCAGCTGATCTCGGTCGAAGGCGTGAAGATGGGCGTCAACTACGGGACGAACAAGGTGCGTTTCCCCTCCCCCGTCCCGGTCGGCTCCCGGCTGCGGGCCACCGCCGCGGTCACCGCCGTCGACGACGTCCCCGGCGGCGTCCAGGTCACCGTCGCCTTCACCGTGGAGCGCGAGGGCGGGGACAAGCCGGTGTGCGTGGCGGAGTCGGTGTCCCGCTACTACCTCTGAGCCCCCCGCGACGGCTCCGCCGCCCCCACCATCCGCAGCACGAGGTCGGCGTAGAGCGCGCCGACCTCGTCGGGCGTGCGCGGGCCGTTCACGTTGAACCAGCGGGCCACGTCGATGCACAGGGACAGCACGGCGAGGGTGGTGCCGTGCACGTCGAGCACCTCGAACTCGCCCGCCGCGACCCCTTCCTCGATGATCCCGCGCACCTCGGCGTCCACCTGCCGGCGCAGCGCGAGGATCTCGGCACGGGCGTCCGGCCCCAGGGCCTCCAGCTCGTACTGCACGACCCGCGCGGTGGTGCGCCGCCCGGCGTGCCAGCGGACGAAGGAGCCCACCGCGTCCGCGAGCCGCTGCGCCGCACTGCCGTCACCACGGGCCGCGGTGCGCAGGATGTTCAGCGCACGGTCGTGGCCGATGCGGCTGATGCGGTGGAGGAGCTCTTCCTTCGTCTTGTAGTGGATGTAGAGGGCGGCCGGGCTCATGCCCGCGCGCCCCGCGATGTCGCGGGTCGTCGTCGCGTGGTAGCCACGCTCGGCGAAGGCCTCCACGGCGGCGACGAGCAGTCGCCGGGCCGCGTCGGGAGTGACCTCCTCCCACGGCTCGACCTCGCCGCCGGCCGTCTCCTGAGCCGTACTCATCGCTCGTTCGCCCCTCTCGGTACAGGAGCTCCACCATACCGCCGAAGGTGAGCGGTTGCTTAGTGTGCCCGTGTGTGCCGCGGGGGGCGGGACCGGGGTCAGATCTTCTCGGTGAACGGGTCGTGCTCGGCGAGGAGCTTCTCCAGGCGGGCCTGGTCGACGCGGCTGACGATCCGGCCGGCCTCCTGCCGGTCCCGGACCACCTTCGCCAGGGTGAAGGCGGAGGTCACCAGGTACAGGACCGCGATCGCGAGGAACGCCCGCACCCAGGCGTCCGTGTCCAGCCGGTAGATGCCGAGGGCGGTGGCCGCCATGGCGATGGCGAACGAGGCGACGGCCTGGCCGTAGAAGGCGGCCGTGCTCTGCTGCTTGACCGGTGTGTCACTCATGGGGAGAAGCCTCGGCGGACGCGGCCCGCGGCCGCATCCGCCGTCGTACTCAGACGGTGACGAAGGCTACTCAGAAGGCCGAGACCCCCGTCAGCGCGCGGCCGATCACCAGCTTCTGGATCTGGCTCGTGCCCTCGTAGAGGGTCATCACGCGGGCGTCGCGCAGCAGCTTGCCGGCCGGGTACTCGTCGATGTAGCCGTAGCCGCCGAAGACCTGGAGGGCGTTGTTGGCGGCCCGGACGGCGGCCTCCGAGGCGAAGAGCTTGGCCTTGGAGGACTCGACGGCGAACGGCAGCCCCCGGTCGATCAGGTCCGCGACCCGCCAGGTCAGCAGCCGGGCGGCGTCCACGTCGACCGCGATGTCGCTGATCAGCTCCTGCACGAGCTGGTGCCGGGCGATGGCCTTGCCGAACTGCTCGCGCTCACCCGCGTACCGCACGGCCGCGTCCAGCGCGGCCTGGGCTATCCCGACGCAGCCCGCCGCGACCGACATACGCCCCTTGGCCAGCGCCGACATGGCGACGGAGAAGCCCTTGCCCTCCTCGCCGAGCAGCGCGGAGGCGGGCACGCGCACGTCCTCGAGGACCAGCTCGGCGGTGGCCTGGCCGCGCAGGCCGAGCTTGCCGTGCAGGGTGCGGCGGGTCAGGCCCGGGGTGTCGGCCGGCACCAGGAAGGCGGAGACGCCCTTGTGGCCGGGGGCGTCGGTGGAGCGGGCGAACAGCAGCACGACGTCGGCCCAGGTGCCGTTCGTGATGAACATCTTGGTGCCGTTCAGGACGTAGTCGGCGCCGTCGCGGACCGCGCGGGTGGTCAGGTTCCCCGCGTCGGAGCCGGTGCCGGGCTCGGTCAGGCCGAAGCAGCCGACGGACGCGCCGGAGGTGAGCCCCGGCAGCCAGCGCCGCTTCTGCTCCTCGTCCCCCCAGGCCGCGATCGACTTGGCGACCAGCCCCAGGGACACGGAGACGATGCCGCGCACCGACGAGTCGCCGCGCCCCAGCTCCTCCGTGACCAGGCAGTACGCCAGGTGGTCGCCGCCGGAGCCGCCGTACTCCTCGTCGATCGTCAGACCCAGGAAGCCGACCTCGCCGAGTTTCTTCACGATGCCCCGGTCGACCTCCTCGGCGCGGTCCCAGGCGACGGCGTGCGGGGCGATCTCGCGCTCCACGAAATCGCGGGCGAGCCGGCGCACGGCCTCCTGCTCCTCGCTGAGCCCCAGGTACACCACGAGACCACCTCACTTGAAACCCGTACATTTAAATTAGCGCTGCTAGTTTTTGGGTGCAGCCCTACTATGTGCGCCATGGCCCGACCGCGCAAGCCCCTCCTGAACACCGACCGCATCGTCGAGGCGGCCCGCGCGCTCGTCGACGCGGAGGGGCTCGCGGGCCTCTCCACACGGCGGCTCGCCGCCGAGCTGGGGGTGAGCGGGCCCTCGCTCTACAACCACTTCCGGACCAAGGACGAGATCCTCGAGGCCGTCGCCGACTCCGTGAGCGCCCAGGTCGACCTGTCGATGTTCGAGGACGGGCGGGAGTGGCGGACCGCGCTGCACGACTGGGCCGTCTCCTACCGGGCCGCCCTGCGCGACCACCCCAACATCGTCCCCGTCCTCGCGCGCGGCCCCGGCCGCCGCCCGGCCGCGCTGCGGCTCGCCGACGCCGTCTACGGCGCGATGGTCGACGCCGGCTGGCCGCCCGCGCAGGCCACCTCGATCGGCGCGCTGATGCGGTACTTCATCATGGGTTCCGCGCTCGGCTCCTTCGCGGGCGGTTTCGTGGGCGACGCGAGCGCCTACGACCCGGCCGACTACCCCCACCTCGGCCAGGCCCACCTGCTGGCCGAGCAGCAGGAGAAGATCGACGAGCGGGCCTTCGAGGCGGGCCTCACCGCGCTGCTGGACGGACTGGCCCAGCAGTACGAGCAGGTGCGGCGGACGGCGTAGCCGCGGGGCGCGCCGCCGCTCACCGGACAAGGGCGCCCCGGAGAGCGCGGCGGCGGGCACGCTGCGGCGCACGCCGAACCGTCCGTGTCCCATGCTGGGAGCCATGACCACCAGGGACCCCCGGGCACCGCTGCTGGCCCGGCTGGCCGGGCTGATCGCCGACGAGACGCGCGCGGCGTGCCTCCTCGCGCTGCTCGACGGCCGGGCCTGGACCGCGGGCGAACTGGCCCGGCACGCGGGCGTCGCCGCGTCGACGCTGAGCGAGCACCTCGGCAAGCTCGTCGCAGGCGGCGTGCTCACCGAGGAGCGGCAGGGGCGGCACCGGTACGTACGGCTGGCCGGCGCGCGGATCGCCCAGCTGGTGGAGGACCTGGCCGCGCAGGTCGCCCCCGGCGACGTCGCGGGGCCCCGGAGCCTGCGCGCGTCGAGCGCCGGGTCGGCGATGGCCCGCGGCCGCACCTGCTACGACCATCTGGCCGGCCGGCTCGGCATCGCGGTCACCGACGCGCTCACCGCGCGCGGGCTGCTGCTCCAGGACACCGGGTTCGCGCTGACGGACGCGGGACTGCGGTGGTTCGAGGGGGCCGGCATCGCCCTCGACCGCGCGGGCCGCCGCCCGCTGGTCCGGGCCTGCCTGGACTGGACCGAGCGCCGGCCGCACCTCGCCGGCACCGCGGGCGCGGCCCTGTGCCGGCACGCGCTCGACACGGGCTGGTGCGAGCGCATCGGCTCCGAGCGGGCGGTGCGGGTGACGCCGGAGGGCGAGCGCGCGCTGGCCGAACTGCTGGGCATCGACGCGGGAGCACTGCGCTGACGGCGGCATCGCCGACCCCCACCGGCGGCACCGCCCTCTCCGCCCCCGACCGAAGCACCTGGGCGGACCCCACCGGCCCCCGGCGACCCCGGCCCGATCCCACCGACCACTCCGCCCGCCCCCACCGACCACTTCGGCCGCCCCCACCGACCACTCCGCCTGACCCCGTCGACCACTCCGCCTGGCCCACCCGACCACTCCGGCCCGGCCCCACCAGCCCCCGGCGCCCCCGGCCCGATCCCACCGACCTCTCCACCCGACCCCACCGACCTGTCCGCCCGACCCCACCGACCACTTCGGCCCGACCCCCACCAGCCACTCCGGCCCGGCCTCCGGTGGCTCTGGCGCGCTCCATCGGGAGGACCGCACCGAACGGCCCGACCGGGGAGGAGCCGGACCAGCCGTCCGTACCCCGCCGGCCGCCCCATCCCCGGCTTCCTCACCTCAGGAGCGTGATGAACACCTCTCGTCGTCCGGAACTGCTCGCCGCCGGTGCGGCCACGGTCACCGTCGTGCTGTGGGCGTCGGCCTTCGTCTCGGTCCGCAGTGCCGGGCACGTGTACTCCCCGGGCGCCCTGGCGCTCGGCCGGCTGCTGGCCGGGGCGCTGACGCTGGGGGTGATCTGTCTCGTACGGCGGGAGGGGTGGCCGCCGCGGGCGGCGTGGCGTGGGATCGGCGTGTCGGGCGTGCTGTGGTTCGGCCTGTACATGGTGGCCCTGAACTGGGGTGAGCGGGAGGTGGACGCGGGGACCGCCGCCCTGGTGGTGAACGTCGGGCCGCTGCTCATCGCGCTGCTCGGGGCGCGGCTGCTGGGCGACCGGCTGCCGCCGCGGCTGCTGGCCGGCATGGCGGTGTCGTTCGCGGGCGCGGTGACGGTGGGGCTGTCGATGTCGGGCGGGGGCGGTTCCTCACTGCTGGGGGTGGCGCTGTGTCTGCTGGCCGCCGTCGCGTACGCCTGCGGGGTCGTGGCGCAGAAGCCCGCGCTGGGCTCGGCGAGCGCGTTGCAGGTGACGACGTTCGGGTGCCTGGTGGGGGCGGTGGTGTGCCTGCCGTTCGCCGGGCAGCTGGTGCGGGAGGCCGCCGACGCTCCGGTACAGGCCACGCTGAACATGGTCTACCTGGGCGTCTTCCCGACCGCGCTCGCCTTCACCACCTGGGCGTACGCCCTGGCCCGGACGACGGCGGGCCGCATGGGCGCGACGACCTACGCCGTGCCGGCCCTGGTCGTGCTGATGTCGTGGCTGACCCTGGACGAGGTGCCCGGGCCGCTCACGCTGGCGGGCGGGGCGCTGTGCCTGGCGGGGGTGGCGGTGTCCCGTTCGCGGGCGCGGGCGGGAAGGGCCGCGGCGCGGGAGCCGCGGCCCTCCGAGGAGTCCGACGTGGCGCCGTGAGCACCGGGGTGGGCCGGTGAACCGGTGTGCCCGGTGAGCCGGAAGAGCGGGTGCACCCGTGTACCGGGTACACCCGCGCACCTGGTACCCCCGGTGAGCCCGGGGTGGCCGCGGGCATCCGGCGAGCCGTAGGCGCGGCCGGGCTGCGCGGGGCCGGGCCCGGACGGCGGTCAGAACACGACCAGCGCCCGGCCCCCCTTCCCCGCCAGCATGTTCTCGAACGCCGCCGGGATGCCCTCCAGGGCGATCCGCTCCGTCACCAGCGAACCCAGGTCCAGCCGGCCCGCCCGGACGTGGTCGGCCAGGACCGGCAGGTCCCGGACGGGATCGCAGTTGCCGTAGACGCAGCCGGAGAGGGTGCGGCCCCAGTGGAAGAGCTCCAAGGCGTGGAAGGTGACCTGCTGGTCCTTGCCGCCGATGCCGACGACCGTGGTGCGGCCGCCGCGGCGGGTCGACTCCCAGGCGGTCCGGATGGTGACCGCGCGGCCCACGCACTCGACGGCCACGTCCACGCCCTGCTTGCCGGTGAGGGCCCGGATCTCGCGGGCGGTGGTCGCGGAGGCGACGAGGTAGTCGGTGGCGCCCGCCGCGCGGGCCAGGTGCTCCTTCTCGGGGGAGACGTCGACGGCGACGATCGTGGACGCGCCGGCGATCCGGGCCGCCTGGACGGTCGCCAGGCCCACCCCGCCGACGCCGAACACGGCCACCGTCTCGCCGGGCCGGACCTTGGCGGAGTGGTGGACGGCGCCGTAGCCGGTGAGGACGGCGCAGCCGAGGAGGGCCGCGTCCGTGAGGGGGATGCCGTCCGGCAGGGGCAGGGCGCAGGAGACGGGGACGACGGTCTCCTCGGCGAACGCGCCGACGTTCAGCCCGGGGTGCAGCACGGTGCCGTCGTGGGTGCGGGCGTGCACGGCGGCGGACCCGCTGAGGGCGTCGGCGCACAGCCACACCTCGCCCAGCCCGCAGGCGTGGCAGGCGCCGCAGGACGGCGCCCAGTTGAGGATGACGCCGTCGCCGGGCGCGAGGTGGGTGACGTCCTCGCCGACGGACACGACCGTGCCGGCGCCCTCGTGGCCGAGGACGGCGGGGACGGGGACGCGCATGGTGCCGTCGGACAGGGACAGGTCGGAGTGGCAGACCCCGGCGGCGGCGAGCCGGACGCGGACCTGTCCGGGCCCGGGGTCGGGGAGGTCGATCCCGGTGATCTCCAGGGGAGCGCCCACGGCGGGAAGGACGGCGGCTCGAACCACGGAAAAGCTCCTCAGAACTGGAGGGACTTGGTCTGGAGGTACTCGGTGAGGCCGTGCGCGCCGAGTTCACGGCCGACGCCCGACTGCTTGTAACCGCCGAAGGGCGCCAGGGGGTTGAAACGGCCGCCGTTGATGTCGACCTGCCCGGTGTCCATACGGCGGGCGAAGGCCACCGCCTCCGCCTCGTCGCCGGCCCAGACGGCCCCGGCCAGGCCGTAGACCGTGCCGTTGGCGATGCGCAGGGCGTCGTCCTCGTCCTCGTAGCGCAGGACGGACAGCACGGGGCCGAAGATCTCCTCCTGGGCGATGGTCATGTCGGGGGTGACGTCGGCGAAGACCGTCGGGCTGACGAACCAGCCGCGCTCGCGCGGGGCGTCGGGGCCGCCCGCGACCAGGCGGGCGCCCTCGGCGACGCCCTTCTCGATGTACCCCCGCACCCGCTCCTGCTGCCGGGCGCTGACGACGGGGCCGATGCGGTCGCCGTACTTCGCGGCGGCGGCCGCGGCCAGTGCGACGGCCTCGTCGTACCGGTCGCGGTGGACCAGCATCCGGGTCCACGCGCTGCACGTCTGCCCGGAGTTGGACATCACGTTGGCGACGCCGACGTTGACGGCCCGGGCGAGGTCGGCGCTCGGGAGGATGACGTTGGCGGACTTGCCGCCGAGCTCGAGGGCCACCTTCTTGATCGCGGCACCGGCCGTGGCGGCGATCCGCCGGCCGACGGCCGTGGAGCCGGTGAACGAGACCAGGTCGACACCGGGGTGTTCGACGAGGGCCTGCCCGGCGACCGTGCCGAGGCCGGTGACGAGGTTGAAGACACCGGCCGGGACGCCCGCATCGTGCACCGCCTCCGCGAAGAGCTGGGCGGACAGCGGGGTGTTCTCGGCGGGCTTGAGCACGACGGTGCAGCCCGCGGCGAGGGCCGGGGCGACCTTGGCGACGATCTGGTGGAGCGGGTAGTTCCAGGGCGTGATGGCGCCGACCACGCCGATCGGCTCCTGGTACACGGTCGAGTTGCCGACCTTCTCCTCGAAGGGATGGGTCGCGGCCAGCTCGGCGTAGGAGCCGGCGACCGCGATCGGCACGGCCGCGTGGACCGCCTGGGAGAAGGGCAGCGGCGAGCCGAGCTCGGCGGTGACCGTCTCGGCGATCTCGTCCTTGCGGGCCGCCAGCACGTCCCGCAGGGCGGCCAGGCGTGCGGCCCGCTCGGCCGGCGGGGTCGTGGCCCAGGCCGGGAGGGCGGCGCGGGCCGCCCGTACGGCGGCGTCCACGTCCTCGGCGGCGCCGGCCGGGACGCGGCCGACGACCTGCTCGTCCACCGGGTTGACGACCTCGATCACGTCCTGGCCGGCGGCGGGGCGCCAGGCACCGTCGAGGTAGATGCCGTCGTGTGCCTTCATCGTGTTCCCTCCGGGCGGTCGTCGTCGTCCGCGCCCTAAACTAGCGCCGATAGTTTTTGGGCACCAGGGGTACCCTCCGTGCGACGCCTCACGGTGGCACCGGGGGTGCGGCGGTGTCACTTCTGGGGAAGCGGACGGACGGCGATGCCACTCCCAGGGGTGTCCCTTCAGGGGGCGGACGGCGGGCGGACGGCGGGCGCCGGGTCCGGCGGCGTCACTCGTCCAGGTCCGGCAGCCGGTCCGGCGCCGGGCAGATCCGTTCGCCGTGGCGGTCGAAGACGAGCAGACGGGCGAGGTCGACGAGAAGGGGGACCTGCGCGCCGCGCCGCAGGTCGAAGTCGGGGGTGGTGCGGACCACGAGGTCGCCGGGCAGCCGCCCCTGCGGGGAGGCGACCGCGGGATCGGGCGCGGGCAGCGCGTCGAGCGCCGCGCCCGGCCCGGCCGGTGGTCCGCCCGCCCGCCCCGCCCTCGCCCGCAGCCGGTCGAGGACCCCGCTCTCCCGGCGGCGCCGCCGGACCGGCCGGGGCTGCGGGCGGGGCGCCTCCAGCTCGGGCACCACGGCGGGGCGCGATCCGGTGTCGAAGTGGACGAGCGCCTCGTGGCCCTGGAACTCCACGTGCTCCACCAGCCCGGTGATGAGGGTCTCCCCGGGGCGCGCGTCGGCGGACCGGCCGACGCGGACGGCCTCCGACCGCAGCCCGACGATCACCTCCCGGCCCTGCTGCACACGCAGCAGCTTGTGGTCCAGGGACAGGGGTTCGGGCAGCCGCAGCGCCTGCTTGCCGAGGCTGATCGTCATCGCCCCGTCCAGCGGGGCGCGGACCGTGCCGCGCAGGAGGTTGATGCGCGGGGTGCCGATGAAGGCGGCGACGAAGACGTTCCGGGGCAGGGCGTACACCGTGCGGGGACTGTCGAGCTGCTGGAGCACTCCACCGCGCAGGACGGCGACCCGGTCGCCGAGCGACATGGCCTCGGACTGGTCGTGGGTCACGTACACCGTGGTGACTCCCAGCGCGCGGGTCAGGCCGGCGATCTCGGCGCGCAGGTGGTTGCGGAGCTTGGCGTCCAGGTTGGACAGCGGCTCGTCCATCAGGAAGGCCGAGGGGTGGCGGGAGATGGCCCGGCCCATGGCGACGCGCTGGCGTTCCCCGCCGGAGAGCTGGCCGGGGAAGCGGTCGAGGAGGTCCTCGATGCCCAGCATCCGGGCGGTGGCGTCCACGCGGGGGCGCGGATCGGCGCCGGGGTCCTCCAGGCGCAGCGGGAAGCCGATGTTGTCCCGGCCGCTCATGGTCGGGTAGAGGGCGAAGTTCTGGAAGACCATCGCGATGTCCCGCCCGGCGGGCGGCAGGTCGTTGGCGTACTCACCGTCGAGTCGCAACTCCCCCTCGGTGATCCGCTCCAGGCCGGCGATCATGCGGAGCACGGTGGACTTGCCGCAGCCGGACGGCCCGAGCAGCACCAGGAACTCGCCGGGCGCGATGTCCAGCGACAGCCGGTCCACCACCCGGACGCCCTTGTCGAAGACCTTGCTCACGTCGTGCAGGGAGATGGCGCGTGTCATGGGCGGTGTCCCCGGGGGCTCGCTCGGGCATAGGTCCTGTCGTCAAACTCCCGTCGTCCGCCCGAAGGGCGGGCCTGGCGGCGTCAGGTGCGTGCTCCGGGGGTCCCCCCGGCCGAGGGCTGGGGGAGTGCCGGGCCCTGACCCTCGTACTGGATGTACTCGGGTCAGGGCCCGGTGCGGCGAGTGGGGGCACCGCCCACGCCGTTCAGGCAGTGGGGGAGCGTGCATGGCGTCGCAGGGCAGACGGGAATGTGACGACAGGGCCTAGTGCGCGGTCGGGAGCCCCGTACGGTGTCGTACGGGGCTGTGGGTCACGGAAGTTAACGGACCGTGCGCACCCGGGGGAAGACACGGGACGGAATCGGACACGCCGGTCCGCTGAGCGCGGAAACGGACGCGGTGGTTCAGCGGGGCCCCGGCGGGTGGCGGGCCCGGTCCCGGGTGGGCGGGTCAGCGGGTGGGCGGGTCAGCGGATGGCCAGGGCAGCGAGTGGGCGGGTCAGCGGATGGCCGGGACAGCGAGTGGGCGGGTCAGCGGGTGGCCGGGGCAGCGGGTGGCCGGGGCAGCGGGTGGCCGGGTCAGCGGGTGGCGGTCAGGTGGGCGAAGACGACCACGTTGCTGGTGTAGCCGGTCCTGCGGTGGAAGTATCCGCCGCAGGTGAGCACCCGTAGTTCGGGGCGCTTGCGGGCGCCGTACACCTCCTTGTCGGGGAAGCGGTCCTTGTCGAAGACCTCGACCCGGTCGACGGTGTAGACGGCGGTGCGGCCGTCGGCGCGCCGGGCCTCGATCCGGCTGCCGGGGGGCACGCGTTCCAGGCCGGCGAAGACCGCGGGGCCGGTCCGGGTGTCGCGGTGGCCGACGGCGACGGCCGTGCCCGGTTCACCGGGGGTGGGGCCGTCCTCGTACCAGCCGACGAGCCCGGGTCTGTCCAGCGGTGGGGTGCCGAGCTCCCGGCCGGGGCCGAGCCGCAGTCCGACGAGCGGCGCGTCGATCCCCAGGGACGGTACGCGCAGGGTGGTGGCCCGGGAGCGGGGCAGCGGACTCGGCGGGCGTTCCGGGGCCGCGCGGCCGGCCCGGCGGGACCGGCCCTCGCCGTCGGCGGCCGGGCCGGCCGGCCCGTCGTTCCCCCCGCACTGGACACCGACCGCCACCAGGACGGCCACCAGCGCGGCCGTCCTGGTGAGCCGGAAGGCCCGCGTCCGGAACCAGGGCCTGCGTCCGCGCCTACGCGGCACCATGCGTGCGTCGGCGGATCAACCGGACGTAGACCGCGCCGCCGACGGCCACCAGCCCCACGGCGGCGGCCGCGCTCAGCGGCGTGAAGGCCTGCGCGGTGTCGACGAGACCGCCGCCACCGGCGTGGACGCCGCCCTTCGGGGCCTCCCCGCGGCCGCCGGAGCCCTGCCCGTCCTGGCGGTCCTCGATCGGACGGCCCGGGTCCTCCCCCCTGCCGCCGGTGCCGCTCTGCTGCTGGCTCTCGGGGCCCTGCCCCTGGCCCTGCCCTTGACCCTGCCCTTGACCCTGGCCCTGGCCCGGGCCCCCGCCCTGTCCCTCGGCGCCCTGGCGGGGGTCGCCGCAGTCGACGCGGAAGACCTTCTCCCTGGGCCCGGTGCCCCCCGCGACCGTCCACACGAGCCGGTACTGGCCGTCGGCCAGCCCCAGCGTGTCGGTGTGCCCGGCGCCTCCGGCGAGGGTGATGGTGCCGCTCACGGTGGCGGCGGTGGGCAGCGGGGGCTGGGCCTGGATGGTGTACGCGACGCTGGTCACCTCACCGAAGTTGGCGGCGTCGAGGTAGAACCGGCAGACCACGGGGTCGTCCTTCGACACCCCGTAGGGCACGCGCTCATTGTGGACCCTGATGTCGGCGCCGTCCCCGGGAGCGGCCGTGGCGGCCGGTGCCGCGAGCCAGGTGGCCCCGGCCGCGGTGAGGGCCGTGAGGGCGGCGACGCCGAGGCGGCTGCCGGCGGCGTGCGGGAGCATCAACGTGGACATGGACATTCCTCCGAGTCAGACGATTTTCATACAAATCGCGCTTTCACCTGACTCTCTTTCACATCCGGCCCGCGCCGTGCCGGAGCACGGCCCGACGCGCCGTCAGGCGTCCCCCGTCCGGCCCACGCCGGTCCCGGACCGCCGCGGCCGCGGGACGGCCCTGGGCTCCTGACCGCCCCGCGGGCCGCCCGGCGAGCGCAGCGCGACCCCCGACGACAGCAGCAGCAGCGCCCCGAGCATCACGAAGGGCGCGGCCACCCCCGCGACACCGGCGACCAGACCGGCCGCGACGGGCGCGGCGACCTGGCCGAGCCGGTTGCCGGTCAGCCGCAGCGCCAGGGCGGTGGAACGGGCCCCGTCGGGGGCTGCCTGGACGACCGTCGTCATCGACAGCGGCTGCCCCACCCCGAGGCAGAAGCCGAGGGCGACGAGCAGCACGGCGAGCCCCCACACCGGTACCGGCAGCGCGATCCCGGCGCACAGAAGGGCAGCCAGCAGACAGGTCACGGTGAGCAGGGCCCTGCGCCCGAGCAGCCGCAGCAGGGACGTGAGCACCAGGCGGCAGGCGATGGTGGCCGCCGCCCGCAGGCTGAGCAGGACACCGACGACGGCGGGCGCGATGCCCCGGTGTTCGCCGACCACCGGCAGGTAGGCGGTGAGGATGTCGCTCGCGGAGAGCACGGCGAGGCTGACCAGGATGCCGGCGGGCACGCCCCGGGCGCGCAGGATGCGCGCGACGGGCACCCGGTCGCCCGGCCCGGTACGGGACCCGGGTGCCGTGGCGCGGTGTTCCAGGCGCCACAGCGAGGTGAACGCGACCGCGGCGACCGCGCCCGCGCAGAGCAGTGCGAGGGCGCTGCTGCCGGCCATGTCCGGGCCGCCGACGACGAGACCCGCCGCGATCGGGCCGATCAGCTGGCCGAGGGAGGCGCCGATGGTGAAGTGGCCGAAGTTGCGGTCCTGCTCGTGCGGGGCGGACCGGCGGGCCACCAGCGACTGGGCGCCGATGACGAAGCAGAGGTGGCCCAGGCCCATGACCCCGCTCCACAGGGCCATCGTCCACAGGGAGCCGGCCGCGCCGCTGAGCGCGCAGCCGCCGGATATGAGCACCACTCCGACGGACAGCAGGGGCGTGCACCGGCCGTGGTCGGTACGGCGGCCCAGCGGGACCGCGGCGAACAGCGGCAGCAGCGCGTAGACGCCCGCGATGACGCCGACGGCCCGTTCGTCGGCGCCCAGGGCGAGGGCCCGGTAGGAGACGGCGGGCCGGGCCATCGACACCGCCCCCTGCGCGAAGACGAAGGAGATGACAAGGCGGAGCAGCCAGCCGCGGTGCGCGCCGGGCCTCATGGGACGTCCTCCAGGAAGTCGATCAGATGGTGCCGAAGAGGAACGCCGCCCCGAGCACCACCGCCGAGGTCAGCGCCGCCCACTTGACCACGAACCGGGTGTGGTCGCCGAACTCGACCTTCGCCATGCCCACGAGCACGTACACGGCCGGGACCAGCGGGCTCGACATGTGCAGCGGCTGGCCGACGATCGAGGCGCGGGCGATCTCCAGGGACGATACGCCATGGGCCTGTCCCGCCTCGGCGAGGACCGGGAGGATGCCGAAGTAGAAGCCGTCGTTGGACATGAAGTACGTGAACGGGATGCTCAGGACGCCGGTCACGAGCGCCATGTGCGGGCCCATGCCGTCGGGGATGTTGCCCACGACCCACTCGGCCATGTGGTCCACCATGCCGGTGCCCTGGAGGACGCCGGTGAAGACGGCGGCGGCGAAGACCATGCCGGAGACGTTGAGGACGTTCTCGGCGTGGGCGCCGAGCCGGGCCTTCTGGTCCGGCATGTGCGGGAAGTTGACGGTGAGCGCGAGCGCGGCGCCGAGGAGGAACAGCACCGGGATCGGCAGCCACTCCATGATCATGGCGGTGAGCAGGGCCACGGTGAGCAGCGCGTTGAACCAGTACAGCCTGGGGCGCAGGGTGGGCCGGTCCGGGTCGAGGACCCGCACGCCGCCCTCGGGCCCCTCGTCCGCCGCGCCGGTGCCGGGCTGTTCGTCCGCCGCGCCGGTGCCGGGCTGCTCGTCCGCCGCGCCGGTGCCGGACTCCTCGTCCGCCGCGTCGATGCCGGGGCCGGCGTCCGCGCCGCCGGCGGGCGCGCCGGCCCCGCCGGAAGCCTGGCGGGAGGTGTGCGCCGTGCCCGTGCCGGAGGCGGCGCCCACGAGGACCGTCCCGGTCTGCTTCTCCTCCACCAGCACCTCGTCGAGCGTCAGCACGCCGAGCCGCCGGCGTTCGCGCAGGCCGAGCGCGTACGCCAGGGCGAGCACGAAGACCAGGCCCGCGCCGAGGGCGGGGATCATCGGGACGAAGATGTCACTGGCGTCCAGCTTCAGCGCGGTGGCGGCGCGGGCGGTGGGGCCGCCCCACGGCAGGGTGTTCATCACGCCGTTGGCCATGGCGGCGACACCGGTCATCACCACCAGGCTCATCTTCAGGCGCTTGTAGAGCGGGTACATCGCCGAGACCGTGATCATGAATGTGGTCGATCCGTCACCGTCCAGCGAGACGATCGCGGCGAGGACGGCGGTGCCGACGACGATCCGCAGCGGGTCGGCCTTCGCGAACCTCAGGATGCCGCGCACGACGGGATCGAAGAGGCCGACGTCGATCATCACACCGAAGTAGACGATCGCGAACATGAGCATCGCCGCGGTGGGGGCGAGGCTGGTGACGCCGTCGATGACGTAGTCACCGAGCCGGGCGCCCTTCCCGACGAGCACGCAGAACAGTGCCGGGATCAGTACCAGCGCCGCGATCGGCGACATCTTCTTCAGCATGATCAGGACCAGGAAGGTCGCGATCATGGCGAAGCCGAGGATGGTCAGCATGAGTGGAGTACCTAACGTTCGCCCTTGAACATCCCACCTGGGGGTCGGCGGTGCGTTGACGTTAGGACCGCTCGCAGGGTGTTAACAAGATGTCGACGTGCGAGCAATAAGCGCAAAACTCCAGGTCACAGCTTTGCTCAGGTCAGCGGCTCAGGTCCTTCGGCCACCGGGACGAGCTCGACGGGCACTCCGTTGAGGACCGCGTTGCCCGACAGCGGGTCGAGCAGACTGCCGTCGAGGAGCTGGTTGACGTTGACGCCGGGGTCGGCGGCGGCATGGACCGTCCGGGTGCCGGGCCGGTCGTGGCCCCAGCCGTGCGGCAGGCTGACGACGCCCCTGCGCACGCCGTCGGTGATCTCGGCCGGGGCGGTCACCTCTCCCCCGGCGCCCTTCACCCGCACCGGGGAGCCGTCCCGGACGCCCAGCCGCTCGGCGTCCTCGGGGTGGATGTGCAGGGTGCAGCGGTTGGTGCCGCCGGTGAGGGCGGGCACGTTGTGCATCCAGCTGTTGTTGGACCGCAGATGGCGGCGCCCGACGAGGACGGGCCCGGCGGACGGCGCCCGGAGCGCCCGCCGCAGCCGGGGCAGGTCGTCGGCGATCGGCCCGGGCAGCAGCTCGATCCGCCCGCTGCGCGTCCTGAGCGGCTGCGGCAGCCGCGGGCGCAGCGGTCCGAGGTCGATGCCGTGCGGGTGCTCCAGCAGCCGGGCGAGGCTCAGCCCGTCGGGGCGCGCGCCGAAGCCGTCGCCGTAGGGGCCGAGGCGCAGCATCAGGTCCAGCCGGCGTTCGGGGCCGTTCTCCCCGGTGAGCCGGGCGGCCAGCTCCCGCGGGTCGCGGCCGTGCACGGGTGAGTGCGGCTCCTGGACCGCCTTGCCGAGGGTCCGGCCGATGGCCAGGTCGTCGACGGCGGACGGGTCGGCGCCGTGCATCCCGGTCACGGCGAGGATCAGCCGGGCGTGGATCTCGCTCTCGGCCCTCCGGCCGGGTTCGAGGGGGACGGCGGGCCGGGTGTAGCGCACCTGGTGGCGCACGGCGAGGGTGTTGAGCGCGAAGTCGTGGTGCGGACTCTGCGAGGGCGGGGGCGGCGGCAGGACGACATGGGCGTGGCGTGTGGTCTCGTTGAGGTACGGGTCGACGGCGACCATGAAGTCGAGGGAGATGAGTGCCTTGTCGAGCCGGTCTCCGTCGGGCGCGGACAGCACGGGGTTGGCGGCCACGGCGATCAGGGCGCGGACCGGTTCGCCGGCCTCGGTCGCGGTGTCGATCTCCTCGGCGAGCGCGGAGAGCGGCAGCTCGCCCTTGGCCTCGGGGTGCCGGCTCACCCGGGAGTGCCAGCGCCCGAGCGTGAAGCCGCGGCCCGGACCGGCCGGCCGGGGGGTGCGGTCGGTGGCGGCCTGCGGGAAGAGGGCGCCGCCGGGGCGGTCGAGGTTGCCGGTGAGGACGTTGAGGACGTCGACCAGCCAGCTGGCGAGGGTGCCGTGGGGGACGGTGCAGCTGCCGATACGGCCGTAGACGGCGGCGGTGGGGGCGGCGGCGAGGTCGCGGGCGAGGGCACGGGGCACCCCGGCGTCCACGTCGCAGGCCTCGGCGACGGCCTCGGGCGTGAAGTCCGCGAGGGCGGCGCGGAGTTCTTCGACGCCCTGGACGTGCGGCGTGAGTTCCCCGAGGTCCACGAGCCCTTCCTCGAACAGGGTGCGGGCCGTCGCCGCGAGCAGCAGGGCGTCCGCGCCGGGCCGGATCGCGACGTGCCGGTCGGCGAGCCGGGCGGTGCGGGTGCGGCGCGGGTCGATCACCGTGAGGGTGCCGCCGCGGGCCTTGAGCGCCTTGAGCCTGGCGGGGAAGTCGGGCGCGGTGCACAGACTGCCGTTGGACTCCAGGGGGTTGGCGCCGATGAGGAGGAGGTGGTCGGTGCGGTCGAGGTCCGGGACCGGGATGGCGTTCGCGTCCCCGAAGAGCAGGCCGCTGGAGACGTGCTTGGGCATCTGGTCGACCGTGGAGGCGGTGAACAGGCTGCGGGTGCCGAGTCCGGCGAGGAGCAGCGGCGGGTAGAGCGCGCCGGCCACGGTGTGCACGTTCGGGTTGCCCAGGACGACCCCGACGGCGTTCGGCCCGTATCGCTCGACGACCGGCCGGACACCGGCGGCGACCGCGTCGAAGGCCTCCTCCCAGGTGGCCTCGCGCAGTTCCCCGTCCCGGCGCACCAGGGGGGTGCGCAGCCGGTCGGGATCGCCGTCGACGGCCCCGAAGGCGGCGCCCTTGGGGCAGATGAACCCCTTGCTGAACACGTCGTCCCGGTCGCCCCGCGCGCCGGTGACCCGGGTTCCGTCGAGGGTGAGGGTCAGGCCACAGGTGGCCTCGCACAGGGGGCAGATGCGCAGGGCGGTGCGGGACACGGGTCCTCCCGGAAGAAGGCGGCGGCTGTGGCGCTCTCCTCCGGGAGCATACCGACCGGTACGCATGATGGGGAGGGCCCCGGACCGAAGCGACCGGCGGGCGGACGTCAGTCCAGGGACCGGGCGAGATAGGCCCGCAGCAGCTCCCTGGTCTCGCCGATCACCTTCGGGTCCCCCTCCGGGTCCATTCGGAAGGCCAGGTGGACGAGGGTGTCCGCGGTCTCCACGGCGATCAGGAAGGTACGGCGCAGGTCCTCGTCGGGTTCGCGGCCGAGGTAGCCGGAGAGCAGGTCGGTGAGGCGGTCGGCGACCCGGTGGTTGGGTTCGGCGCGGGCTCCGACCGGGATCTGGTTGCCGAAGTCGACGAGGGAGAAGCCGGGCGCGGTGCGCTTCATGGCCAGGTACTCGTCGAGCACGGCGTCCATGGCGGCCCGCCAGTCCCCCCGGCGCCCGGCCCCTCCCGGGCGGGGGCCGTCTTCGCCGCGGGGGCCGCCCTCGCCCGGACGGGAGCCGCCCTCGCCGGCCTCGCCGCTCCCGGCGGGGGCGGCGGCGCGGGCGCCGTTCAGCCGCTCGGTGACGCGCTCGGCGTAGCGTTCGAGGTTGCGCTGGGCCAGCGCGTCGGCCATCTGCCTCTTGTTGCCGAAGAAGCGGTACACGGAGCCGATGGGGACGCCGGCGCGCTGGGCGACCGCGCGGGTGCTCAGGTCGTCGTAGCCGACCTCGTCCAGGAGGTCGGCGCAGGCGTCGAGGATTCTGGTCAGCCGTTCGGCACTGCGCCGCTGCACGGGCGCACGGCGTAGCGATGTCGCATGGGGCACGGGGCTCATGATGCCTTTCCGCCGCGGTCGGGTGAACCTCGCCCCTCGGTACGGAGAAAGGTGCCCGGTGCACTCAGTGCGGAGAGGAGCCCGGCGGAGACGCCGGCGCCCGGCCCCGGGGACGCGCCGGCCGACTTCCGGGACGCGTTGCTCGCCCCGGGGGACGCGCCGGCCGGGCCCGGGGAAGCCCCGGTCGGCGCGGGGGCCGCGGGGGTCGCGCCGGTCGGGCCCGGGGAGGCGTCGTCCGGCTCCGACGCCGTGATGTCCGCCGTGCTCTCCACCGGCTCGCCGTCGACCGCCCACACCGTCCCGTCGTCCGCGTACAGGCGGGCGGTGACCTGGTGGGTGCCGTGCGGGAGGTAGCCGGCGGGGATGTCGTGGGAGGGGCCGCGCAGGTCGGCGACGGCACGGTCGTCCACGAAGAGCCGGGCGATGCCACGGCCGGCGACCGCCCGCGCCGCCGTCCCGGCCGGCGAGAACCGGAAGTTGCGCACCTCGAGCCGGACGTCCCAGCCGCCGCGGGCGTCGGGCTCGACCTCGACCCGTACGTCCGGCGCGTCCTTCTCCCCGACCTCCCGGTAGTGCCGCCCGTCGCCGTCGGTGTCCTCCAGCACCTCGCCCACCGGCTCCGGCGAGACCACCGCCGTCCCGGCCGCCCCGCCCCCCTCGGTGGCGTCACCGGAGCCGCAGCCCGCGGATCCGGTCACCAGCAGGACACAGACCGCGAGCGCGGAAAGGGAGCCACGCGTCCACGACATGCCGGGGAGCGTAGAACACCGGTACGACACACGGATCCCCCTGGGGTCGGGTTCTCGCCACCTCGCGATCACCCACCGCGCGGTCGCCCACCTCGCCATCACCCGCCGCGCGGTCGCCCCGCGCAGTCGCCACCGCGCGATCGTCCTCCGTACGGAGGAGCCCGTCCCCTTGCGCCCCCGAAACCCCAATCCTACGGTGATGCAGAGGAATAGGTGGCCGACAGGGAGCACGCATGGGCAGCGAGGACGCACGCAGGACGGCCGAAGGGCGGCTCCACCCCTCCGCACCTACCGGGCTCTCCGGGCTCTCCGGGCTCTCCGGGCTCTCCGGGCTCTCCGGCTTCGGCAACGAGCACGCCTCCGAGGCCGTGCCCGGCGCCCTGCCCGAGGGCCGCAACTCGCCGCAGCGCGGCCCCCTCGGCCTGTACGCGGAGCAGCTCAGCGGCTCGGCGTTCACCGAACCGCGCGCCCACAACCGCCGCTCCTGGCTGTACCGGATCCGTCCGTCGGCCGCGCACCCGGAGTTCACCCGCACCTCCAACGGCACGCTGCGCACGGCGCCCTTCACGCAGACGGTCCCCGACCCCAACCGGCTGCGCTGGAATCCCCTGCCGGAGCCCGCGCCGGGCACGGACTTCGTGGCGGGCCTGTGGACCCTCGGCGGCAACGGCGACGCCGCTCAGCGCACCGGCATGGCCGTGCACCTGTACCACGCCAACGCCTCCATGGACCGTGTGTTCGGCGACGCGGACGGCGAGCTGCTGATCGTCCCCGAGCGCGGCGGCCTGCTCCTGCGCACGGAGTTCGGGCTGCTGCGCGCCGAGCCGGGCCATGTCGCCCTCGTCCCGCGCGGCGTCCGCTTCCGCGTGGAGCTGCTGGACGAGACGGCCCGCGGCTACGTCTGCGAGAACTACGGCGCCCCGTTCCGCCTCCCCGACCTCGGCCCGATCGGCGCCAACGGGCTCGCCAACGCCCGGGACTTCCTCGCCCCGGTCGCCGCGTACGAGGACGTCGAGGGCCCGGTGGAGGTGGTCAACAAGTTCTGCGGCAACCTCTGGAGCGCGACGTACGACCACTCCCCGCTGGACGTCGTCGCCTGGCACGGCACCCACGTCCCGTACGTCTACGACCTGCGCCGCTTCAACGTGCTCGGCACGGTCTCCTACGACCACCCCGACCCGTCGATCTTCACGGTGCTGACCGCGCCGTCCGACACCCCGGGCCTGGCCGGCGTGGACTTCGTCGTCTTCGCGCCGCGCTGGCTGGTGGGCGAGGACACCTTCCGGCCGCCGTACTTCCACCGGAACGTGATGAGCGAGTACATGGGGCTGATCGAGGGCGCCTACGACGCCAAGACGGCCGGGGAGGGAGGCTTCGTGCCGGGCGGCGGCTCGCTGCACAACATGATGTCGGCGCACGGCCCGGACCGGGAGACGTTCGACCGGGCGAGCGCCGCCGAGCTGACGCCGCACAAGGTCGACGACGGGCTGGCGTTCATGTTCGAGACGCGCTGGCCGGTCGTCCTCACCCCGCACGCGGCCCGCGCCGACCACCGGCAGCAGCACTACGACGACGTGTGGTCAGGGCTGGAGCGCCACTTCCGCCCCGTGCGCTGAACGCCACTTCCGCACCATGCGCCGAACGCCGTTCCCGCCCCGTGCGCCGAACGCCACTTCCGCGCCGTGCGCTGAACACCGTTCCCGCACCATGCGCCGAACGCCACTTCCGCGCCGTGCGCCGAACGCCGTTCCCGCACCGTGCGCCGCACGCCGTTCCCGCACCATGCGCCGCACGCCGCTTCCGCCGCCCCTTGCACCGAGTGTGCTCTCCCGGTACGGATGGCCCCGTGACCTCCTTCGCCCCGGACTCGATCGTCCTCAACCGCAAACTGCCGCTCTGGTACCAGGTGTCGCAGTCGCTGCGCGCCTCGATACTCGGCCGCTCGCCCCGGGACCCGTTGCGCCTGCCCACCGAGGAGCAGCTGGCCGGGCACTACGGGGTGAGCGTGCTGACCATGCGGCAGGCGCTGAAGGAGCTGGAGGACGAGGGGCTGATCAGCCGGCACCGCCGGCGCGGCACGTTCATCGAGCCGGCCGCCCGGCGGGGCACGCCGGTGCGGCTGCTGGGCTCGGTCGACGCGATCGTGGCGCAGCAGTCCGGCATGGCGACGCGGCTGCTCGACCGGGGCACGGCGGCGACCCCGGCGGAACTCGCCGAGTACTTCCCGGACCTGGCGGAGGTGGCGACGTACCACCGGCTGCGCAGCGACGAGAAGACCGGTGAGCCGACCAACCACGCCCGCAACTACGTGCGTCCCGAACTCGCCGCCCTGATCGACCCGGAGGATCTGGGGCGCTGGCCGATGACCAAGGTGCTGCGGGACGTCGTGGGCGCGGACATCGGCCGCATCACCGACACGGTCGAGGCGCGGCTGGCGGACCCGGAGACGGCCCGGCTGCTGGGGGTCCCGCTGCTGAGCCCGATCCTGCACTACACCGGCGTCACCTACGACGCCGGCGGCCGCCCGCTGGACGTGGCCGTCATCCACTACCGCGGCGACCGCTTCTCCTTCACGGTGACCCTGGACGCCACCTGACCCGCGCGCGCGGAGTGCGTCGTACGATGCTCGGCGTGACGCCCGACGACGCTCCGCCGCTCGCGGACCTCATGCCGTGGTCCGTCGCACCGCCTCGGCTCGGCCGGTGGTGGCCGTTGGCTCCCGACCCGGCCGTGCTGAAGGACCGCTGGGCCGCGCTGATCGCGGCGGAGGGGCCGGACCGCGAGGCGCTGTTCGAGCCGACGCGCGCCCGCACCCTGCACACGGCGGTGGGGCAGCTGCCCGGCCGGAGCGCCGGCACGGGGAGGCTGGTCCGCGCCACGGGCCCCTGTCCCGAACCCGTCCGGGTCCTCGCCGCGCCCTTCGACGAGCAGTGGCTCATTCCCGACCATCGCCTCATCGACGCGGCCCGCCCCGAGCTGTGGCGGGTGGCGGACGCGCACCAGGTCTTCGTCGTGGAGAGCCCGGACTCCCCGTTCCCGACGGCCACCTCGCTGTTCCCGCTGCCGCGCGCGGGCCGGGTCCGCCCCCTGTTCCGCCGCCCGGGCGGCACGGAGCCGAACCTGGCGCCGGGGCTGCTGGACCACCTGGGCCACTCCGCCGACCCGCTGGACTTCCTGGCCTGGGTCCTCGCCGCCGTCCGCCCCGACGGCACGGTCCCCCTCACCCGGGACCCCGGGCTCTGGTCGCGGGGCGTGGAACTGGGCCACCGTGTGCTGTGGCTCCTGCGCCGCGACGGCGAACGCCCTCGGCTCCCCGGCGGGCGGCGCCCCTACGTCCGCGCGCCTCTGCCCTCCCTCCCCCGGTCCCACCCGGACGGAGGGACCCCTCTGCTCACCCTCCGCTACGACCGCGAGGAGGAGACCCTCCACCTCGACGGGGGCCGCGTCTCGCCGGTCCCGCCTCAGGCGTGGGACTTCGAGGTGGGCGGGGTCCGGGTCCTGGAGCAGTGGTGCGCGGTCCGGACGGCGGCGGCCGAACCGGGCACCCTGGCGGCGATCCGCCCGGCCGCGTGGCCGCAGAGCTGGACGTCCGAACTCCTCGAACTGATCACGGTGCTGGCCCTGCTGGCCGACGTGCTCCCGCGGCGCGGGGAGCTCGCGGCGGCCGGGCCGACGGCCCCGGTCACGACGGCGGACCTGCGCGAGGCGGGCGTCCTTCCGCCCCCGGCCCGCTCCCGCCGCCCGGCGTCGATCCTGGACCACGCGGAGGAGGGCCCGGAGGGCCAACTCGCCCTCCTCTGAGGGCGCGCGCGGCGCCACCGGGACGCCGACCCGTCGCGTGCGCGGCTGCGGATGCGCGGTGCCGCCAGGGCGCCGCCCTGGAGCGTGCCGCCGCCAGGGCCGGACCAGTGCGCCCGGCTGCCGGGACGGCTGCCGGTGCTCGGTGCCGCCGGAACGCAGGCCCGGCACGCGCAGCCGCCGGCGCGCAGGCCCGGTGCGCGGTGGTCGCGCGCGCCGACCCGGTGCGCGCAGCCGCCGGGGCGCAGGCCCGGTGCGCACAGCCGCCGGAACGCAGGCCCGGCACGCACAGCCGCCGGAACGCAGGCCCGGCACGCACAGCCGCCGGGGCGCCGACCCGGTGCGCGCAGCCGCCGGGGCGCCGACCCGGTGCGCACGGCTGCCGGGGCGCCAGCCGGGTGCTCGGTGCCGCCGGGACACAGGCCCGTGCACGCGCAGCCGCCGGAACGCAGGCCCGGCACACGCGGCCGCCAGGGCTCCGGACCAGTGCGCCCAGCTGCCGGGGCATCGGCCCGGTGCTCGGTGCCGCCGGAACGCAGGCCCCGCACACGCAGCCGCCGGAACGCAGGCCCCGCACGCGGTGGTCGTGTCGGCGGCGGAGCGCCGGTACCCGCGCTTGCGTGCATGACAAACCGCCGGACCGGGGCCATGATCCACCCCATGGACCAGCTCCCCCTGCCCCTGGAGGGCATCACGGTCGTCGCCGTCGAGCAGGCGGTCGCGGCCCCGTTCGCCACCCGGCAGCTCGCCGACCTGGGCGCCCGGGTCATCAAGGTCGAGCGGATCGACGGCGGTGACTTCGCGCGCGGCTACGACACCGCGGCCGGCGGCCTCGCCTCGCACTTCGTGTGGTGCAACCGCGGCAAGGAGTCCGTCGCCCTGGACCTGAAGGACCCGCGCGGCCTGGACACCGTCCGCCGGCTGGTCGCCGGCGCGGACGTGTTCGTGCAGAACCTGGCGCAGGGCGCGGCGGCCCGTCTCGGCCTGGACGCGGCGACCCTGTGCGCGGCACACCCACGCCTGGTCGCGGTGGACATCTCGGGGTACGGGGCGTCGGGGCCGTACGCGGGCAAGCGGGCGTACGACATGCTCGTGCAGTGCGAGGCGGGGCTGGTGTCGGTGACGGGGACGCCGGAGCGGCCTGTGAAGGCGGGCATCCCGGCGGCGGACGTCGCGGCCGCCATGTACGCCTTCTCCGGAGTGCTGGCGGCGCTGCTGCGGCGGGGTGCGACCGGGCGGGGCGGGCCGGTGGAGGTGTCGATGCTGGACGCGCTGGCGGAGTGGATGGGGCATCCGCTGCACCACGCGATGCACGGCGGGACCGCCCCGGCCCGCACGGGTCTCGCGCACGCGGTGATCGCGCCCTATGACGCGTACGTCACCGCCGACGGCGGACGGGTGCTGCTGTCGGTGCAGAACGACCGGGAGTGGCGCCGGCTGGCCGAACAGGTGGTCGGCCGACCGGAGTTGGGGACGGCCCCGGAGTACGCGACGAACGCGGCGCGGGTCGCGCGCCGGGAGGCCACGGACGCGTGGGTGGCGGGGGCGCTGGGCGCGCTGGACACCGACGAGGCGCTGGCGCGGCTGGAGGGCGCGGGCATCGCGTGCGCGCGCCTGAGGGATGTGCACGAGCTGGCGGAGCATCCGCAGCTGGCGGCCCGGGAGCGGTGGCGGGAGGTGGACTCGCCGGTCGGGCCACTGCGGGCGTTGCTGCCTCCGATCACACTGCCGGGTGGGGCGGAGGCACGGATGGGGGCCGTGCCCGCGCTCGGGGAGCACACCGGGGCGGTGCTGCGTGCCGTGGGGATGACGGACGACGAGATCGCAGCGTTGCGCCGGGACGGTGTGGCCGCCTGAGCGCGGGCCTCAGTGCCTGTTGCCGCCGAACAGCGAACGGCGGAGTCGACGCAGCGGCGCGAAGAGCGAGACCCGGCTCACTCGGGCACCCCTGGCGCTGCGGCGGTGGGCGGGCGAACGCGCCGTCAGTTCCCGCATCAGCGTGGTCGCCTCGACCGTCTCCCGCTGCGGTATGGCGGGACCCGCCAGCACCGAGAGATGGCGGTCGAGGCGCGAACTGGTCGCGCTGCTCCCGCAGGTGATCGCAGGGACCCTCGCCCTGCTGCGCACTGTTATCTGTTCCATGACACTCCCCACCCGTACGAGTCCACCCGGCCCGGGCAGGGTAACCCTATCGCCCCGTCGGAGCACCCGTGTATCGCGGTCTCAGGATTCACCTTCCCCATAAGGAGGTTGACGATGCCCGTTCGGTCACTCTCCGAATCCGACCGATTTCAGGGTGAGTTGGACAACCGGCTGCGTAGTGGGCTGCGGTGACCCTCCATCGGGTTCGACGGTCACGGCGAGTGACGTCGACGACTGGTCGAGACCGGTCGCGACCAAGGGCGTGTCGCGGTCGAAGAGCCCGAGGGAGCGCGGTTGCGCGTCAGGACGCATGACCCACAGCTGGTGGCCCTGTCCGCCGGGCGGATCGCCGTATCCGCTCAGCGTGACGACCGCTTCGCCCGCCGAGGCGGAGGCGATCACTCCGATCGTGCGTCCCCGGGCGTCCCTGCCGGTGCTCGCCCTGGCGTCCGGGGCCGCGAGAACGTGGGCGATCTCACGTGCCCGGTCGCGCTCGGCGCCCAGTTGGTCCCGGGTGCGCTCGGCCTGGACCGCGAAGAGCGCGGCGACGACGAGCGCGGCGGCGGCCGTCGCCGTGGCGAACGGCACGAACAGCGGACGGCGCGCACGGGGCGCACGGGTGCGCGGCGGCGGCTGCTTGCCCCAGACGTGCGGCGGCAACCGCGGCTCGTGCTCCCGCACCGGCGCCGCCGCGGGCTCCTGCGGAGTCGTCCGTACGGCGGCCAGGACCCGGTCGCGCAGCGCGGCCGGCGGCGGGGCGGCCGTCGACCAGGCGAGCCGGACGGCGTCCTCGGACAGCGCCCGCACCTCGGCGGCGCACCGGTCGCAGCGCGTCAGGTGCTTGTCGAAGCGCCGTCGTTCGTCGGGGTCGAGGGCGTCGAGCGCGTACGGCGCGGCCAGCGAGTGGAGGTCCTCGCGGCGGAACAGGGCGCGGACGCTCATGCGGCACCTCCCAGGCAGTCGCGCAGCCGCGTGAGTCCGTCACGCATCCGGGTCTTGACCGTGCCCAGCGGCAGGGAGAGCCGCTCGGCCACCTCACGGTAGGTGTAGCCGTCGTAGTAGGCGAGGGTGACGGACTGGCGTTGCAGGGCGGTCAGCCGGTCCAGGCAGCGGCGCACCCATTCGCGCTCCAGTCCGGCCTCGACCTCCTCGGTCACCTGGTCGAAGGCGGGGTGGTGGGCGCGCCGGGCCTCGCGCTGCTCGCGTTCGCCGGCCGCGCGGGCGCTGCGCACCCGGTCCACGGCGCGGCGGTGGGCGAGGGTGAGGATCCACGACAGGGCGCTGCCGCGGCGGGGGTCGAAGCGGCCCGCGGAGCGCCACAGTTCGAGCAGCACCTCCTGGGAGACCTCCTCCGACTGCGCCGGGTCCCGCACCACCCGCCGCACCAGACCGAACACGGGACCGGACACCAGCGTGTAGAGCTGTTCGAACGCCTTCTGGTCGCCCCCCGCCACGAGGAGCAGCAGCTCGTCCGCCTCCATCCGGTCCCCCTCCCTGCGGCCGCACCCGGGCCGTCCCGTCATACCAGGCATTCGCAACGCACACACCTCCGGCAGGGGTACGGATCGCGCGGCCCGGAACGCGGGTGGACAGGAGAGGAAAAGTTTTCGGGTTCCCACCAATCCGGCCCCGCACCCCGCTCCGTATCACTGTCCGTCAGGCAAGTCGGCACCAAGGACGGACGGCATGACAGCTATCTCCAGGAGCGGATCCGGCGGATCCGGACGCAGGGGCGTGGCCGCCCTCGTATGCGGTGCGCTGGCCGCCGGGGGGCTCGCGGCCGCCGGCGTCGCCGCGCTCGAACCCGTGGGGGCCGCCGCCTCCAGCCACCGGGAGGCCCCGCTCATCTCGGGAACACCGCAGTACGACAACACCGACGTGTACGCGTTCGTCAGCCCGGACAAGCCGGACTCGACGACCGTCATCGCGAACTGGACACCGTTCGAGGAGCCCGCGGGCGGCCCGAACTTCTACCCGTTCGCCGAGGACGCCCAGTACGACCTGCACATCGACAACGACGGTGACGCACAGGGCGACCTGCTCTTCCGCTACACCTTCAAGACGCACACGAAGAACGAGAAGACCTTCCTGTACAACACCGGGCCCGTCGAGAGCCTGGACGACCCCGACCTGAACGTGACGCAGACGTACGACCTCGAGCTGATCAAGCTGAAGAAGCAGAAGGCCGTCCACCGGACGAAGCTCGCGGACGACGTGCCCGTGGCGCCGTCGAACGTCGGCAAGGCGTCGATGCCGGACTACGCGGCGCTGCGCGACCAGGCGGTCTACAAGCTCTCCAACGGCGCGCAGACCTTCGCCGGGCAGGCCGACGACCCGTTCTTCCTCGACCTGCGCGTCTTCGACCTGCTGTACGGCGGGAACCTCTCCGAGGTCGGCAACGACACCCTCAAGGGCTACAACGTCAACTCGATCGCCCTCCAGGTGCCGACCGACCTGATCACGCAGTCCTCGCACCAGCCGATCGTGGGCATCTGGTCGACCACCCAGCGCAAGAACGCGCAGGGCCACTTCACCCAGGTGTCGCGCCTGGGCAACCCGCTGGTGAACGAGGTCGTCAACCCCATCGAGGACAAGGACGAGTTCAACGCGTCCGCGCCCTGGGACGACGCCCGGTTCCTGAAGAACGTCACCCACCCCGAACTGCCGAAGCTCATCGAGGCGATCTACCAGATCGAGGCGCCCGACGAGCCGCGCGACGACCTCGTCGACGTGTTCCTGAAGGGCGTCGAGGACCTCAACCAGCCGCCGCACGTGACGCCGTCGGAGCAACTGCGGCTGAACACCTCGATCGAGCCGGCCGCCGAACCCAAGCGGCTGGGCGTGCTCGACGGCGACACCGCCGGCTTCCCGAACGGGCGCCGGCTCACCGACGACGTGATCGACGCCTCGCTCCAGGTCGTCGAGGGAGAACTGCTCGGCGCCAAGAACGACCTGGGCGACGCGGTGGACGAGAACGACAAGGACTTCGAGAAGGCCTTCCCGTACGTCGCCCTGCCCACCGAGGGCTCGCGCGGCCCCCTCGCCGAGGGCACCGGCAGCGGGAACGACGTCCGCAACCAGCTCGGCGACGCCCTCCAGCCGGCCTCGTCCTGGACCGACGGCGACACCGGTCTGATCGCCGCCTCCGCGGGCGCCGGCGCGGCCGGGATCCTGCTGATCGGCGGCGGCCTGATGTGGTGGCGCCGGATGCGGGGCCGGGCCTACTAGGCCGTCGGGGCCTGCTCAGCCCCGGCCGGGGGGATCCTGCGCCCCCGGCCCGCACCACCCCCGACCGGCGCGGCCCGCGCACCCATTCCCCCACGGCGCGGGCCGCGCCTCCCCCACCCGCAGGACGGACCACCCCAGGCGACCGAGGAGAGGGCATGCCCCCGCGTACGAACGACCGTGAACCGGAGCGCGAGCGGCCGGCCTCCGGGCCGGGCCCCGGACACCCCGCCGAGCAGGACGGCCGGCCGGAGGGCCGGGCCGATACGGGCTCGTCCCACCCCGCCGAGCAGGACGGCCGGCCGGAGGGCCGGGCCGGTACGGGCTCGTCGCGGCCGACCGGAACCGGCGACGCCCCCGCCCCGGGCGACACCGGGGACCGCGACGCCGTCGGGGAGCCCCGGGGCACGACCGCCCCTCGGGACGCCGAGACCCGCGGGAGCGCCCGCGAGGGCGAAGGTGCCGTGGCCGGCCGGGCCGCCCCTGAGGGCGGCACCACCACAGCCGACGGAAGCACCCGCGAGCGCGGCACCGCCGAAGCCCACGAGAGCACCCGCGAAGGCCCCAGCGCCGAGGCCGACGAAAGCATCCACGAAGCCGGCACCCCCGAAACCCGCCAAGGCCGCACCCCCGAAACCCGCGAAGCCGGCACCCCCGAAACCCGCCAAGCCGGCACCGCCGAAACCCGCGAAGGGACCCGCGAAAGCGGCGACGTCGAGGCCGACGGCCCGGACCCGGCCGTCGGTTCCGGCGAGGTCGGTGTGCGGGTCGTCGCCGTGCGCCGGGTGGGGGCCGCGGGCCGCCGGTGGCGGGCCGTCCATCTGGGGGCCTGTGCGGCGATGCTGTCCGTCGCCCTCACCGCGGGGGCGGTCGCGTTCGGCGCGGTGCGCGACGGCGGCGGGCCCCCGGTCGTCGCGGCCGCCGCGGTCTCCCCGGGGCTGCTGTCCGGGGCCGGTCTCGACGCCGTCGTCGCCTCGCTCCAGGCCCACTTGCGCGCCCAGCCGCGCGACGCCGACGGCTGGGCCTCGCTCGGGCTCGCCTACGTCGAGCAGGCCAGGACCAAGGGCGACCCCTCCCGCTATCCGCAGGCCGAGCGGGCCCTGAAGCGCTCGCTGGAACTGCGGCCCGGCAACGACCAGGCCCTGTCCGGCCGGGCCGCCCTCGCCGCCGCCCGCCACGACTTCGACGGCGCCCTGAGGTACGCCGACCGCGCCCTGGAGCGGAACCCCTACGGCGAACGCGCCCTGTGCACCCGTATCGACGCGCTCGTCGAACTCGGCCGGTACGAGGAGGCGGCGCGGGCCGCGCGGACCGCCGACGAACGGCGGCCGGGCGTACCGGTGTTCACGCGGTACGCGTACGTCCACGAACTGCGCGGCGACGTCACCACCGCCCGCCGGGTGCTGGAGCAGGCCCTCACCGCCTCGGTCACGCCCGGCGACATCGCCTACGTCGCCACCCAGCTCGGCAACCTCTCCTGGAGCCAGGGCGACCACACCACCGCCCTCGCCCACTACGCCCGCGCCCTGGCCGCCGACGAGACGTACCTGCCGGCGCTGGAGGGCCGCGCCCGCGCGCAGGCGGCCGGCGGCCGACAGGCCGAGGCGATCGAGGGCCTGGAGGACGTCGTCGCCCGCTTCCCGCTCCCCGGTCCGCTCGTCGCGCTGGGCGAACTGTACGAGGCCCGCGGCGGGCAGGGCGACGCGGCGAAGGCGCGGGAGCAGTACGCGCTCGTCGACGCCTGGACGGCCCTCGCCCGCGCCAACGGCGTCGACGCCGACCTCGACACCGCGCTCGCCGCCGCCGACCACGGCGACCGGACGGCGGCCCTGCGCGCGGCCCGCGCGGAGTGGGCCCGCCGCCGCACCGTGCACACCGCGGACGCCCTCGCCTGGGCCCTGCACGTCAACGGCAGGGACGAGGAAGCCCTCCCCTACGCCCGCCGGGCCACGGCCACGGGCTACCGCAACGCGGTCTTCCTCCACCACCTCGGCATGATCGAACGCGCCACCGGCCGCACCGCCGACGCCCGCGCCCACCTCACGGCGGCCCTCGACCTCAACCCGGGCTTTTCCCCGCTGGGCGCCCACGAGGCCCGTGCCGCGCTGAAGACGCTGACGGCGCTGACGGCGCTGACGACACCGAAGCCGCTGAAGACAACGGAGGGCTACCGGTGATCCCCCGTCGTGCGTTCGCCTCCTGCGCGGCCGTCCTGACGGCCGGGTGCGCACTCGCCCTGGGCCCTTCCGCCACCGCGAGCGCACACCCCCTGGGCAACTTCACCGTCAACCGCTACGACGGTCTGATCGCCGCCCCCGGCCGGCTCCTCGTCGACCACGTCGAGGACCTCGCCGAGATCCCCGCGACCCAGGCGAGGCCGGACGTCGAGCGGCTCGGTCTCACCGAGTGGGCCCGGCGGCGCTGCGCCACGGCCGCCGCCGGCAGCGCGCTGACGGTGGACGGCCGCCCGGTCACCCTCACGTCCACCGCCGCCGAGGCGGCCGTGAGGCCGGGGCAGGCCGGTCTGGACACCCTGCGCGTGGAGTGCCGGCTGACGGCACCGCTGCCCGAGGACGGCACGGTCTCCGTCGGTTTCCGGGGCGCGGGCGGGTCCGCCGGGCCGGGCTGGCGGGAGATCACCGCGCGGGGCGACCGCATGACGCTCACCGCCTCGGACGTACCGGCCGAGTCCGTGTCCGGTGAACTCACGGACTACCCACAGGAGTTGCTCTCCTCCCCGGCCGACACCGCGACCGCGTCCCTGCGGGTGCGGCCGGGCGGCGCGGCCCTCGCCGACGGGGAGCGCGAGGCGCCCGCCGCGTCCGTCCTGCCGCGCGGCGCCGACCGCTGGACACGGGCCCTGGACCGGCTGGTCGCCCGGCAGGACCTCACCGTCGGTTTCGCCGCCCTGGCCCTGCTCCTCGCGGTCGGGCTCGGCGCGCTGCACGCGGTCGCCCCCGGGCACGGCAAGACCCTGATGGCCGCGACGGCGGCCGCCCGGGGCGGCCGGGCCCGGATGAAGGACGTCCTGCCGCTGGCGGCGTCGGTCACGGTCACCCACACCCTGGGCGTGGTCGCCCTGGGGCTCCTGGTCACCGCGGGTTCGGCCGCGGCCCCGTCGGTGCTCTCCTGGCTGGGTCTGGCGAGCGGCGCCCTCGTCCTCGGCGCGGGCGCCGTCCTGGTCCGCCGGGCCCGGCACGACCGGCGGCACGCGCCCACCGCTCCTCACCCCACTCCCCCCACCCACGAGCACGCGAAGCCACCCGTCCGCGCACTCGCCCTGTCCGGCGCCCCCACCCGGCACCCCCATGACGACCACGACCACAGCCACCACCAGGGGCACGAGCACACGCACGACGGCCACGACCACCACCATCACGGCCACCCCCACCCCCACCCCCACAACCACGACCATCACGGCCACCACCGCCGCACCCACACCCACACCCACACCCACGGCGGCTCCACCCACACCCACTCCACCGCCCCCACCCTGCGCGGCACGATCCTCCTCGGCTTCGCCGGGGGGCTCGTCCCCAGCCCCTCCGCCGTCGTCGTGCTCGTCGGCGCGGCGGCGCTCGGGCACGCCTGGTTCGGGCTGCTGCTCGTCGTGGCGTACGGCGCGGGCCTCGCGCTGACGCTCACCGCCGCCGGATTCGCCGTGGTCAGGCTGGGGGCGGCCGCGGCCCGGTTCCTGGACCGGAGCGCGCGCCGGCCCGCGCACCCGGTCGTGGCGCTGGTCCGCCGGAACGTGCCGCTGTGGTCCGCGCTCGTCGTCGTGGCCCTCGGGACCGCACTGGTGCTCAAGGGGGCCGCATCCCTCGTCGCCTGAGCTACGTTTGTGGGGGTGTCCGCCCGGATGCGAAGGGGGCGCGGTGTCCGAACGACCGGGCAGTGAACGTCTGATCGCGGGACGCTACCGGCTGCTGTCGCCGCTCGGCGAGGGCGGCATGGGGACGGTGTGGCGGGCCCGGGACGAGGTCCTGCACCGCGAGGTCGCCGTCAAGGAGGTGCGCGCCCCCACCGGACTGCCGGCCGCCGACGTGGAACGGATGTACGCCCGGCTGGAGCGCGAGGCCCGGTCCGCGGCCCGGATCGCGCACCGCAACGTCGTCACGGTGTACGACGTGGCCGTGCAGGACGGCCGGCCGTGGGTCGTCATGGAGCTGGTGCGGGGCCTCTCCCTCGCCGACCTGCTGGACGCCGAGGGCCCGTTGGAGCCGGCGCGGGCCGCGCGCATCGGCGCCGAGGTGCTGGCCGCGCTGCGGGCGGCGCACGCGGCGGGCGTGCTGCACCGGGACGTGAAACCGGCCAACGTGCTGCTGGCGAACGACGGCCGGGTCGTGCTCACCGACTTCGGTATCGCGACCGTCGAGGGCACTTCCGCGCTCACCATGACCGGCGAGCTCATCGGCTCCCCCGAATTCCTCGCCCCCGAGCGCGCGCTGGGGCGCACGCCGGGGCCCGGGTCGGACCTGTGGTCGCTGGGCGTGCTGCTGTACACGGCGGTCGAGGGCGCCTCCCCCTTCCGGCAGGACACCCCGCTGAGCACGCTGCGCGCCGTCGTCGACGAGGAACTGCCGCCGCCGCGCCGGGCGGGGCCGCTCGCCGCGGTGATCGAGGGGCTGCTGCGCAAGGAGCCGGCCGAACGGCTGCCCGCGGAGCGCGCCGAGCGGGACCTGAGGCTCGTCGCGGCCGGGGGTACCCCCTCCGGGGGAGGCGCCCCGTACGCCGGCACCGTCCGGGGGACGCCGTACGCGCCGACGGTGGCGGGCCTGCCGTCGGCGGCGGACACGGAACCGCTGCCGCCGCGGCGACCGGAGCCCCCCGCGCCCCCTTCGGGTACGGGCCCCGCGCCTGCCGCCCGGGACGAACGGGACGGCAACCGGCGCGCCGCGGGCGTCCTGGTGGCGGGCGTGGTGGCGCTCGCGCTGGCGGTCGCCGGGCTGACGTACGCGCTGCTCGACCGGGACGACGGGGGCGACGGCACCGGCGGTGGTGGTGCCACCGGTGCCACCTCCTCCGGCCGGTCGCAGGGCGCGAGTGCGTCCGCGTCAGCTCCCGCGTCGCCGGCGGAGAGCGGAAGCGGGGCGGAGTCCTCGCCGAGTCCCGACAGGAGCGGGAGCGAGGGCGGGAGCGGGCAGACCGCCGGGGAGACTCCGGCGCAGTCCGTCGCGGTCGGTGTCACGGGCACGCACACGGAGTACTCCGGTGCCTGTCCGCCGGGGGACGCGGGGGCGCCCGCCTTCACGGCGACCATCACGGTGGGCCGGCTGCCCGCGCAGGTGTCCTACCGCTGGGTGGCGGAGGAGGGTGAACTCACCGACTCGGGCTGGCGGACGCTCGACTTCCCGGCCGGCGGGGGCACCACGCGGCAGGACCGGGTGACCGTGACGACGTACGCGGAGAGCGGGACGTACCGGAACGCGATCGGGGTCGAGGTGCGCGCGCCGCTGCGGACGACGTCGAACTCGGTGCCGTTCTCGGTGACGTGCGAGACGGAGGCCCCGTCGGGCGAGGCCTCCCCCTCCGCGTCACCCTCGTGAGGGACCGCTCAGGCCGCGCCGTTGAGCACGGGCAGGTAGCCACCCGACTGACCGGACGCGGTCGGGTGGTAGGACTCGCCGATGTCGAGCCAGTTGACGCTGTGCAGCCAGGAGCTGCCGGAGCAGATCTCATGGCCGGAGAAGGTCGTGCGGACGTCACCGAAGACGAAGCCGTGGGCCGCGGCCCGCGCGGCGATGGCGGTGTTCAGCTGGTCGGAGGCGGCGTTGATGGCGGAGCGCTTGGTCTCGGACAGGCCGACACAGGTGGTGCCCAGCTTGTAGAAGCGGGGGTAGCCGATGACGACGACGCGGGCGTTGGGCGCCTTGGAGCGGATCGCCGAGTAGACGCTGTCGAGCTGGCCGGGGAGCGTGGAGTCGACGTACGCCCGGGCCGTGTTGATGCGGGACACGCACGTGCTGTCGGAGCTGGTGACGCAGGTGGTCATGACGTCGGCGAAGCCCGCGTCGTTGCCGCCGACGGTGAGGGAGACCAGCCCGGTGGCGGAGCTGAGCGGGCTGAGCTGACCTGAGAGGACGTCACCCGTCCGGGCGCCCGAACAGGCGGTGAACGCGAACGACGACGGGGCGTTGGCGGCGTTCCACAGGTAGGGGAAGGACTTGGTGCTGCGCTTGCAGTCGCCGCTGGAGCTGTCGTAGCTGCCGGCGCCGACTCCGGAGGAGTAGGAGTCGCCGAGGGCCACGTAGCCGCCGGTGGCGGCGAGTTGGGCGCCCTGCGCCGAGGTGGCGCCGGTGAGTGCGGCACCGGCGGCCAGGAGGAGGGAACTGACGATTACGGCAATTCGGGAACGTCTCATGGAACCTCCCTTTAGCAGCATCTCTGCCACAACCGTGGTAGCAGCTACGCGTGTTGACAGGAAGTGTTCATGCCAAGTCTTTTCGTGTCGTGTCGCGATTGATCACGCCCGATTTGTTACGTGGCCATGCCAAATTTGTTGACAGGCTTTCAAGTCCCTTGTTCTACCCCTGTAGATGACCCAAGCTTTGCAACAGCTGAGAGCGGTACGCCGCGACGCTCGACGCCGTGCGCGCGACTCCGCGCGCAGCCCCCACAGACGCGCGCCCCCATCCGGGCACGCGCCGCCTAGAGGAGGACTCCCTCGTAATGGCACACCTTCGCAGCACCAAGCTCCGCGTCACCGCCGCCGCCACCGTGGCGGCCGCCGCCCTCGTCGGCGGGCTCACCGCGCTCCCCGCCCAGGCCGCACCGGCCGAGGGCAAGGTCCTCGCGGCCGGCTCCCCCACCGCCGTCAAGGACAGCTACATCGTCACTTTGAAGAAGGACGCGGGCTTCAAGGCGTCCTCGGCCACGGGCAAGGACCTCGTCAAGGAGTACGGCGGCACGGTGAAGAAGACGTTCGGCGCCGCGCTGAACGGCTACACCGCCACCCTCTCCGCCGCCGAGGCCCGCAGACTCGCCGCCGACCCGTCGGTCGCCGCCGTCGAGCAGAACCAGACCGTCCAGCTCGCCGACACCACGCAGTCGAGCGCCCCGTGGGGCCTGGACCGCATCGACCAGGCCGCGCTCCCGCTCTCCGGCACCTACACCTACCCGGACACCGCCGGCGGCGGCGTGACCGCGTACGTCATCGACACCGGCGTCCGCATCACGCACTCCCAGATCAGCGGCCGCGCCTCCTACGGCTACGACGCCGTCGACGGCGACACCACCGCCTCCGACGGCAACGGCCACGGCACCCATGTGGCCACCACCATCGCCGGCTCCACCTACGGCGTGGCCAAGAAGGCGAACATCGTGGCGGTCCGGGTGCTGAACAACAGCGGCTCCGGCACCACGGCGGGCGTCATCGCGGGCATCGACTGGGTGACCGCCAACCACTCCGGCCCCTCGGTCGCCAACCTGTCGCTCGGCGGCTCCGCCTCCACCTCGCTGGACACCGCGGTCGCCAACTCCATAGCCAGCGGCGTCACCTACGCGGTCGCGGCCGGCAACAGCAGCGCCAACGCCTCCTCGTACTCCCCGGCCCGCGTCGCCGCCGCGATCACCGTCGGCGCCACCACCAGCACCGACGCCAAGGCCAGCTACTCCAACTACGGCTCGGTCCTGGACATCTTCGCCCCGGGCTCCTCCATCACGGCCGGCTGGAACACCAGCGACACCGCCACCAGCACCATCTCCGGTACGTCGATGGCGACCCCGCACGTCGCGGGCGCGGCCGCGATCTACCTGGCGAGCCACACCTCGGCCACCCCGGCCCAGGTCGCCTCGGCCCTGACGAGCGGCGCGACCACCGGCGTGGTGACCAGCGCCGGCACCGGTTCCCCGAACCGGCTGCTGAAGATCGTGCCCTGACGTTCCCCCTGCTCCTGACCCTGCTCTTCCCCCTGCTCTTCCCCCCGGCTCACGTCCCTTGAGACGGTGATGAGCCGGAGCCGTTCCCCGGAGGCCCCGCGCCTCCGGGGAACACTTCTGTCAGGCCCCTGACCACCTTTGTCGTCCCGCCGACCGGACGACCCGCTGTGTAACGGTCAAACGAACAAAAAGGTGAGGTCTCTTTCCAGGTCTTGCCATACGGGTGCAATCGTCAATACCGTCATACATCTCACCCGCATCGGACCGTCGGCAAGCGGCTCTAGGGGAGGGCTCAAGGACCGCCTCGACGGCGTCCGGCGCGGGAGCGCGGTAGGGGGGTGCCGAGCTCGGTCAGCGCATTGTGTGACCGGGCCGTGCCGCGCGGTCGGCCGCCGTTCTCCGGGGCCGTCCAGTTCTGCCAGCTCACCCGGCGTGCGCGGAGAAGTCCTCCGCCATGCCGTGCCGGACGTGTCGCGGAGAGGTCCTCCGTCGTGCCGTGCGGCCGCGGGTGGGAAACAACCCCCCTTTCGAACCGGACGTAGATCCGGGCCGCCCAGGGGCGGGCGGCCCACCGGACGAGAGGGAACCAGACTCATGAGTTCCGTGCTGCAGCCGGCGACATCGGGCCAGGATCTCCAGGCTCCGTCCACCGCCGGAAAGTACCGGCCCATCACCTCTCACCTGGCCATCACACCGCCGGTGAGCGTCGTGATCCCCGCGATGAACGAGGCCGAGAACCTCCCGTACGTCTTCAAGACCCTGCCGGACTGGATCCACGAAGTGGTCCTGGTCGACGGCAACTCCACCGACGGCACCGTCGAGGTCGCGCGTGAGCTGTGGCCCGGTGTCAAGGTCGTCGGGCAGCAGGGCCGGGGCAAGGGCGACGCCCTGATCACCGGCTTCGAGGCGTGCTCCGGCGACATCATCGTGATGGTCGACGCGGACGGCTCGGCCGACGGCAACGAGATCGTGTCGTACGTCTCCGCCCTCGTCTCCGGCGCGGACTTCGCCAAGGGCTCCCGCTTCGCCAACGGCGGCGGCACCGACGACATGACCTTCGTCCGCCGACTGGGCAACCGGGCCCTGTGCGCCGTCGTCAACCGCAAGTTCGGCGCCCGCTACACCGACCTGTGCTACGGCTACAACGCCTTCTGGCGGCACTGCCTGGACAAGATCGAACTCGACTGCACCGGCTTCGAGGTGGAGACCCTGATGAACATCCGGGTCGTCAAGGCCGGGCTGAGGGTGCAGGAGATCCCCAGCCACGAGTACCTGCGCATCCACGGCGTCAGCAACCTGCGGGCCGTCCGCGACGGGCTGCGGGTGCTGCGGGTGATCCTCGCGGAACGGTCCAACCGCCGGGCGCTGCGCCGCCGCGGACACCGGTCGCCGATGCTCGACACGGTCCGGGGAGAGGCGTCTTGAGCTCGAACGGCACCACGAACAGCAGCACTGCCGACAGCGCCGACGGCAGCATGAACGGCACACCGGCCGGACAGGCCGCGCGCGACGGCTCCGCCGGCATCTCGGTCGTCGTCTGCGTCTACACCGAGAACCGCTGGGAGGACATCCTCGCGGCCGTCGCCTCCGTGCGGGCGCAGACCCGGCCCGCCCTGGAGACCCTGCTCGTCGTCGACCACAACCCGGTCCTCCTCGACCGGCTGGCCGAGGAGTACCGGCAGGCGCCCGACGTACGGGTGCTGCCCAACGCGGGCCCGCGCGGCCTGTCGGCCGGCCGCAACACCGGCGTCGCGGCCTCGCACGGCGCGATCGTCGCCTTCCTCGACGACGACGCCGTCGCCGAACGGGACTGGCTGCGCCGCTTCGCCGACGCCTACGCGGACCCCCGGGTCATGGCGGTCGGCGGGCGGACCGTACCGGCCTGGTCCTCCGGCCGGCGACCCGCCTGGTTCCCCGAGGAGTTCGACTGGGTGGTGGGCTGCTCCTACCTGGGCCTGCCGCCCGGCCTGGTCCGGGTGCGCAACGTCCTCGGCGGCAACGCCTCCTTCCGGCGGGAGGCGTTCGCCGTCGCGGGCGGCTTCGCCACCGGCATCGGCCGCGACGGCGACAAGCGGCCGCTGGGCGGCGAGGAGACCGAGCTGTGCATCCGGCTCAGCCGCGCGAGACCCGACGCGGTCCTGCTGGTCGACGACCGCGCGGTGATCCACCACAAGGTGCCCGAGACCCGCGAGCACTTCGCCTACTTCCGCACCCGCACCTACGCCGAGGGCCTGTCCAAGGCGCTCGTCGCCCGCAGCGTCGGCGCCGGCAAGGGCCTGGAGTCCGAACGCCGGTACACCACCCGGGTACTGCCGGCCGGCGTCGTCCGGGGCCTGCGCGACGGGCTCCTGGGCCGCGCCGGGGGCGCCCGCCGCGCCGGCGCGATCGTCGCCGGCGTCCTGACCGCCGTCGGCGGCTACCTGGTGGGCACCGCCCGCGCCCGCCGCGACGGCACGACCTTCGCGGTGGTCCGGATCGCTGGGCCCGGGACGAGCGGCGCGCCTCCGGAGAGGCGGCCCGGAACGGAGGGCGCGATCAGGGACACCGGGACGTCCGAAACGGCCGACAGCGCCGCACCGTCCGGCGATCCCGGCGATCCCGGCGATCCCGGCGACCTGGGGGACCGAGGCGGCCGCGGGAGCGGCGGGGCGGCCGGCACGGCCACGGGTACCGGGGCGGCCTGCACGGCCACGGGTACCGGGGCGGCCGGTGCCGCCGCGGGTACCGGGGCGGCCGGTGCCGCCGTGGGTACCGGGGCCGCCTGCACGGCCACGGGTACCGGGGCGGCCGGTGCCGCCACGGGTACCGGGGCGGCCGAAACCGTCGGGGCCGTCGTGCCGTTCCGTGACGGCGGAAACCGCGGAAGCACAAGGGCCGGCGGCACGGTCGCGGACGCCGGAACGACCGATGCGGTCGCGGACGCCAGGACGGCCGGGGCGGTCGCCGACACCGCAGCGGCCGGTGCCGCCGCGGGTACCGGGGCGGCCGAAACCGTCGGGGTCGTCGTGCCGTTCGGTGGTCCCGGGGGCCGCGGGAGTGGCGGGGCGGGCGGCGTGGGTGAGGCCGGCGGTGGGCGGGGCGTGCCGCGGGCGGAGGGCGCCGTATGACGGAAGCTCGGGTTCCGATCCTGATGTACCACGCGGTCGCCGCCGAGCCGAACGGCGCCACCCGCGCCCTGTCGGTCACACCGGAGGCGTTCGCCGAGCAGATGGGGCTGATCGCGGACCGGGGGCTCACCCCCCTCACCACGGCCGGCCTGGCCGCCCGCTGGCGGTCCGGACGGCCCCTGCCCGACCGGCCCGTCCTGATCACCTTCGACGACGGCTACGAGGGCGTGCACCGCCACGCCCTCCCCGCCCTGGCCCGGCACGGCTTCCCGGCCACGCTGTTCGTGTCCACCGGCTGGATCCGGGGCGCGTACGACACCGGCGGCGGCCTGGACACCATGCTGGACTGGCCGCAGGTACGCGAACTGGCGGACGCGGGCGTCGAGATCGGCGGCCACAGCCACACCCACCCGCAGCTCGACCAGGTCGACGACGGCACGCTGCGCGCCGAGCTGACCCGCTGCCGGGACATCGTCGCCGACGAACTGGGCGCCCTGCCCGTCTCCTTCGCCTACCCGTACGGCTACTCCAGCCGGCGGGTGCGCACGGCGGTGCGGGAGAACGGGTTCGCCCAGGCCCTCGCCGTCGGCAACCGCCTCGCCCGCCGCACGCAGGGACCGTACGCCCTGCGGCGGGTGACCGTCCGGCGCGGCACGGGCGCCGAGGAGTTCGAACGGCTCCTCGACGGCCGGGCCGTCACCCGCGCCTTCGCCCGGGACCGCGCCCTGACCAGGGGGTACGCGGTGGTCCGCAGGACCCGGCAGATCCACCGCAGGGCCGTCGGGGCGCTCGTCTGAGCCGACGGGCTACGGCCGGGGCGGTCGAACCGCCCCGGCCGGGCCCGCGGTGCCGACGCGATACGCATCTTATGCACCCGATTGCCCTGAAACAGTCAGAAATGCTGTAGCCACCTCCGACACACCGCCGCGCAGTGCGGAAACCCGGTGCGCGCGGGCCCCGTGTGCCGGATCATGGCGGCATGTCCGCGCACCCACACGACGCCCTGCCGATCCGGCTCACCGTCGACGACTCCGACTCCCCGTCCGATGTCGTCGACGCGCTGTTCCTCGGCCGGTTCGCGACGGGCGAGCAGCCGTACTCGCACGCCGCGAACATCGACCGCGTGCGCTCCGGCGCGAACCTGATCCCGCCGGACGCACGCGTGCTGCGCGTCGCCCGGGACGACGACCGCAGCGCGACGCTCGCCGAGGGCGACGGCTGGACCCTGCTGGTCTCCCGCTGGAACCGCGGCGCCGACGTCACGGTCACCGCGACCAGCGCCGAACTGGCCACGAAGGTGCTCAACGCGGCCACCGACGGCGCGGCGGACGAGCCCGAACCCCAGCCGGAGAACGTGACCATGGGCTTCTGGTACGTCTCCCCGAGGCGCGGCCCGCACCGCACCACCCGGCAGATCTCCGCGGGCACCTGGGACGAGATCCGCCCCAACTACACGGCCCCGGTCGCCGAGGCGATGGACCATCTGATGGGGACGACCCCGGACGACATCGCCGGCCGGCTGCTGCTCCTGCACGGCCCGCCCGGCACCGGCAAGACCTCGGCGCTGCGCACCCTGGCCCGCTCCTGGCGTGACTGGTGCCAGGTGGACTGCGTCCTGGACCCCGAGCGACTGTTCTCCGACGTCGGCTATCTGATGGACATCGCGATCGGCGAGGAGGACGGCACCGGCAAGGGACGGTGGCGGCTGCTGCTCCTGGAGGACTGCGACGAGCTGATCCGCGGCGAGGCCAAGCACACCGCCGGCCAGGCGCTGTCGCGGCTGCTGAACCTGACCGACGGTCTGCTGGGCCAGGGCCGCAACGTCCTGGTGGGGGTGACCACCAACGAGGATCTGGAGCGTCTGCACCCGGCGGTGGTCCGCCCGGGCCGCTGCCTCGCCCGGATCGAGGTCGGCCCGCTGACCCGCCCGGAGGCGGTGGACTGGCTCGGCACCGACGAGGGGGTCGGCCGGGAGGGCGCGACCCTGGCGGAGCTGTACGCGCTGCGGCGGGGCACCTCCCCGACCTCACTGCCGGAGCCGCGGGGCGGGGCGGACGCGGGGCTGTACCTGTAGTGCTTTGATGGAGCCATGACCCTGTTCGTCGGCACCTCGGGGTGGCAGTACAAGGACTGGAAGGACGTCCTGTACCCGGCCGACGTCCCCGTGCGGCGATGGCTGGAGGAGTACGCGGCACGGTTCGCCACCGTCGAGATCAACAACGCCTTCTACCGGCTGCCCTCACGGGAGACCTTCGCGTCCTGGGGCGAGCGCGTGCCGCCGGACTTCGTCGTCGCGGTCAAGGCCAGCCGCTATCTGACCCACATCAGACGGCTGCGGGAACCTGAGGAGCCGGTGCACCGGCTGATGAGCCACGCGGCCGGCCTCGGCTCCCGGCTCGGCCCGGTGCTGCTCCAGCTGCCGCCGACCCTGCGCGCCGACCCGGGCCTGCTGGACACCTGCCTGGCGTGCTTCCCGGCCGGGACCCGGGTCGCCGTCGAACCCCGCCACGACTCCTGGTGGACACCGGCGGTCCGCGAGGTCCTGGAGTCCCGGGGGGCGGCCCTGTGCTGGGCCGATGTCCTCTCCCGCCCGGTCACCCCGCTGTGGCGGACCGCCGGCTGGGGCTACGTCCGCTTCCACCAGGGCCGCGCCCACCCCTCCCCGCACTACGGCCGCCGTGCCCTGGAGACCTGGCTCGACCGCGTGGCGACGACCTGGCCGAGCGACGCCGAGGTGTACGCGTACTTCAACAACGACCCCGGGGGCGCGGCCGTGCGGAACGCGGTCATGTTCGGCAGGACGGCGGAGCGGGCGGGCCTGCGGCCGACCCGCGTCCCCGACCGCCCATCCCTCGCCCATCGGTGACCCCCGCACCCCACACCCGCCCCGGCCCAGGTCACCCACCCGGCCCCGCACCCCCGCCCCCGGCCCAGGTCACCCACCCAGGGGCGCGGGGAACTGCGCGACCAGCCACGACGGCCCCGCAGCCGCCCGCCGGACCGGCAGCCCCCCGCACACGCGGCAGGCCACGCACACGTGGCAGACCCCGCACACGTGTCAATCTCGCCGCAAACGCCCATCACTCCTGGTAGGCGGCCCGCAAAGCGTCCCGGACCGCGGCCAGGGCCTCGTCCTGAGTGAGCCCCAGCCGCCGCGCCCGTTCCCCGTAGGCCCGCGCGGCAGCAGCCAGCTCGCGTGCCGCCGCCGAACCCGCGGCGGCGACGTACGTGCCGTGGCGGCCGCGTGTCTCGATCACGCCGTCCGCCTCCAGGGCCCGGTAGGCCTTGGCCACCGTGTTGGCCGCCAGCCCCAACGACTCGGCGAGGCCCCGGACGGTCGGCAGCCGGTGGCCCACGGGCAGCTCGCCGGACCGGGCCTGCTCGGCGATCTGGGCCCGCACCTGCTCGTACGGCGCGGCCCCCTCAGCGATGTGGATCTTCAAGGTCACGGACCCGATTGTCCCGCACCCGCCGGAAAAGGGGAGGCGCATCGAAGGCTTCCCCGCCTAGCCTGCGCCCCATGACCGTCAGCGTGCGCGACCTGCGCCCCGAAGCTGCGCAACGGAGGTGCGGTATGTCCGCGAACTCGACCGACCCCGCCGGCTCCCCGGGCCGGGTGGACGTGGTCCTCGTCAAGGGCGGCCGGACGAAGATCCGCTACCCCGCCGGGCTGCTGTCCGACGACGGCACCAGGATCGCCGTCCGGGCCGCCTGGGCGGGCGACGGCGTACGGGACTTCGGCTTCGTACGGTTCGAGCCGGGCGACGTCTTCACGGAGTACTACTGGCGCGACCGCTGGTACGCGGTGAAGGAGGTCCGCGACGCGTCGGGGGCGCTGAAGGGCTGGTACTGCGACGTCACCCGCCCCGCCACGCTCACCGGCACCGACCTGGTCGTCGAGGACCTCGACCTGGACCTGTGGTGCTCCGCCGACGGCAGCGACGTACGGCGGCTGGACGAGGACGAGTTCGCGGAGAGCGGGCTGGCCGAGCGGGATCCGGGGGCCGCGGCCGCCGCCCTCGCCGCCCTCGACGAGCTGGAGGTGTCCGCCGGCGCGGAGGGCGGCCTCGAGTCACTGCTGGCGTGAGGTCGTCACCTCGTCCGGTGTGAGGTCGTCACACCGTCGGGCGTACGGCGTCCCGCCGGCCGGCGGGAGGCGTCACACCGTCGCCACCACCGCGTACCGCTCGTCCCGCACGTCCTTCCCCCACAGCTCGGGGGCGTCGGAGAGCCGCTCCACGCGCGCGTGCCCGGTGAGCGGGGCCAGCAGGGCGGTGAGACGGTCCGCGGGTATGCCGACGGGGGCGACGGCGCCCCACACGCCCTCGACCAGCACCAGCCGTCCTCCGGGCCGCAGCAGCCCGCACCAGTGGCGCAGGGCGCGGGCCGGGTCGGGCAGGGCCCACAGCACGTGCCGGACGAGGACGGTGTCGAAGCGCCGGTCCCCGACCGGGGGTGCCGCAGCGTCGCCGAGGAGGACCACCGCGGCGCGTCCGGCGAGCTTGGTCCGGGCCCGGTCGACCATGGCCGGTGAGAGGTCGACCCCGGTGACGCGGTGTCCCTGCTCGACGGCGAGGAGGGACAGGCTGCCCGTGCCGCAGCCGAGGTCGAGCAGGTCACCCGGGGTCCCCGGCAGCCAGCCGCGCAGCCGCCCCGCCCAGGCGGCGCGCACATCGGGGTCGCGCAGGCCGTGGTCGGGCTCCTGGTCGAAGGCGGCGGCCGCCGCGTCCCAGTCGACACACGGCGAAGTCGTCCCGTCACTCCGGTTTGCCATGCCCCAAGGGTGACACCCACCACTGACAATCGAATCGTGACAGCCGCCACTGACAGAACAGGTGGCGATGAGGAACTCTCCCCTAACGGGTCTATCTCCGTGAAACCACGGAACTCGGTAGCACCCCGAGGAGGCAGCCATGCGCCGCACGACCGTGCAGAAGCCCCTGAAGAAGACGGACTCGCGCCGGATCCGCGAGGAGGCCGACGCGCGCCCCTCCGGACGCCCCGAGGTACGCAAGGACATCGCCCGCACCTGGTGGCCGGACGGGTAGGACCGGCCCGGCCGCCCGGCCGGAGCGCGCCTCGGGCCGGCCCGCCCGCCCCTGTCCGATCCCGGCCTGAGCGCTTCCTTCCTGATCCCAGCCTGAGCGCTTCCTTAAGGCGACCCTAAAGATCGTCCGCGACCGCCCTCAGCAGGCGTTTTCACGGTTTCTTGGTTCCGGCACACATCAGCACCGGTTCCTAGGAGACCTCCATGTCCGCACGCCGCAAGGCCGCCGCCGTCGCCGCCCTGGGCCTGACCCCGCTGGCCCTGACCGGGCTGTCCGCCGCACCCGCGGCCGCGCACGGCTCGATGGGGGACCCGGTCAGCCGGGTCTCCCAGTGCTACGCGGAAGGCCCCGAGAGCCCGACGTCGGACGCCTGCAAGGCGGCTGTCGCGGCCGGCGGGACACAGGCGCTGTACGACTGGAACGGCATCCGCGTCGGCGACGCCGGCGGCCGCCACCAGGAGGTGATCCCGGACGGCAAGCTGTGCAGCGCGAACAACGACGAGTTCAAGGGGCTCGACCTGGCCCGCGCCGACTGGCCGGCGACGAGCGTGAGCGCCGGCTCGTACACCTTCAAGTACCGGGTGACCGCCCAGCACAAGGGCACCTTCACGGTGTACCTCACCCAGGCCGGCTACGACCCGGCGCAGCCGCTGGCCTGGTCCGACCTGGACCTGGAGCACCCGGTGGCGACGGTCACCGACCCGGTCGCGGCGGACGGCTTCTACACGTTCTCCGGCGCCCTGCCCGAGCGCTCGGGCCGGCACGTGCTGTACGCGGTGTGGCAGCGCTCGGACAGCCCCGAGGCGTTCTACTCCTGCTCGGACGTCGCCTTCGGCGGGGACGGCAGCACCGGCACCACGGGGGAGAGCGACACCGGCACCGGCACCGGCACCGGCACCGGAGAGAGCGACACCGCCACCGGAGGCAGCGACACCGCCGAGCAGGACGACAGTGCCGCGCCCGAGGCGTCCGCTCCCTCCGACGAGCAGATCGAGGCCGGTGCCGACAAGTCGACGGTCGAGCACCACGGCCACGGCGACCAGGACGCCACCACGACGACGGACGCCACGCCCGCGAGCGAGGCGTCGCAGACCGCCGCGGCCGGCGGCGCCAACCGCCCGAAGGCCGCCGGCAGCACCACGAACCTCGCCGAGACCGGCGGCGACGGCAGCACGCCGTACATCGCGGTCGGGGGCGCCGGCGTCCTCGCGCTGGGCGCGGCCGTGCTCTTCGCGTCGGTCCGCCGGCGCGCGGTGAGCGGCGGCCGCCACAGCCGCTGAGCGCACGGACCCCGGGGCCTGAACGGCGGCTCAGGCCGGTCAGGCCCCGGCGCACGCCCCCGGTGACCGGCCGCCCGCCGGCACCCGGGAGTGGCGTACGCCGGGCCGGGACGGGATCGCGCCCCCCCCGAGCCGGCCTCCCCGTCGACGGGATCGCGTCACCAGGGCCGAACTCCCCGCGGCGCGCTCACGTCACCCATGGCGGGCCTCTCCGTCGACGGGCTCACGCCGCCAGCGTCCCCAGCATCACCGCCCTCGGGCCGAACTTCGCCCGTGCGCGGTCGGCGACCTCCTCGATGCGGCGGGCCTTCTCGTCCACCGGGTCGAAAGTGAGCTGGTGGGTGGCCTGTTCGGCGGAGGTGAGGCTCTCGGCGCGCAGGGCGAGCGCGCGGACGCGGGCGCGCTGGAGGCCGAGCGCCTCGTAGAGGTCGTACGCGGTCCGGGTGAGCTCCGGCGAGTGGGCGGTCGGCTCCCGCAGGGTGCGGGTGCGGGTGGTGGAAGAACGGTCGGCGTAGCGCACGGTGAGGGTGAGGGTGCGGCAGACCTTGTCCAGGGCGCGGAGCCGGGCGCCGAGTTCCCCGGCGGCCGAGAGCAGGGCGCGGCGGTGCCGGTCGGGGTTCAGCTCGTCGCGGGTGAAGGGGCGTTCGGTGGCCAGGATGGGGGTCCCCCCGCTCGAGCGAAGCCGAGAGTGGGGGAGCGAGACGCCGTTGGGGACGACCCGGCCCCGGTCGACGCCGTTCGCCCGCTCGTGCAGGTCCCGGCCCGTCCTCGCCCCGACCAGCCGCTGGAGCGTGGACAGGGGCGCGGCGGCGACCCGGCCGAGGGTGTCGAGGCCGTACTCGCACAGGATGCGGGCGGTCGCGGTGCCGATGCCGGGCAGGGCGACGACGGGCCTCCCGGCGAGGAACTCCCCCACCGCCTCCTCGGGCACGGCGCACGTCACGCCGGGCCGGGCCTCCCGCATCGCCATGCGGGCCAGCATCGGGCCCGGTCCGGCGCCGATCGCGCAGTCGACCCCGTGCAGCGCGAGGGCGCGGACGCGGATCACCGAGGCCAGTTCGACGGCGTCGCGCCCGAAGTAGCGTTCGGCGCCCCGCAGATCGGCCAGCGCCCCGTCCGGCGGCAGCGCCTCGACGACCGGGGTGAAGTCCTCCAGGAGCCCGAGCAGCCCCGGCAGGGCGGTCTCGTGCGCCGACGGCAGCTGGAAACGTACGCAGAGGATGGTCATCCCGCACTCCCCGGACTCTGGTGCCACAACTTCCTTCCCACCGCGGGCCCTTCGCCCGCGGGGCGCAGATCGGCCCAGGGGTGCATCCGGTACCCCGTGGGCATGCGGATGTGCCGCCGCTCCATCGCGTCCTGGGCCGCGGACCCGGCCGGCGCGGGCAGCCCGTCGGAGCCGGCGAGCCGTCTGCGTGCCGGGCCGTCGGCGCCGGCGGGCGCGGAGCCCTCGGCGGGCGTGGAGCCGCCGACCGCCGTGGAACCGTCGGCGGGCGCGGAGCCGTCGACGGGCGCGGAGCCGGCCGGTTCGGCGAGCCGGGCCGCGACGCCCTCCAGCCCCTCCTCCCGCCGTACCTCCAGCAGCTCGGCGAGGTTCCAGGCGGCGGCTCCCACCACGCTGAGGCTGCGCGGGCCGCGCCGCTGCACCACCCCGCGCACCAGCAGCAGCCAGGAGTGGAAGACGGTGTGGGCGCAGGCGTCGTGGGAGTCGTCGAAGAAGGCCAGGTCGACCAGGCCGGTGCCGTCGTCCAGGGTGGTGAAGATGACCCGTCGGCCGGAGCGGACCGGCGGGGTCTGGGTGGCCGCCTTGGCGCCCGCGACCAGCACCGTCCCGCCGTGCCGCGCCTCGCGCAGCCGACGCGCCGACACCACGCCCAGCTCGCGCAGGAACTCCCGGTGGTCGTCCATCAGATTGCGCGAGGCGTCCATGGACAGCACGCCCAGCTCGGCGCTGAGCCGCTCCTCGGAGGTGAGGTCGGGCAGCCCCGCCGGGGCCGTCCCGCGCCCGCCGGCCAGCGGGAGCTGGCCGCCGCCCGCGCCCCGGGAGCCGCGGTGCAGCTCGGTCAGGTGCAGTTGGAGGTCGCGCCGGTTGGCGCCGAAGTCGTCCAGCGCGCCCACCTGCGCGAGGCGCTGCGCGAGCGGCCGGCTGGGCCGGGCCCGTTCCCAGAAGTCGAGCAGCGAGGCGTACGGCTGCCCGTCCTCGATCCGCCGCGCCTCGGCCTCGCTGATGCCGTGCACGTCGGAGAGGGCCAGCCGGAGACCCCACCGGCCGGGGTTCCCCGGAATCCCCATGGACTCCCTGGATTCAGACACCAGTTCGATCCGGTGGGCGGCTCCCGACCGGTTCACGTCCAACGGCAGGACCGGCACCCCGCGCCGCCGCGCGTCCGCCAGCAGCAGCCGCTTCGGGTACATCCCGGGGTCGTGCGTGAGCAGCCCCGCGTAGAAGGCGGCCGGGTGGTGCGCCTTCAGCCACGCCGACTGGTACGTCGGGACGGCGAAGGCCACCGCGTGCGCCTTGCAGAAGCCGTACGAACCGAAGGCCTCGACGATCCCCCAGGTCCGCTGAATCGTTTCCGCGTCATAGCCGTTCGCCGCCGCGCGCTGCGCGAACCAGACCTTGATCCGCCCCTGCGACCCCGGGTCGGACAGCCCGCGCCGCACCCGGTCCGCCTCGCCCCGGCCGCAGCCCGTCATGACGGCGACGATGTCGATGACCTGCTCGTGGAAGACGACGACCCCGTACGTCTCCTTCAGCGGCCCCTCCAGGTCCGGATGCGGGTACCGCACCGGTGCCCGCCCGTGCCGCGCCGCGATGAACGGCCGCACCATGTCGGCGGCGACCGGCCCCGGTCGGAACAGCGAGATGTCGACGACCAGGTCGTGGAAGGTGCTCGGCTGGAGCCGCCCGACCAGGTCGCGCTGGCCCGGCGACTCGATCTGGAAGCAGCCCAGCGTCTCGGCGGACCGGATGAGCCGGTACGTCGCCGGGTCGCCCGGCGGCAGGGCGTCCAGGTCGACCTCGGCGCCCGTCGCCCGCCGCACCTCCGCGACCGCGTGCGCCATCGCCGACTGCATCCGCACGCCCAGCACGTCCAGCTTGAGCAGCCCGAGGTCCTCCACGTCGTCCTTGTCGAACTGGGACATGGGCAGGCCCTCGCCGCTGGTCGGCACCACCGGCGTACGGGTGAGCAGGGAGGCGTCGGAGAGCAGGACCCCGCAGGGGTGCATGGCGACACCGCGCGGCAGGGCGTCGAGGGCCTCGACCAGCTCCCACAGCCGCCCGTACGTCTCCTTCCGCTCGGCGAGCGCCCTGAGTTCGGGCAACTCCTCCAGCGCCGCGCGGGCGTCGCGCGCCCGGATGTGCGGGAAGGACTTGGCGAGCCGGTCGATCTCGGCGGGGTCCATGGACAGGGCCGCGCCGACGTCCCGGATCGCGTGACGGACCCGGTACGTCTCCGGCATCGCGACCGTCGCGACCCGCTCGGCGCCGAACCGGCCGATGATCGCCCGGTAGACCTCCAGCCGGCGTGCGGACTCCACGTCGATGTCGATGTCGGGCAGCACCACCCGCTCCTTGGACAGGAAGCGCTCCATCAGCAGCCCGTGCTCGACCGGGTCCGCGTGCGCGATGCCGAGGAGGTGGTTGACCAGAGAGCCGGCGCCGGAGCCGCGCGCGGCGACCCGGATGCCCATCTCCCGGACATCGTCCACGACCTGGGCGACCGTCAGGAAGTAGGAGGCGAAGCCGTGGTGGGCGATGATGTCCAGCTCGCGGTGCATCCGCTCCCAGTACGCACGCCGCCCGGCGTAGCCGTGCAGCACCATTCCCGCCGCCGCCCGCGAGGCCAGCGCCCGCTGGGCGGTCCGGCGTCCGGCGCCGACGAGGTGCGGCTCGGGGAAGTGGACGGTGCCGATGCCCAGGTCGTCCTCGGGGTCCACCAGGCACTCGGCGGCCGTCGCCCGGGTCTGCTCCAGCAGGCGGTGGGCGGCCTCGCGCCGGAAGCCGGCGGCCTCCACGATCCGCTCGGCCGCCCGCAGCATGGCGTCCGGGTCCTTCAGCCAGGCCTCGCCGGAGTCCCGTTCCCCTGCCGGGTCGATCGGCACCAGGCGGCGGGCGGCGTCCAGGACGTCGGCGACCGGGCCCTGGCCCGGGTCGGCGTACCGGACGGCGTTGCTGAGCACCGGGCGGATCCGCTGTTCGGCGGCGAAGCCGACGGTACGGGCGGCCAGGCGCAGGGAGCCGGGCCCGGTGCCGGCGCGGCCGTGCCAGACGGCCTCCAGCCGCAGGGCGTCGCCGTGGACCTCCCGCCAGGGGGCGAGGAGCCGCGCGGCGCGGTCCGGGCGGCCGGCGGCGAGGGCCCGGCCCACGTCGGAGTCGGGGCCGAGCAGGACGGTCAGGCCGTCGCCGTGCTGGTCCGCCCAGGACAGCAGGGGTGTGTCCGCCGCGGTGTGGGCGGCGGTGACGAGCCGGCACAGACCGGCCCAGCCCCGGGCGCCGTCCCGGGCGAGGAAGGTGACGCGGGGGGCCGACTCGTCGACGAAGGCGCCTCCGCGCACCGGGGTGCGGCGCCTCTCCCGCCGTACGGCCCCGTCCCCGCGGACCGGCTCGGGGGGCGCCACCGCCAGATCCACCCCGAACAACGGCCGCACGCCCGCCTTCGCGCAGGCCTTGGCGAAGCGGACCGTGCCGGCGAGGGTGTCGCGGTCGGTGAGGGCGAGGGCGTCCATGCCGCGTTCGCAGGCGCGCTCGGCCAGCCGCTCCGGGTGCGAGGCGCCGTGGCGCAGGGAGAACCCGGAGACGGTGTGCAGATGCGTGAAGTCCGGCATCCACACCTCCCGCTATCGAACATCAGTTCAAAACTGCCTCACCCCCACCATAGACCAATTCCCGAACACATGTACGACACCCGTTCGGACGCCGCCCACCTGCGCAAACGCCCGCCACCCCCGGGCCACGGGGACATGACACAGGCCACCGCCGCCCCCCACCGGGACCGGCGGCACGGGCCGGGTGAGGCCGCCGTCAGCCGATGCGGGTGCCCGTCGCCGACAGCGCCTCCGTCACCGGCTGGAAGAACGTCTCCCCGCCCGAGGCGCAGTCACCGCTGCCGCCGGAGGTGAGGCCGATCGCGCTGCCGCCGGAGAAGAGGGAGCCGCCGCTGTCGCCGGGCTCGGCGCAGACGTCGGTCTGGATGAGGCCGTCGACGATCTCGCCGTTGCCGTAGTTCACGGTGGCGTCCAGGCCGGTGACCGTGCCGGAGCGCACCCCGGTCGTCGAGCCGCTGCGGGTGACGCCCATGCCGACGGTGGCCTCGGCGGCACCCGTGATCGCCTGCGCCGAGCCGTCGTAGAGGTTCACCTCGCCGGGGTGGGGGACGCCGGCGGTGTACTTGACGAGGCCGTAGTCGTCGCCGGGGAAGCTGGAGGCCTCGGTCGTGCCGATGACGGTGCCGGAGGAGTCCGACCAGGTCGAGGCGGACTCGGTGCAGTGCCCGGCGGTCAGGAAGTACGGCTCGCCGCCCTTGACCACGTTGAAGCCGAGCGAGCAGCGACCGCCGCCGCCCGTGATGGCGTCGCCGCCGGCGACGAAGGGCGTGAACTCCCCCCGGGTGCGCCGGAGCCGTGCCGTGGGGCCGAGGCCCTCGACGACCTCGGCGAGCCGGGCCCACTCGGCGTCGGAGACCGTGCGGTCGGCGGTGACGACGACCTCGTTGGCGGTCGGGTCGGTCACCCAGGAGGTGCCGGGGACGGCCGCGTGCTTCCGGAGCGCCGTACGGGCGCCGCGCAGCTCGGCGAGGGAGTTCTCGACGAGTCTGGCCCTGGCGCCGGCCGCCTCGACGGTCCTGGCCGCGGCCTCGTCGAGCACGTTCACCACGAGGCTCCCGCTCTCGGCGTCGTAGTAGCTGCCGGCCGCGTCGGCGCCGAGGTCCGCACCGAGGGCCGAGGCGAGCTTTCCGGCCGCCGGGACGGAGAGCGGCCGGGGCTCGGGAGGGCCCGCGGCCTCACTCGCGTTCGCAGTCCGGAAGGTGACTCCCGCGACGACGAAGGCGACGACACCCGCTCCCGTGAGGACGGCCCGCCGTCCGGACATGCGTCGGTACTTCAACTCGCGTCCTCCTGTGGGGGGGCCGGGATGGTCGTGGAGACCGCCGCGAGCCGGAAGGACCCGGGCGACGGGCGCCCACTCTCCCGAACCCCCCAGGGAGCACACAAGGTCGCCTTGCCGACGCGCACACGGTGACCGCAACGCGCCCCACGCGCCTTCACCACCCCCCTCACGCCGCACGGTTCGCACTGCAAACGCCACGCGTGACGCACCGGACACCGGGCGGCGAGGTCCGGACCTGACGCGATGTCGCCGGTGCTCGCGGCATCACCGAGGGCGCCGTCGTGCGCTGCGGCGGACCGACCCGGCAGGGGTGAGCCCCCGCACGCCGTCGCGCGCGGGGGCTCACCCGCCGACCGGTGGCGGCCCGGGGCGCACACCTGGGCGGCCACGGGATCAGAAGACGCTGACCCCGTAGGCGTTCAGGGCCTCCACCACGGGCTGGAAGAAGGTCGTGCCACCGGAGGTGCAGTCTCCGCTGCCGCCGGAGGTCAGACCGTAGGCCACGCCGTTGGTGCCGTACAGCGAGCCCCCGGAGTCACCGGCCTCGGCGCAGACCGTGGTCTGGATCATGCCGTAGACGATGTCGCCGCTGCCGTAGTTCACGGTGGCGTTCAGGGCGGTGACGCGGCCGCTGTGGATGCCGGTGGTCGAGCCGTCGCGGTAGACCGTGGTGCCCACGCTCGGGGTGCCCGCGCTGGTGATGTCCGTGTTGCCGGCGGTGCCCGACTTGGTGACCGACGTGTTGGTGTACCGGACGATGCCGTAGTCGTTCGTCGGGAAACTGGAGCCCGCCGTGGTGCCGAGCGTGGTGGTGTGGGAGGAGTTGGACCACCACGTGCCCGCGCCGTCGGTGCAGTGACCGGCCGTCAGGAAGTAGTAGTTGCCCGAGCCGTCGACGACGTTGAAGCCGAGGGAACAGCGCCAGCTGCTCGCATAGATGGCGTCGCCGCCCGCGATGTACTTCCGGAACGTGCCCTCGGTGCGCTTGATCGTCAGAGCGTCGGCGTTGGCGCCGGCCTGCTCCTTGATCTTCGCGATCTCGGCCTGGGACACCGTGCTGTCGACGGTGACGACGACGCGGTTGGTCTTGCTGTCGACCGCCCAGGCGGTGCCCGGGACGTCGGCCTCGAGCACCGAGGCTCCGGCACTCTTGAGTTCGGCGGCGCTGAACGGGGTGGCGTCGGCCGCACTCGCGTGGGGCATGGCGACGGCCGCCGCGGCCACGAGTCCGGTGGCCACGGCGGTCAGCCGGGTCCGTCTCGTGATGCCGCTGGTGGGGGTGGTGCGCTTGATCCTCACGTTTCGTTCCCTCCCGGGGGAAGTCGGGGGCCCGCGTGGGGTCGGGGCCCGTGAGGCGCAGTCAAAGGGCGGCCCGGGCGTCCGGATTCCGGACACGCCGTGCCCCTGACAAGCGCTGAGGGGGAGTATTCGGCCGAACGGACGGTCGGCGCAAGGGCACCTTTCGGCCGTCAATCTTGGAACGGACTGTGCGACTTGGGCCTCATGAGCGTACGCGCCGAACCCCTGCGGCCCCGGCGAGGACGCGGCCGGGCGGCCCGGAAGTCGGCCGGACACCCGGGACCCGGCGATCGCCGTCCCCTCTTCCCGTTGTCCTGGGCCTTGGCGGTCACACCCGCCCCCGCACCCGCACCCGCCCCCGCACCCGCCCCCGCAGCCGCAGCCGCAGCCGCAGCCGCAGCCGCCTAACAGTCACACCCGCAGCCGTCGCAGCAACAGCCGTCACCGCAGCAGCCGTCACCGCAGTTCCCGCAGCAGTCACAGCACTCGCAGCAGTCGGAGCAGTCGTCGCAGCGCGAGCAGTACCCCTCTTTACGCTCCCGCGTCCACGGGTCGTCGTACTCGCCGCAGCACATCTGGCACGTGCAGGCGAGCCCCGCCCAGACCAGGCAGCCGGCGAGGAGGCCGCGCCGGTCGCGGTGCGGCGGCTGCGGGGGCGCGGGCGGGCCTCCGGGGCCGGAGGGCGCGTACGGATTGCCCGGCGGGGGCCCGTACTGCTGCGCCGGGTGCCCGCACGAGGTGGTGCCGAAGGCGCGGTCGACGGAGGCGCGCAGCTCGTGCACGAGCAGCACATGGGCCAGCTTCGTGTCGCCGAACTCGGCCTCGCGCAGGGCGAGCCGGATGCCGTGCACGGCGTCGTCGGCGAGCCGCCGGGCCTCCTCGAGCGGCGTCCCGGTCGCGGTGAGCGGGTTCCACGCCCCCGACGCGGCGTCGGCCGCCCTGTCCTCGACGGCGTCCAGGAGGTGCGCGAGCCGCCCGAAGAGGCGCCCGGCCTCGGCGAGGGGTTCGGCGTTGCCCGGCCGTCCGGCCAGGACCGCGGTGTGCGCGAAGGCCGCGGCCGTCGCGGTCTCGGTCGGTTCGGTGACCGTCAGGATCGGCGTGCCGGGCCCGGCGAGCGCCTCGAGGCCGACCTGCCGGTCGACGGCGTCGACGAGGACGGCGGTGTCGAACCCGACCGCGGCCCCGCTGCGGGCGCCCGCCGCGCCCCAGCTCGTGGCGACCCGGCGCGCGGCGAGCGCCACCGGCCGCCGGGCCAGCCAGCCGTCGCCGTCGGCGACGTGGTCGCGCACCTTGGCGGAGGCCAGCACCAGCGAGACGGCGGCCGCGAGCCGCGAGCCCTCGCCCTGCGCGACGGACGCGCTCCGCATCCCGCGCAGCGGGCACGGCCCGGCCGTGCGCCGCCCTCCGCCGTCCCCGCCGACGGCCTGAGCCTCCGTCAGGACGGATATCAGCAGTCCGTCGTAGTTGGTGACGACCCGCGCGAACTGTCCGTGGTCCCGGCGCAGCGCGAGGCACAGCCCGCACAGGTGTGCCATCCACTGGGTCCTGAGTCCCTCACCGAGCCGGTGACGGCACGGCCTGACGATTCCGAACACGACGATCCCCCCGTGGTCCGTACGACGTTGAGCTGCGACGACCTGCGGAGAACCACCGTGAACCGCAGCACGCCGCCGCATCGTATCGACGGATCATCACACTGGAGCGGCCCGCCTGATTCACTCGCACGGCCCGCCCCTCACTCGTACGCCATGAAGAATCATATTTCACTCTCAGTCAGCAGCCGTGTGGGGCGGGACCCTTGGGGCACACGGACTCTCGACGGATCGACTGTGCACCAGTACCGTCACAAACCCCCCGCGCGGCGTCTATCCACTTGGCGCGACATCCGCATCATGGACGACCATGGGGAAGCGGAACGGAAGAAAGACCGCTGTGAGAGGAGGCGTCCATGGGATCGGTACGCAAGGCGAGTGCCTGGCTTGGCCTCGTCGACGACAACGATGACGAGCGTTACTACGACGACGACTATTCCGAGGGGACCGACTCCGGGGACGCCTGGGTCACCGACCCGCGGGTGAGGGTCGCCGCCGACACGGCCGAGGAGAAGGGCCGGCGGATCGGCACGGTGACCCCGGACGGCTTCCGGGACGCGCGGGTGATCGGCGAGCTGTTCCGCGAGGGGGTTCCGGTCATCATGAACCTGACGGCCATGGAGGCCGGCGACGCCAAGCGCGTCGTCGACTTCGCGGCCGGGCTGATCTTCGGTCTGCGCGGTTCGATCGAGCGGGTGTCGACCCGCGTATTCCTTCTCACCCCGGCCGACACGGAGATCGTCAACGGCGATCCGGCCGCGCGCCGCACGGACGGCTTCTTCAACCAGAGCTGAGGCAGGGCCGTTCACCGGCCCTGCCCCCCGGGGTCAGCGGAAGGCGTCGAGTCCGGTGAGCGCCTTGCCCAGCACGAGCTGGTGCATCTCGACGGTGCCCTCGTAGGTGAGGACCGACTCCAGGTTGGTCGCGTGCCGCATGACGGGGTACTCCAGGGAGATCCCGTTGGCGCCCAGGATCGTCCGCGCCGTCCGGCAGATCTCGATCGCCTCCCGCACGTTGTTGAGCTTGCCGAAGCTGACCTGCTCGGGACGCAGGCGGCCGGCGTCCATCCGCCGCCCCAGGTGATGGGCGAGCAGGATCCCCTTGTGCAGTTCGACCGCCATGTCGGCGAGCTTGGCCTGGGTGAGCTGGAACCCCCCGATCGGCCGCCCGAACTGCTCCCGCGTCCGCGCGTACGCGACGGCGGCCTCGAAGCAGGCGCGCGCCGCGCCCATCGCCCCCCATACGATCCCGTAGCGGGCGTGCGACAGACAGCTGAGCGGGCCCTTCAGCCCGACGACCCCGGGCAGGACCGCGTCGGCGGGCAGCCGCACGTCGTCGAGGACGAGCTCGCTGGTGACACTGGCCCGCAGGGACCACTTGTGCTTGATCTCGGGCGCGGAGAAACCCGGGACGCCGGCGGGCACGACGAAGCCCCGGACCCCCTCCTCGGTCCGGGCCCACACCACGGCGACGCCGGCGACGGACCCGTTGGTGATCCACATCTTCCGCCCGGTGAGGATCCAGTCGGAGCCGTCCCGCTTGGCGTACGTCCGCATCGAGCCGGGGTCGGACCCGTGATCGGGCTCGGTCAGCCCGAAGCACCCGATGACCTCGCCGGAGGCCATCCGCGGCAGCCACGTCCGCTTCTGCTCCTCGCTGCCGAAGCGGTGCAGGGCGTACATGGCGAGGGACCCCTGCACCGAGACCAGGGACCGGATGCCGGAGTCGGCGGCCTCCAGCTCCAGACACGCCAGCCCGTACTGCACGGCGCTCGCCCCGGCGCACCCGTACCCCTCGAGCGACATCCCGAGGGCGCCCAGCGCGCCGAGTTCGCGGGCCAGCTCCCGGATCACGGGCAGCTCCCCCGTCTCGTACCACCCGGCCACGTGCGGCACCACCCGGTCCGCGGCCCACGCCCGCACGGTGTCCCGGACGGCGCGGTCCTCGTCCGTCAGCAGGTCGTCGAGGCCGAGCGGGTCGGCGGGGTCGAACGGGGGCAGGGCGGAAACGGACATCGAACCCTCCGGAACAGGAAAACTAGCACCGCTAGTCACGGACTCCGGCGCCCCACGTTACGGCGTTCTCCCCCGGGCGTCACGCGGTGACGCGGGCCTCCGTGGCCTCCCGGGGACCGGGCAGCTCCACCGGCGGGGTCTCGTACTGCATGGCCCGCGGCAACCGCAGCGCCATCACCGCCCCCAGCGACAGCAGCCCCGCGCTCACCAGCAGCGTGACGTGCAGCCCGTGCACGAAGCAGTCCCGGGCCGTGCGCCGCAGGGCGTCGCCCGCCGCTCCCCCGAGCCGACCGGCCACCTCGTACGCCTCGCCGAGCGAATGCCCCGCCGCGGCGGAGTCCGCGGCCGGCACCCCCGGCACCGAGGACAGTCCGGGCGCGTACGCCGCGTTCATGACACTGCCCAGGAGGGCGATCCCGATCCCGGCCCCCAGCTGGTACGAGGTCTCCCCGATCGCGGCCGCCCCGCCGGCCCGCTCCGGCGGGGCCTCGCTCAGCATCGACTCGTACGCCCCGAACAGCGTCGTCTCCAGCCCGAGGCCGAGCAGCACGAACCCGCACAGCAGCAGCCCCGCGTCGTCCGTGCCGCCCAGCGCGGTCAGCGTCACCACCGCGGCCGCCGTGAGGCAGAACCCGCCGCACACCATCCGCCGTGGCCCGAACCGCCGCAGCAGCCGCGCCCCGGCCAGCCCCGCAGCCATCGCCGCGACCGTCAGCGGCAGCAGCCGCAGCCCCGTCTGGAGCGGGGACAGCTCCAGCACCAGTTGCAGGTACTGCGCCGCGATCAGCTCCAGACCCACCAGCGCCAGCATCGCCAGCACGATGCACCCCACCGACGTGCTGAACGCCGGCCGGGCGAACATCCGCAGGTCCACCAGGGGATGCGCGCGCCGCCGCTGCCGCCGTACGAACAGCGTCATCAGCGCGGCGCCCGCGAGCAGCGGCAGCGCGGTGAGCGCGTCGGTCTCCCCGCCGCCCAGCCGCTTCACGCCCAGCACGACGCAGAACAGGCCGACGGCGGCCATCAGCGCGCCGACCACGTCCCACGGCCCGTCCCCCGCGCCGCGCGACTCCGGCAGCAGCAGGCGCCCCACCGGGAGGCTGACCAGCATCAGCGGAATGTTGACCAGGAAGACCGAACCCCACCAGAAGTGCTCCAGCAGGAAGCCCCCGAGCAGCGGCCCCACCGCCGCGCCGACCGCGGCCACCGCGCTCCAGACGCCGATCGCGACCGCCCGCTCCCGCCGGTCGGGGAAGACCTGCCGCAGGATCGACAGTGTCGCCGGCATGATCATCGCGCCGCCGACCCCGAGGAGCGCCCGCGCCACGATGAGCACCTCGGCGCTCCCCGCGAGCGCGGCCAGCGCGGAGGCGACGCCGAACAGGCCGTATCCGAGCAGCAGCACGCGTCTGCGGCCCACCTTGTCACCGAGCGTGCCGAAGAGGATCAGCAGCGAGGCGCACACGAGCGGATAGGTGTCGACGATCCAGAGCAGTTCGATGGCCCCGGGCCGGAGGTCCTCGGTGACGGCGGGCACCGCGACGTGCAGCACGGTCGCGTCGACGGCGACCAGGAGCAGGCTGACGCACAGGACCACGAGCACGATCCAGCGGTTGGCACCGGCCCCGGCCGCCCGACGGCGCAGCCCGACGGCGGCCGTGGTCGTCCCGGACATGTACGTACCTCCCAGGTGTTCCTCGGGTTCGGCGGGCTCGCGGGGCGGGGACTCCCCGCGACTCGGGCGGAGGGAAGCGGTGTCCCCCGGCCCGCGCGCGGACGAACGGCGAGAGACACGCAGCGTACGCGAGTTCGTGGCTCGTCCACGTGGCGGACCTCTCAGACCTCCGGGGAACCCGTGTGGCGTACACCACTCTTTCCACCGTCCCGGGCGCCCCGGCGCGCCCCGCCCCGGCGCGCCCGGCCGATAATCGGGCCCGTGACCGATCTTGGAACGCGCGGGGCGCTCCCCGGCTCCGCGGCCCTGCGCCGGGCGGCCCCGGCGCTGGCGGGGTACGCGGCCGCCCGCGCCGTGGGTCTGCTCGCCCTCACCGTGTGGAGCGCCGCACGGGACAAGAGTGCGTACACGTTGTTGACGGCGCGCTGGGACGCGCTGTGGTACACGCGGGTCGCCGAGCTGGGGTACGGCTACGAGGTGCGTCTGCCCAACGGTGACGTGCATTCCAACCTGGCCTTCTTCCCGCTGCTGCCGTGGCTGGAGCGCCTGCTGCACGCGGTGACGCCGCTGTCGTACGCCGGGGCCGGTCTCGCCGTCTCCCTGGTCGCCTCGCTCGCCGCGGCCTGGGGGATCTTCGCGGTCGCCGACCTGCGGTACGGGCGCCGGGCCGGCGTCTGCGCGGTGCTGCTCTGGGCGGTGCTGCCGGTCGGGGTGGTGCAGTCGATGGCGTACAGCGAGTCGCTGTTCACCGCGCTCGCCGCCTGGTCGCTGTACGCGGTGCTCACCGGCCGCTGGGTGAGCGCGGGCGTACTGGCGGCGCTGGCGGGTCTGACCCGGCCGGTGGGACTCGCCGTGGTCGCGGCGGTGTGGACGGCCGGTGCGTTCTCGTTCGGGGGACACCGGGGCGCGGAGCCCGGGGAGAGCGCGCGTGTGGAGGTGCGCGCCCCTAGGCCTTCCCCCCACCCCTTAACCCGGCGTGAACACACCATCAGGGGCGCGCACAGGACGAGACGCGCCCTCGGTCTTCTCCTCGCCCCCCTCGGGACGGCCGGCTACGTCCTCTGGGTGGGCCATCGCACCGGCCGCGGCCCCCTCGGCTATCTCGACGTCCAGGCGGGCTGGCGCAACGGCTTCGACGGCGGATACGCCTTCGCCCGCTTCATCATGGACAAGTTCACGTCCATTCCGTCGGCCGTCGCCGGTGTGGCACTGATCGCCGGCGTGGCCCTGCTCCTCCTGCTGTACGCCGTCTGCGTACGGCAGCGCCAGCCGCTTCCGCTGCTGGTGTACACGGGTGCGGTCCTGGCGCTCGCGCTGTGCGCGTCGAGTTACTTCGGCTCGAAACCCCGTCTGCTGCTGCCCGCGTTCCCCCTGCTGTTCCCCCTCGCCCCGGCCCTCGCCCGGTTGCGGACGGCACGGTCCGCGCTGGTGGTGACGGGTGCCGCGGTGGCATCCGCACTCTACGGGGCGTGGTGGCTGAACGGCTCCGGTCCTCCATGATCGACTCCGTACCGTCGGTGAGCGCGCAGTGAATGGACGGTCCGCCATTCGGTGAACCCATTCATAAGTTCCCTAAAACTACCCCCCAGAATGATCAAAGGAATTGAAGGGAACGGCACGGACGGATTGCGGAATCCGGAGGAATAAGAGCCGTCCTGAGAGCAATCCCACATCACATCGTCATCACAAACCCGTGGATTCGGCCGAGAACTGAGCTCACTCGCTGTAACGTCGATTGGGTGCGTACCGAACAAAACCTCACCCGTCTGGACCGGGTGTTCGCCAGGCTGGACCGCGAGCCGGAACGGCCGACCCACATCGACGTGCCGAGGATGAGCAGGCACCGGGTCGCGCTGTTCGCCGCGACCTTCGCCTTCTACCTGGCGATCGTGTGGCTCGTGGTGATCACCTCGTGGCTGGTCCGCCTCGACTGGCAGGTCATGTTCTTCCGGCCGTACCAGCAGTGGTCGGAAATCCACTGGTTCGTCGACTACTACGTGGTCCTCGGCCAGCGCGGCCCGACCGCCGTGATGGTGGCCGCCTGGCTCGGCTGGAGATCCTGGCGCCAGCACACCCTGCGCCCGCTCCTCACCCTCGGCACCTCACTGCTGCTGCTGAACGTCACCGTCGGCGCCGCGAAGATCGGCATGGGCCGCCTCGGACCGCACTACGCCACCACCATCGGCTCGAACGAGATGGGTCTGGGCGGCGATATATTCCCCAGCGGCCACACCGCCAACGCGGTCGTGACCTGGGGAATCCTGGCCTATCTGGCCTCCACGCCGAGAGCCCGCCGCTGGCTGTCCGCCCTCTCCGCGGTCACCTCCCTCGGCGTCGGGCTGGCCACGGTCTACCTCGGTACGCACTGGCTGAGCGACGTGGTCCTCGGCTGGGCCGCCGGTCTGCTGATCCTGCTGGCACTGCCCTGGTTCGAGCCGCTGATCGCCCGCGCCGAGGTGGGGATCCTCGCCCTGCGCGACCACTGGCGCGACCGCCGCACCGGCACGGTGCCCGTGCCCGCCCCGGTCCCGGTGCCCGTGCCGCTCAAGCCGCGCGCCGCGTCCCAGGACGAGACCACCGCCGCCCGCTCCCCCCGGACGCCGGTCTACCTCGCCCCCGGCCCGCACACCGTCCGCTCGGAGCGCACCCCGGTCACTCCCGTCGGCAGCCGCCGCCCACCGCACTCCGACCGGCTGCCGCGCGGTACGACCACGTCCACCACGGCCCGCCCGCTGACGGGCGGCTGACCGACCGCGGGGCTTCGCGGTACGCACAGACCCGCCCCGCACCCCGAGGGCCCCGGTTCCTGTCCCCAGGAGCCGGGGCCCTCGGCGTCGCGGCGCGGCGGGGGCGGCAGGAGTGCCGGGGGACGCGGTGGGGGCGGGGGCGGAGCGGGGGGGCGCGGCGGGGGCGCGGCGGGGGCGCGGCGGAAACCCCGCCGGGCCGCTCAGCCCTTCCAGGCCCGGCTGACGCGCCCGCCCCGCACCTCGAAGTTCAGCCGGCCCACCCGGTACTCCATGGTGATGACCGTCCCGGGCGCCAGCGAGCGCACGGTCGACCACCCCCGTTCCCGGGCGAGCCGCTCGGCGCGCGCGGCCTCGAGGCCGACATATCCGTCCGGATCGTCCTGGGGCTCCGCCTGCGGAGCGGGAATCGGTGCCATACCGCCACGCTAGGCCGAGGAGGCCGTCCCCGGAACCCCGGAACCGAGATGTGGATCACTCCGGTCACACTTCTGTCACAGGACCACGACAGGCGTTTCGGTGTATGTCCGTCACACGTACGAGCGGTTCACTACGCCTTCCGCGCGCATTCGAACGTAATTTCCGCGTGTCGTCCGGGCCCCTCGAATAACCCATCGGAAAGTTCCCGGAGAACCGTCCCCGGAACCCGTTCCTTTCCCCTCCCGCACCGCACCTCGAGACCTCGCATTCCATAGGAAATGCACTGCTCGCCCACACGGCCTCCGCACGCCCCCTGTCGGTGCGGCGGCGGCGCGAGCATCATGGCGGCGACCGGTGGGCACCCGTGCGGCGCGGGCACCCGTGCGCCGCGGGCACCCCTGCGGCACGGGCGGCGGCGGGCCCGGGGCGACGAGGGAAGGGCGAGCGATGGGGACGCAGACCGTACCGGCGGCGGCACGAGCCGTCCGGGCCAGACGGGGCGGCCGGGTGGTCGTCGACTGGCTGACCACCACCGACCACAAGAAGATCGGGCACCTCTACCTGATCACGTCGTTCGCGTTCTTCCTGGTCGGCGGTGTGATGGCGTTGATCATGCGGGCCGAGCTGGCCCGGCCCGGACTCCAGATCGTCGACAACAACCAGTTCAACCAGCTCTTCACCCTGCACGGCACGATCATGCTGCTGCTCTTCGCGACGCCGAGCTTCGCGGGCTTCGCCAACGAGCTGATGCCGTTGCAGATCGGCGCCCCGGACGTGGCCTTCCCCCGGCTGAACATGCTCTCGTACTGGCTGTTCCTGTTCGGCGGCCTGATCGTGCTGGGCTCGCTGCTGCTCCCGGACGGACCGGCCGCCTTCGGCTGGTTCGCCTACGCGCCGCTCAACGACGCCGCCCACTCCCCCGGCCTCGGGCCGGACCTGTGGATCATGGGCCTGGCGCTGGCCGGGTTCGGCACGATCCTCGGCGCGGTCAACTTCATCGCCACCATCATCGGGATGCGCGCGCCCGGCATGACGATGTTCCGGATGCCGATCTTCACCTGGAACACGCTGTTCACGTCGATCCTGATCCTGATGGCGTTCCCGGTGCTCGCGGCGGCGCTGCTGGTGCTGGAGTCGGACCGGCGGTTCGGCTCTCAGGTGTTCCAGGCGGCCAACGGCGGCGCCCTGCTGTGGCAGCACCTGTTCTGGTTCTTCGGGCATCCCGAGGTGTACATCATCGCGCTGCCGTTCTTCGGGATCATCACGGAGATCATCCCGGTCTTCAGCCGCAAGCCGATCTTCGGCTACCTCACGCTGGTCGGGGCGACGATGGCGATCACCGGCCTCTCGGTGGTGGTGTGGGCCCACCACATGTTCGCGACCGGCGCCGTGCTGCTGCCGTTCTTCTCCTTCATGTCGTTCCTGATCGCGGTGCCGACGGGGGTGAAGTTCTTCAACTGGACCGGCACCATGCTGAAGGGGTCGGTGTCCTTCGAGACGCCGATGCTGTGGGCGACGGGCTTCCTGGTGACGTTCCTCTTCGGCGGCCTGACCGGGGTGATCCTGGCGTCGCCGCCGATGGACTTCCACGTCACCGACTCGTACTTCGTGGTGGCGCACTTCCACTACGTCGTCTTCGGCACCGTCGTCTTCGCGATCTTCGCGGGGTTCTTCTTCTGGTGGCCGAAGTTCACCGGCAAGCTCCTCGACGAGCGGCTCGGCAAGATCCAGTTCTGGACGCTGTTCGTCGGCTTCCACACCACGTTCCTGGTGCAGCACTGGCTGGGTGCGGAGGGCATGCCCCGCCGGTACGCGGACTACCTGGCCGCGGACGGCTTCACCGCCCTGAACACCGTCTCCACGATCGGCGCGTTCCTGCTCGGCCTGTCGACGCTGCCGTTCCTCTACAACGTCTGGAAGACCGCCAAGTACGGCCGGAAGGTCGAGGTCGACGACCCCTGGGGCTTCGGCCGCTCCCTGGAGTGGGCGACCTCCTGCCCGCCGCCCCGGCACAACTTCACCGCGCTGCCCCGGATCCGCTCGGAGTCCCCGGCGTTCGACCTGCACCACCCGGAGTACGCGGCCGAGATCCCGCAGCCCGAGCCGAAGAAGCACCAGGCCCGCGGGTCGTCCTGACCGTCCCCGGGCGCGGTCGGCGCGCGGGGACGGAAAAGGGCCCGGGGAACGCGGCCGCGCTCCGCCCTTCCCGCACGACGGCGGGCGGCCCCGCCCGGCGGTTCTCACCCGGCGGGGCCGTCGGCGCGGGGCCGGGTCAGAGGCTCAGGCGCAGGCCCGGCATGATCAGATCGGGATTTCCGCCGATGGCGGCCCGGTTGGCGGCGTAGATCCGCTGCCAGGTGGTGCCGTGCCGGGCGGCGACGGTGCTGAGGGTGTCCCCCGCGCGGACCGTGTAGTCGCCGCCGGAGCCACCGCGGGAGACGCGGTCCGCCGAGCGACCGGACGCCGTCGCCGACGCCTTCGCCGACGTCTCCGCGGAGCCTCCGGCGGACGAGCCGGACCCGGTCGAGCCCGACCCGCTGGAGGCTGAGCCGCTGGAGGCCGAGCCGGACGAGGGAGCGTCAGGTGCGCCGCCGGACGCCCCGGCGCGCGCCGAGCAGGTGGGCCACGCGCCCCACCCCTGCGCCCGCTGGACCCCGGTGGCGACGGAGATCTGCTGCTCCCGGGTGGCCCGGTCGGCGGTGGGCGCGTAGGCGGTGCCGCCGTACGCGCGCCAGGTGGAGGCGGAGAACTGGAGCCCGCCGTAGTAGCCGTTGCCGGTGTTGATGTGCCAGTCGCCGCCGCTCTCGCACTGGGCGATGCGGTCCCACACCCCGCTGTCCGCCGCCGCGGCGTTGCCCGTCGCGGCCAGCAGTCCGAGGGGGGCGAGGAGCGCCGCCCCGGTGAGGACAGCCGTGGTCCGCGCCTTGCCGGCGCGGGTGTCGACGCGGTGGTCGACGCGGGTGTTGTCGGCACATTCGGACATGTAGATCCCTCTCTACGGACCCGGGCTCCCCCCGAACGGGGCGCGAACGTCCGCGCGGTCGCGCGGTCGTCGTGCTCCGTCCCGTCCGCCGACGGTCGTGCTGCGCGTTGTCTGGCTCTGCGCGGCCGGCGGACGTACCCGAGCGGTGCTCTGTGCACACGGCGGAGGAATGTAGGGATTTTGACGAACCGTTATCAAGCAACTTCCCGTTCCTCCAGGCCAGTTGCCTGTTACCGCCGGTAGCGACGAAATCCGGCCACCCACTTCATACGCCGATTTCCGGATTTGTCGACCCGCACCCGCGATGGACTGTGGCCCACCTCACGCAACCAACTTCCTTACGGCACTTCGGACTTGACAGTGAGTGCCCGATTCCGCACAGGTCGTGACCGTACGCGCAGGGCGATGCGATTCGGTTCACCGAGCAGCGTGACCCTGGCCACAGATCGCCCGTTGTCTTCTTCATGAGCCGGGAGCCACCCGGCCCCGCCAACGCACCGCATTCCGAGGGAGTCACCCGTGCCGCGCATGCTCGACGTCAGCGACGAGGTACGCGCCGAGATCGGCGACGAAGAAGCCAACCGGCTGCTCGCCGGAGAGAACGCCCCGGGCAGTTACGACTGCACGTCCTGCCGCACCCCGGGCGACTCCGAGCACGAGCGCACCAGCACCGTCCTGTTCATCGGGGACGAGACCGCGGTCCTCGCCTTCGCCCACGCCACCTGCCTGCCCTCCCAGGTCGTCCAGGTGACCGAGGAGCAGCTCCAGGGAGCCGTGCGCTCGATCAGCGGCGACACCGTCGACCTGGACCCCGCGAAGGTCGTGCCCGAGCAGGCCGTGCTGGGCGTCACCAGCGGACTCGTCCTGATCGCGGGGGAGCTGCACCCGGCCCTGGTCGTCGAGCCGACCGCCCCCATCGTGCGCCCCGGCACGACGGGCGCCGGCGACGACTTCCTGCCGCTCCTCATCGAGCAGGGCTTCATGCCGGTGACCGAGCTGTCCGAAGTGCCGCCGGTGCAGCACGGCTGGTCGGTGCTGCTGGCGATGGGCCAGCTGCACGCCGTGCTCCAGCCCTCGGCGGGCGGCGGCCAGCCGGTCGCGTGGTGGCAGGCGCACCAGCCGCTCCAGGTGACGGAAGGGTGGCGGGCGGCCGCCAACAAGCACCAGCAGGTGCTGATGTTCGCGGCGCCGGTGGGGTCGATCGGCCGCCAGCCGCGGGAGGACCTGCTGCGGGACGCGCTGGACAAGGCGGCGGCCGGCGGCAAGCTGGTCGGGGCGGCGCTGCCCCTCGCGGGCACCTGAGCAGCACCGCGACGGGGAGCTGCCGGCGACCGGCGGCCGCGGGAGGTCCGCGGCCCGTCGCGCCCGCGCGGCGGGCCGCACATCGACGCGGCCCCGCGCTCCTTCGGGGCGCCGCCCGGCCGCATCCCTTCCCGTCCGGCCTCGTTTGGACATACGTGCACACCTACGACGTTCCGCGCCGCCAGGCCTACCAGTCGCTCCCGTCCGCGCGGCCGGTACACGAACCCCAGGGCGGCCCCTCGGCCACGCCGATCTACGACGCGCTCTACGCCGAGTACGTCAAGTCGTTCCGTTCCCTGCCCGGGGACCGCAGCGGGGAGGACGATCTGGGGTTCACGGCCTTCGGGAACATCCCGCACGGTACGGGGTCGTTCAGCAGCTCGTACACCAGCACCTACAGCGCGTACAGCGCGGGCGCGCACAGTGCGCGCAGCGGGCTCGGGCAGCAGTCGCAGTCGCAGTGGCAGCGGGTCGGGCCGCTCGGTCCGGTGGGCCGGCAGCACGCGCCCTCGGGAACGCACCACGTCCCGGCGGCCCTGCCCCCGGCGCCGCGAAGAGGCCTGTGAGGCACGGCGGTTCCGCGGAACGTCCGGAGGGCGGCACCCCGTTGCGGGTGCCGCCCTCCGGACGTCGTGTCACTTCTTCTTGCCGCGCTTCTCGCGCACCCGCACCGAGATGTGGATCGGGGTGCCCTCGAAGCCGAACTCCTCCCGCAGCCGTCGCTCGACGAACCGCCGGTAGCCCGCCTCGATGAAGCCGGAGGCGAACAGCACGAACCGAGGCGGCTTGGTGCCGGCCTGGGTGCCGAAGAGGATGCGCGGCTGCTTGCCGCCCCGGATCGGGTGCGGGTGGGCCGAGACCAGCTCGCCGAGGAAGGCGTTCAGACGGCCGGTGGGGACCCGGGTCTCCCAGCCGTTCAGGGCCGTCTCGATCGCGGGGACCAGCTTCTCCATGTGCCGTCCGGTGCGCGCCGAGACGTTCACCCGGGGCGCCCAGGCGACCTGGGCGAGCTCGGTCTCGATCTCCCGCTCCAGGTAGTAGCGGCGCTCCTCGTCGAGGGTGTCCCACTTGTTGTAGGCGAGGACGATCGCGCGGCCCGCCTCGACCGCCATGGTGACGATGCGCTGGTCCTGGACCGAGATGTTCTCGGAGGCGTCGATCAGGATCACGGCCACCTCGGCCTTCTCGACGGCGGCCGCGGTCCGCAGCGAGGCGTAGTAGTCGGCGCCCTGCTGGAGGTGGACCCGCTTGCGGATGCCGGCCGTGTCGACGAACTTCCAGGTGACGCCGCCCAGCTCGATCAACTCGTCGACCGGGTCACGGGTGGTGCCCGCCAACTCGTTGACGACGACGCGCTCCTCGCCGGCGACCTTGTTCAGCAGCGAGGACTTGCCGACGTTCGGACGGCCGATGAGCGCGATACGGCGGGGGCCGCCGACCACCGTGCCGAAGCTCTGCTCGGGCGCCTCCGGCAGCGCCTCCAGGACGGCGTCCAGCATGTCGCCGGTGCCGCGGCCGTGCAGCGCGGAGACGGGGTGCGGTTCGCCCAGGCCCAGGTTCCACAGGTAGGCCGCGTCCGCCTCGCCGCTGGGGCCGTCGACCTTGTTGGCGCACAGCACGACCGGCTTGCCGGCCTTGCGCAGCAGGCGGACGACCGCCTCGTCGGTGTCGGTGGCGCCGACCTTGGCGTCGACGACGAAGACGACGGCGTCGGCGGCCTCGATCGCGTACTCGGCCTGCGCGGCGACGGAGGCGTCGATACCGAGGACGTCCTGCTCCCAGCCGCCGGTGTCGACGACCTTGAAGCGGCGGCCCGCCCACTCGGCCTCGTAGGTGACGCGGTCCCGGGTGACGCCGGGCTTGTCCTCGACGACGGCCTCGCGGCGCCCGATGATCCGGTTCACCAGGGTCGACTTGCCGACGTTCGGACGGCCGACGACGGCGAGCACGGGCAGCGGCCCGTGACCGGCCGCCTCGATGGCGCCCTCGACGTCCTCCAGGTCGAAGCCCTCGACCGCGGCGAGCTCCATGAACTCCGCGTACTCGGCGTCGCCGAGCGCCCCGTGATCGTGCTCGAAGGCGTCCGAGCCGTCGGGCTGGATGTGGTCGTTCATGAAGTCCGTACCTCGTCGTTCATTCGTGGTGGTCGGTGGACCGCCCGTTTTCCCCGGTCGATCCACTACTCGGTGTCGCCCGGCGCCCGTCGGGGTGCCGGGCGTTCTCGGCCCGCTGCCCGTCAGTCCCCGGCCGTCCGCCGGCCGGTGAGCCGTCTGGCGTGCTCCAGGTGTGCGGCCAGGTGCTTCTGGATGCGCTCGGTCGCCTCGTCCAGCGCCTTGCGCGTACGCCGTCCGCTGCCGTCGCCCGCCTCGAACGGGTCACCGAAGACGACGTCGACGCGGGAGCGCAGCGGGGGCAGCCCCTTCATCAACCGTCCGCTCCGCTCGGAACTTCCCAGAACCGCGACGGGCACGATCGGCGCCCCGCTGCGCACCGCGAAGTAGGCGAGGCCGGCGCGCAGCGAGGCGAAGTCGCCCTCGCCCCGGGTGCCCTCCGGGAAGATCCCCAGGACCCCGCCGCTCTCCAGCACGCCCAGCGCGCGGGTGATCGCCGTGCGGTCGGTGGTCTCGCGGTCCACCTTCAGCTGGCCGATGCCGGTCAGGAAGGGGTCGAGGGGGCCGACGAACGCCTCCTTCTTGATCAGGAAGTGCGTCGGCCGGGGCGCCACGCCCATCACCATCGGGCCGTCGATGTTGTGGGAGTGGTTGACGGCGAAGATCACCGGACCGGCCGCCGGCACCTTCCAGGCCCCCAGCACCCGCGGCCGCCACAGCCCGTACATCAGGCCGACGCCGATGCGCCGCCCGACCTCCGCGCCCCGCTCGGAAGGCAGCTCGCTCACCGCGCGGCCCGCTTCTCCTCGACGAGGGTGACGACGCACTCGATGACCTGGGCCAGCGTCAGCTCGGTGGTGTCCACCTCGACGGCGTCGTCCGCCTTGGCGAGCGGCGAGGTCTTGCGGGAGGAGTCGGCCGCGTCGCGCTTGATCAGCGCCTCGCGGGTGGCGTTGACGTCCACGCCCTTCAGCTCGCCGCTGCGGCGGGCGGCGCGGGCCTCGGGCGAGGCGGTGAGGAAGATCTTCAGGTCGGCGTCCGGCAGCACGGTGGTGCCGATGTCGCGCCCCTCGACGACGATCCCGCGCTCGGCCGAGGCCGCCAGCGACCGCTGGAGCTCCGTGATCCGGCTCCGCACCTCCGGGACCGCGCTGACCGCGCTCACCCGGGAGGTGACCTCCTGGGTACGGATCGGCCCGGACACGTCGGTGCCGTCCACCGTGATCGTCGGGTCCACCGGGTCGGTGCCGGAGACGATCTCCGGCTTGCCCGCGACGGCGGCGATCGCCGAGGGGTCCTCGATGTCGATCCCGTTGTGCACCATCCACCACGTGATCGCCCGGTACTGCGCCCCGGTGTCCAGGTAGCTCAAACCGAGCTGCGTGGCCACGGCCTTCGACGTGCTCGACTTGCCCGTGCCGGAGGGGCCGTCGATGGCGACAATCACGGGCTGGGCGGCGCCGTTTTCCACGGGGGGACACCTTCCTGGTGCGAGGCGGTGGGCTGCGGGGCGACACTGTGCCCCGCACAAGGTTACTGGGTGCGGGTCACTCGTCCGGCCGCACACCGATGCCGTGCCGACGCCGGTCAGGGCGGTTCAGCCCGTCCGGCGCCTGAGGACGGGGCCCGTCCAGGGCCGAAGCGGGGGCCCGGGGCGGCAGCCCCCGGCGAGGCGGTCCGGCAGGCAGGGCCGCTACTGCCGGATCGCCCAGCCCCGCTCCCGCAACGCCGCCGCCAGCACCACCGCGCTCTTCGGCTCGACCATCAACTGCACCAGACCGGCCTGCCGCCCCGTCGCGTGCTCGATCCGCACGTCCTCGATGTTGACCCCGGCCAGCCCCGCGTCGGCGAAGATCCGGGCCAGCTGCCCGGGCTGGTCGTCGATCAGCACCGCGACGACCTCGTACACCCGCGGCGCGGACCCGTGCTTGCCGGGGACGCGGACCTGCCCGGCGTTGCCGCGGCGCAGGATGTCCTCGATGCCGTCGGCGCCCGTGCGGCGCTTGTCGTCGTCGGCGGACTGCAGGGCCCGCAGCGCCCGGACGGTCTCCTCCAGGTCGGCGGCGACATCGGTGAGCAGGTCGGCGACCGGCCCGGGGTTCGCGGACAGGATGTCGATCCACATCCGGGGGTCGGAGGCGGCGATGCGGGTCACGTCCCGGATGCCCTGGCCGCACAGCCGTACGGCGGCCTCCTCGGCGTGCTCCAGACGGGCGGCGACCAGGCTGGAGAGCAGGTGGGGCATGTGGGAGACCAGGGCGACCGCCCGGTCGTGGGCGTCCGCGTCCATGACGACGGGGACGGCCCGGCAGTGCGAGACCAGTTCCAGGGCGAGGTTGAGCACCTCGGTGTCGGTGTCCCGGGTCGGGGTGAGCACCCACGGGCGGCCCTCGAAGAGGTCGCCGCTCGCGGCCAGCGGTCCGGACTTCTCCCGGCCCGACATGGGGTGCGTGCCGAGGTAGGCCGAGAGGTCGAGGCCGAGGGCCTCCAGCTCGCGGCGCGGTCCGCCCTTGACGCTGGCCACGTCGAGGTAGCCGCGGGCCGCTCCCCGGCGCATGGCGTCGGCGAGCACGCGGGCGACATGGGCGGGCGGGGCGGCGACGATCGCGACGTCGACGGGCCCGTCGGGGGCCTCGTCGGTGCCGGCGCCCAGCGCGGCCGCCGTACGGGCCTGCTCGGGGTCGTGGTCGTCCAGGTGGACGACGACGCCGCGCTGGGCGAGGGCCAGGGCCGCGGAGGTGCCGATGAGCCCGGTTCCGATGACGAGCGCGGTCCTCACTGGGCGATGTCCTTGCGCAGGGCCGCGGCGGCGCCGAGGTAGACGTGGCTGATGTCGGCGCGGGACCGGTCGGACTCGATGTGCGCGAGGACGCGCACCACCCGCGGCATGGCGCCCCGGATGTCGAGTTCCTGGGCGCAGATCAGCGGGACGTCGACGATGCCGAGCTTGCGGGCCGCGGCCGCCGGGAAGTCGCTGTGCAGGTCGGGCGTGGCCGTGAACCAGATGCTGATCAGGTCGTCGGTGCCGAGGGAGTTCCGCTCCATGATGGCGGTGAGCAGGGCCCCGACCTGCTCGTCCATGTGTCCGGCCTCGTCCCGCTCCAGCTGGACCGCTCCCCGGACCGCTCGTACCGCCACGGCACCGCTCCTTGCTTCCCGTACGTTTCGGCTCTTCGCGTCCAGCGTAGTCAGGCCGGGCCCCGGCGGTGCGCCGCGCCCGCCCGCTGAGACGGTGTGCGCAGGGGCGACGCCGCGATACGCCGCCGCACGCCGGGCGTGGATCAGACGGGTCGCAGGAGTGTTTTGTGGCAGTCTTTCCTGAATCGCCGATCCCGCATCGCTGATCCCGTGGGGCCGTCCGTACCGGGACACCGCCGGCCGGCCCCCTCGCCTCTGGTTCTTCCGCATCCTCGGAGTGACGACATGACCCACACCGCCTCGCGCCGGACGGTTCTCCTCGCGACGGGCGCGACGGCGCTCGCCGTCGGCTGCAGCGACAACGACGACAACGGCGGCTCCGCCTCCGCCACCACGTCCTCGGCCGCGGTGGGCGACGCCCGGGTGCTGGCGCGGACGGCCGACGTCCCCGTCGGCGGCGGCAAGATCTTCAAGGACGAGAAGGTCGTCGTCACGCAGCCGACCGAGGGGGACTTCAAGGCGTTCTCGGCGGTCTGCACCCACCAGGGGTGCACGGTCGCGAGCGTCGCCGACGGCACCATCAACTGCCCCTGCCACCGGAGCAGCTTCAAGATCTCCGACGGCGCGCCGACCGGCGGCCCGGCGACCACCCCCCTGCCCGCCGAGCGGATCACGGTCCAGGGCGACAGCATCGTGCTGGCGTAGGTCAGAGGTCCCAGAGCGCCCCGAGGGTCACCAGTTCCCCGCCGTACTCGATCCGGTCCGCCCACTGCGTCGGCCACGCCTCGGCCCCGGCGTGGGCGCCCGCGAAGGCGCCCGCCAGGCAGGCGACGGAGTCGGAGTCGCCGGACGAGCAGGCGGCCCGGCGCAGGGCGGTGACCGGCTCGTCGGGGAAGAGCAGGAAGCACAGCAGACCGGTCGCCAGTGCCTCCTCGGCGATCCAGCCCTCGCCCGTGGCCAGGCAGGGGTCGGTCTCGGGCGAGGGGGCGCGCAGGGCGTCCCGGAGGCGCTCCAGGACGGCCAGGCACTCGTCCCAGCCGCGCGCGATGAAGTGCTCGGGGGTCGGGTCCTGGCCGCGGGTCCACAGGTCGCCGAGCCAGCGCTCGTGGTAGCGGCTCCGGTTCTCCAGGGCGTACGAGCGCAGCAGTCCGACCAGCCCCCTCGGCTCGGCGCCCTGGGTGAGCAGCCGTACGGCGTGGGCGGTGAGGTCGGAGGCGGCGAGCGCGGTGGGGTGGCCGTGGGTGAGGGCGGCCTGGAGCTGGGCGGCGCCGGCGCGCTGCTCGTCGCTGAGGCCTGGGGCGAGGCCGAGGGGCGCGACGCGCATGTTGGCGCCGCAGCCCTTGGAGTGGATCTGGCTGGCGTCCTGCCAGGGGCGCCTGTCGTCCTCCAGCAGGCCGCAGGCGGTCAGGCAGGTCCGGCCGGGGGCCCGGTTGTTCTCGGGCGACCGGTACCAGTCCACGAACTCCGCGCGCAGCGGCTGCTCCAGCCGCTCCGGCAGCAGCAGACCGCGGTCCATGGCCGTGCGCAGGGCGCGGCCCACGGCGAGCGTCATCTGGGTGTCGTCGGAGACGAAGGCACGTGCCGGCAGGTCCATCTGCCGCCACGGTCCGCACTTGGCGAGGATCGACGGGACGTCGTCGAACTCCGTGGGGAACCCGAGCGCGTCCCCCAGCGCGAGGCCCACCAGGGACCCGGTCGCGGCGCGTTTCCTGACGGTGGTGGTGGTCATGCGGGGCGTCCTTCCCGGGGCGGTCGCAGCAGCGGCGGATGGAGGGTGGTGGCGGTGCCGGCGCGGTACAGGGCGGCCGGTTTGCCGCGGCCGCCGGTCAGGCGTGCGGCTCCGCCGGGGACGGGCTCGACGAAGCCCGGGGTGGCGAGCACCTTGCGGCGGAAGTTGGGCCGGTCCAGGCCCGTGCCCCACACGGTCTCGTAGACCCGCTGGAGCTCGCCGAGCGTGAACTCGGGCGGGCAGAAGGCGGTGGCGAGGCAGGTGTACTCGAGTTTGGCACCGACCCGGTCGTGGGCGTCGGCCAGGATCCGGTCGTGGTCGAAGGCGAGCGTCCGCACGTGGTCGTACGGCTGCCAGCGGGCCTGGGCCGCGTCGCCGCCGCCGTGCGGCTCGGGCGCGTCGGGCAGCAGTGCGGCGAAGGCGACGGAGACGACCCGCATCCGCGGGTCGCGGCCGGGTTCGCTGTAGGTACGCAGCTGTTCCAGGTGGAGTCCGGAGACGTCCGCGAGGCCGGTCTCCTCGGCGAGTTCGCGCCGGGCCGCGGTCTCGGCGGACTCGTCCGGCAGCAGAAAGCCTCCCGGCAGCGCCCACCGGCCGGCGTACGGCTCCTGCCCGCGCTCGACGAGCAGGACGTGCAGCGCGCCCGCGCGCAGGGTGAGGACGGCGAGGTCGACGGTGACGGCGAAGGGTTCGAAGGCGTACTTGTCGTAGCCCTGCATCCACCCCACCCCCCTTAATGGTCTTGACGACTATAAACCGCTCGGGGGTGCGGACACAACAGAGCGGCCGGTCCGGAGGTTCCGGACCGGCCGCTCCACGGGGCACGGCGCCCTACAGCTCGACCTCCTGCATCAGCATGCCGACCTCGGTGTTCGACAGCCGCCGCAGCCAGCCCGACTTCTGGTCGCCCAGGGTGATCGGGCCGAAGGCCGTGCGCACCAGCTTGTCGACCGGGAAGCCGGCCTCCGCCAGCATGCGGCGCACGATGTGCTTGCGGCCCTCGTGCAGGGTGACCTCGACGAGGTAGTTCTTGCCGGTCTGCTCCACGACGCGGAAGTGGTCCGCGCGCGCGTAGCCGTCCTCCAGCTGGATGCCGTCCTTGAGCTTCTTGCCCAGGTCGCGCGGGATGGGACCGACGATGTGCGCGAGATAGACCTTCTTCACGCCGTACTTGGGATGGGTCAGCCGGTGCGCCAGCTCGCCGTGATTGGTGAGCAGGATGACGCCTTCGGTCTCGGTGTCGAGCCGACCGACGTGGAAGAGCCGCGTCTCCCGGTTGGTGACGTAGTCGCCGAGGCACTGCCGGCCCTCGGTGTCCTCCATCGTCGAGACGACACCGGCGGGCTTGTTCAGCGAGAAGAACTGGTACGACTGCGTGGCGACGGTCAGGCCGTCGACCTTGACCTCGTCCTTTTCCGGGTCGACCCGCTTGCCCTGCTCCAGGACGATCTCGCCGTTGACCTCGACCCGCGCCTGTTCGATCAGCTCCTCGCAGGCGCGCCGGGAGCCGTAGCCCGCGCGGGCGAGGACCTTCTGGAGCCGCTCGCCCTCCTGCTCGGCGCCCGGGAAGGTCTTCGGCAGCTTGATGTCCTTCTTGCCCGCGTACCGCTCGCGGTTGCGCTCCTCGGTCCGTGTCTCGTACTCGCGCGAGCGCGCCGGAGCCGTACGGCCGCCCTGCTGGGGCCTCTTCGGGCCGCCCTTGGCGCCGCCGCGGGCCGCGCCGCCGCGCCCCGCCTTCGGGCCGTCCGGGGAGGCGCCGGGGCCCACGTCGTAGCGGCGCTCCTCGGGGCGGGGCTTGCGGGGACGGCCCTGGCCCTGCTTCTGGTCCCTGTCGTTGCCGGCTCCGCGGTAGTTACCGCGCCCACCGCTCTTGCCGCTACCGCTGCCGCTGCTTCGCATCAAAGTTCCGTCGTTGTCCTAATCGGGCATGTCCGTCGGGGGACCGTCGTCCGGCTCCGGGGCGTCCGGATCGAACGACGGTACGCCTTCCTGGGTCTCGGCCTCGATCGCCTCCGCCTCCGGGAGGAAGGGCGCGAGCTCCGGGAGCTCGTCCAGACCGCGCAGGCCCATCCGCTCCAGGAAGTAGTTCGTCGTCCCGTACAGGATCGCACCTGTTTCGGGTTCCGTGCCCGCCTCCTCGACCAGTCCGCGCTGGAGGAGGGTGCGCATCACACCGTCGCAGTTCACTCCGCGCACCGCGGAGACCCGGCTGCGGCTGACCGGCTGGCGGTAGGCGACGACGGCGAGGGTCTCCAGCGCGGCCTGGGTGAGCCGGGCCTGCTGCCCGTCCAGGACGAAGCGCTCGACGGCCGGGGCGTACTCGGCGCGGGTGCAGAACCGCCAGCCGCCGGCCACGAACCGCAGCTCGAAGCCGCGCCGCTGCACGGTGTACTCGTCGGCCAGCTCGCGCAGGGCGTCCGCGACCTGCCGGCGCGGGCGCTCCACGATCTTCGCGAGGTGCTCCTCGGTCGCGGGCTCGTCCACCACCATCAGGACGGCTTCCAGGGCGGGCTTGAGACCGAGGTCCGCGACGGTGCCCGTCGCGGCCGGTACCCCGGCGGTCTGCTCCCTCACGGTTTCCTCTCCTTCTCCGGCTGCTCGGGCGGCCGGTCGAACTCGTCGGTCACCCTCGGTGCCTCGTCACCCTCCCCGCCCGTCCAGCGCACGAGCAGCTCGCCGAGCGCGCTCTCCTGGTCGAGGGCGACGGCCTTCTCCCGGTACAGCTCCAGCAGGGCCAGGAAGCGCGCCACGACGGTGAGGGTGTCGCCGGTGTCCTCGACGAGCGTGCGGAAGCTGACCTCGCCGAGCTCGCGCAGCCGCGCGACCACGATCCCGGCCTGCTCCCGCACACTGACCAGGGGCGCGTGGATGTGGTCGACGTACACCTGCGGCTTGGCCCTGGGCTGCATCGCCTTGACCGCGAGCTTCGCGAACCCTTCCAGGCCGATGCTGATGACGACCTCGGGCAGCAGTTCGGCGTGGTGCGGTTCGAGGCCGACGGTACGGGGGTATCGGCGGGCCTCCTCGAGGAGCCTGCCGTGGAAGATGTCGGCGACCTGCTTGTAGGCGCGGTACTGGAGCAGCCGGGCGAACAGCAGGTCGCGGGCCTCCAGCAGCGCCAGGTCCGCCTCGTCCTCGACCTCCGCCTGCGGCAGCAGCCGGGCCGCCTTCAGGTCGAGCAGGGTCGCGGCCACGACCAGGAACTCGGTCGTCCGGTCGAGGTCCCAGTCCGGCCCCATGGCCCGGATGTACGCCATGAACTCGTCGGTGACCTTCGACAGCGCCACCTCGGTGACGTCCAGCTTGTGCTTGGAGATCAGCTGGAGGAGCAGGTCGAACGGGCCCTCGAAGTTGGCGAGCCGAACCTGGAAGACCCCGCCTGCGCCGGCCGCTCCGGCATCCGCCCCGACCGCCCCGGGCCGCCGCCCGCCCGCATCCGCTCCGGCGTCCTCTGCCGCGGCACTCCCGGCCCGCCCCTCGGCACCCGGCACGACGTCTGCCGAGCCGATGGTCCCCGCCCGTGCGCCGGCACCCGGCACAGCGTCCTCCCGCACGACGGTCCCAGCGGACCCGCCCGCCCCCGATCCGGCAGCCTCAGCGGACCCGTCCGCACCCGGCGCGACGCTCTCAGCCGGCCCCCGCGCCCCTGGTCCGACGGCCTCCGCCACCTCCGCCGTCCCGAGCCGCCCGCCCGCCCCCGATCCGGCAGCCTCAGCAGGCCCGTCCGCACCCGGCGCGACGCTCTCAGCCGGCCCCCGCGCCCCTGGTCCGACGGCCTCCGCCGCCCCCGCCGTCTGGAGCCGCCTGTCCGTCCGCGGTGCGACGGTTTCCGCCCCGGCCGCCGTCCTCCTGGCAGGCGCGGCCTCGGGCTCCGGCGGGTCGACCGGTACAGGCGGTGCAGAGGGCACCGGCGGTACGGGCTGTACCGGCGGTACCGGCTGTGCGGACGGCACCGGCGGTTGCTCGGGTCCCGCCACCGGTTCGGGCCGCGGCCCGTTCGCGCCCGGTCCTCGTCCCAGCGCGCGCCGACGGCCACCGGCTGCGGGGCCGGGGCCGGGAGCGGGAACGTCCTTCGGGGTCATGGCCCCCGCAGGCTACCGCTACCGCCCGCGCAGCCGTCGTACCAGGATGCTGGCGTCCCCGCGGGTCTCCAGGTCGGCGAGGACGACGGCGACCGCCTCGCGGACGATGCGGCCGCGGTCGACGGCGAGTCCGTGCTCACCGCGGAGCACCAGACGCGCGTGTTCGAGGTCCATCAGCTCCTCGGCGGACACGTACACCGTGATCTTCTCGTCGTGCCGCTCCCGGCCGCTGGGCCGGCGCGCGGACGACCGCCCGCGCTTGCGCGGCTGGGCGGCCGCGGCCGCCGCGGCAGAGCCTTCCGGCGCCTCCTGGCGCCGCGCGGCGCGCTCCGCGCCGGCGGTCCGGCTGCGGGACTCACCGGCGTCGGCCCGTTCGGTGTCCGCCGCCACGTGCTCGGCGCCCTCGCCGTCGCCGCCCTGCGCGGGCACCGCCTGCGGCACGTCCGCACCGGAGGCGGCCGCCACCGCGTCGCTCTCGCCCGCCGGCGCGGGCACCCGGGCTTCGCCGCCCGCCTGGCGCCGGGGTGCGGACGGCTGGAGCGCCGTCCCCCCTGTCGTACGGAAGAGTTCGTCGGCCCCCGGCAGACTCACTCGGCGTGACACCGGGCGAGCACCTCCCTGGCGAGCTGGCGGTAGGCGGCGGCGCCGACGGAGTTGGAGGCGTACGTGGTGATCGGCTCACCGGCGACCGTGGTCTCCGGGAAGCGGACCGTGCGCCCGATGACCGTGTGGTAGACGTGGTCGTCGAACGCCTCGACGACCCGCGCGAGCACCTCACGGCTGTGCACGGTGCGCGAGTCGTACATGGTGGCCAGGATCCCGTCGAGTTCCAGCTCCGGGTTGAGCCGTTCCTGGACCTTCTCGATGGTCTCGGTCAGCAGCGCCACACCGCGCAGGGCGAAGAACTCGCACTCCAGCGGGACGATCACCTTGTGCGCGGCGGTCAGCGCGTTGACCGTGAGCAGGCCGAGTGAGGGCTGGCAGTCGATGACGATGTAGTCGTAGTCGTCCATCAGCGGCTTGAGGGCACGCTGGAGCGTGGACTCGCGGGCGACCTCGGAGACCAGCTGGACCTCGGCGGCGGACAGGTCGATGTTGCTGGGCAGCAGGTCCATGTTGGGGACCGCCGTCTTCAGGAGCACCTCGTCCGCGGACATGCCCCGCTCCATGAGCAGGTTGTAGACGGTGAGGTCGAGCTCCATCGGGTTGACGCCGAGACCGACCGACAGCGCGCCCTGCGGGTCGAAGTCCACGAGCAGCACCCGGCGTCCGTACTCCGCGAGCGCGGCACCCAGGTTGATGGTCGACGTGGTCTTGCCCACGCCGCCCTTCTGGTTGCACATCGCGATGATCGTCGCGGGACCGTGGTTCGTCAGCGGTCCCGGGATCGGGAAGTACGGCAGCGGGCGACCGGTCGGGCCGATGCGCTCACGGCGCTGGCGGGCAGCGTCGGGCGCGAGCGTGGCCGCGTACTCGGGGTCGGGCTCGTACTCGGCGTCGGGGTCGTAGAAGTGCCCGTCGGGCAGTTCGTCGTAGTCGGCGAAATGGTTGTGGGGCGCGCCACTTCCGTCGCCGGCCATGGCGTTCACGTGATGGCCATCCATGCTCTGGTGTGCTGACAGAGCCGTATGGGGGCTTCTCTGGCTCTGATGGGCTGCGAAGGTTCGGACAGCGACGGAGCCGACAGCCTCGAGCCCCGTGGAGCCCTGGCCCCGCGTAGGCATTCCTGGTTGAGCACCCCCGGGAGCAAATGTCGACTCATTCACAAGTCGTCTTACCTCCTTGGTGACCAGGAAACTTCTAGACAAGGTCAGCGTGGCACCATGCCGACGACTGGCGACTCTATGGCGTGTCGGGCGTCCGCAGCAACACAATCCGCCGGACCCGGCCCGATGTGTCGGCAATGAAACAAGTCGCTGTCAAGGGCGTACGGCCGTCGCACAGCAGGTTTCACCGGTGTACGAATCGGTCGAACGGTTACGTTCGAGGCGAGTTGTCCGAGCATCGCAAAGTGACCATACACACATCCGGCCGGACCTTGTCGGGCAAGGTCCGGCCGGGTGCGCGCGGTTGACGCGCCGAGTTGACGTATCGCCTTTACGAAAAGGTGATTTGGCCGTACGGCGAGGTGTTCGGCCGGCGTGATCAGCCGAGGAGCGAGTCGAGCTCCACGTGCTCCAGGCCGTGCGCCTCGGCGACCTCGCGGTAAACGACCTTGCCGTCATGGGTGTTGAGGCCCTTGGCCAGCGCGGCGTCGCGGCGCAGCGCCTCCGCCCAGCCCCGGTTGGCGAGTTCGACGATGTAGGGCAGGGTCGCGTTGGTGAGCGCGTAGGTGGAGGTGTTGGGGACCGCGCCGGGCATGTTGGCGACGCAGTAGAAGATCGAGTCGTGGACCTGGAAGGTCGGCTCGGCGTGGGTGGTGGGCCGGGAGTCCTCGAAGCAGCCGCCCTGGTCGATCGCGATGTCGACAAGGACACTTCCCGGCTTCATGCGCGAGACGAGCTCGTTGGTGACCAGCTTCGGGGCCTTGGCGCCCGGGATGAGGACGGCGCCGATGACGAGGTCGGCCTCGAGGCAGGCCTTCTCCAGCTCGAAGGCGTTGGAGACGACCGTCTGGATCTTCGTGCCGAAGATCTTGTCCGCTTCCTTGAGCTTGTTGATGTCCCTGTCGAGCAGGGTCACGTGGAAGCCCATGCCGATGGCGATCTGTGCGGCGTTCCAGCCGGAGACGCCACCGCCGATGACGACGGCCCTGGCGGCCAGCACGCCCGGGACACCGCCGGGCAGGACACCGCGCCCGCCGTTGGCGCGCATCAGGTGGTAGGCGCCGACCTGCGGGGCGAGCCGGCCGGCCACCTCGGACATCGGGGCGAGCAGCGGCAGCGCGCGGTTCGCCAGCTCCACGGTCTCGTAGGCGATCGCCGTGGTACCGGACTCCAGCAGGGCGTCGGTGCACTCCCTGGAGGCGGCCAGGTGCAGGTAGGTGAAGAGCGTCTGGTCCTTGCGGAGGCGGTGGTACTCCTCGGCGATGGGCTCCTTGACCTTCAGCAGCAGGTCGGCGGCGGCCCACACCTCGTCGGCCGTCTCCAGGATCTGCGCGCCGGCGGCCAGGTACTCGTCGTCCGTGATCGACGAGCCGACACCGGCGTTGCGCTCGACGACGACCTGGTGGCCGTGGCGCACCAGCTCGTGCACACCGGCGGGGGTGATGGCCACCCGGAACTCGTTGTTCTTGACCTCGCGGGGGATGCCGACCTTCACGTCGATCACGGTCCTTGGCTCAGAGGGTGTGGGGGTATAGCAGCAGATACCCGGAGGCAACGGGCACACCGGGATACACCGCAGGAGAACGTGCGGCAGAGCCAGTCTAATGAAGGTGTTCCCGCTGTCTAGCCTTTCAAAGCATCAATCTTCAGCGGGTGTACTGCGGATTTCGTAGGCGTTAGCACGGTGTTCCAGCCCTGGATCACTGTCGGGGGCCTCCTCTCCCAGAATGCGCTCGGCCGCGCCCCGGTGCAGCAGGGCCGCCGCCGGGTCGCCGAGGTGCTCCAGGGTGTCGGCCAGCCGCAGCTGCACCGCGGCCTGCAGCCGTACGTCCTGCGCGCGCCGCGCCCACTCCACCGCCTCCTGGCAGGTGCGCAGCGACTCCTCCGGGCGGCCCGCGTACTCCTGGACCCGCGCCAGCTCGCTCAACGCCCGCGCGTAGGCGCCCAGATCGCCGTTCTTGCGGTGCCCGGCCGCCGCGGCCCGCCAGCCGCGCTGCGCCTCGCCGTAGCGGCCCGCGTAGGTCTGCGCGGTGGCGATCCGGCCGTACAGCCGGGCGGCGTCCGCGCGCTCGTCGCGGGCCAGCCGCTGGGCCAGGGCCCTGCCGAACCAGTCGGCGGCGCGCTCGTAGTCCCCGAGTTCCTGGTGCGCGCCGCCTACGGATTCCATCGCGCGCCCGGTCGCATACGGGTCGTTCGCCTCGCGTCCGGCGTCCAGCGCCGCCCGGTACCGCACCAGGGCGTCCGCCGTCCGCCCGGTCCGGGCGTCGACGTCGGCGAGGTTCAGCAGGGCCGCGGCCTTCTCGCGGGGCAGGTCGCGCCGCTCGGCCACGTCCAGGACGAGCTGGTGGACGCCGTACAGGTCGGGGGCGGCGCCCTGGGTGCCGAAGTGCGCGACCATCGCCCTGACCAGCTGGGACATCAGCCGCCTGGCCAGGGTGTCCAGCTCCCCGTCCGCGACCGCGAGACGTGCGGAGGCGAGCAGGGCCGGCCGTCGGACACGCAGCCAGTCGGCGGCCGCGCGGGGGCTCGAAAAGCGCAGGGCCCGGGGCATGCCCTGGAGCCTGCCGCGGGTCTCGGGGTCGTCGGTCTCCGTGATCGCCCGGCAGGACTGCAGCAGCCGTACCGTGCGCTCCAGCATGCGGGCGCGCGCCAGCTGGAGCTCGCCCGGGCGCTCGTGGGTCTCGGCGGCGGCCCGCAGCAGGGGGTGCAGACAGGCGGGGACCTCGTACTGCGGCAGCGGTGCTTCCACCACCCGCAGCAGGCCGAGGGCGACGAAGCCGTCCAGGGTGGTGCGGGCGGTGTCGATCGAGCAGCCGGCGAGCGCGGAGGCGGTGTGCGGGTCCACCAGGCCGGCCGGGGCGAGGGAGAGCAGGCGCAGGATCCGGGCGGAGGCCGCGGGCAGGGAGTCGTGGGTGAGCCGGAAGACGCGGCCGAGGGGACTGGTGTCGGCGCCGTCGTCGCCGGTCTCGGCGTGCATCTGTTTGGCGAGGTCGGCGACGGTCGCCTGGGAGCGGGCGGCGAGCCAGCCGCCCGCGAGGATCAGCGCGGCGGGATGGCCCTGGCAGGCCTCCACGAGCCCCTCCGCGGCGCGGGGGTCGACGGTGATGCGGACCGATCCGGTGTAGCGGGTGATCAGTTCGAGGGCGGACTTGGTGTCCAGGCCGCCCAGCGTGCAGGGACGCACGTCCGAGATCCCGGTGAGCGGGCCCGCGGAGACGGCGACGACCAGGCATTCCGGGGAGTCCGGGAGCAGCGCGTCGACCTGGTCGGCGCCCGCCGCGTCGTCGAGCAGGAGCAGCATCCGCCGCTCGGCGAGCGCCTCGCGCAACGTGGCCGAGAGGTCCTCCTCGCCGGCGCCCGGCGGGATGGGCAGGCCGAGGGCGGCGAGCAGGTCGCGGGCGGCGCGCTCGACGGGCACGGGGGTGCCGTCCGGCTCCCCGAGACGGGCGCGCAGCACACCGTCGCGGTAACGGTCCGCGACCTGGCGGACCAGTTCCTCGGCGAGCGCCGTGCGTCCGGAGCCGGGCCGGCCCGCGATGAGCAGCACGCGCGCGCGGGGCGCCTTCTTCCCGGACAGCGTGTCCAGCCCCGCGCGCGCGATGTCGGCCCGCAGTTCCTTCAACTCCCGGGCCCGGCCCAGGAAATGGCCCTCCGTCGCAGCGTGTCCCGACAGCTGCACGCCGTCTGTGTCCACTGCCTGTTCCGTCACGGGCCACACTCCCGTCCCACCGCGCGCGCAAGCCCGCCGGGTCTCCGGACCGGGCGATTCCAGAGCCTAGTTCACGCTCTGCGACGTTCCGGGAGGAGCACGGCGGTGGCGTCGCCCGATCGGATCAGGCGATCGTCACACTGGACGGTGGGGACTCACGGGCATCCTGCCGATCACGCCTCGAAGGGACGCGCCGGCCACGGCGCCTGAGCCGGCCGCAGCGCGTCGAGCCCGTCGCCGCCGCGAGCGGCGACCAGGGAGAGGACGCCGACGACGAGGCAGTTGTTGTGCAGGTCGCCCGCGAGCACGCCCCGGACCAGTTCGTCGAGCGGCACGCGCGCGTGCTCCATGTCGGCCTCCTCGTCCTCCACCGCGAAGCGCTCGCCGTCGGCCTCGGACAGATCGCGGGCGAGGAAGATGCGCACCGCCTCGTCACAGCCTCCGGCGGTCGTGTACACGTCGGTGAGAACCCGCCAGTCCTCGGCCTTGACGTGCGCCTCCTCGTACAGCTCGCGCTGGGCGGCGTGCAACGGGTTCTCGCCCGGCACGTCGAGCAGGCCCGCCGGGATCTCCCACAGCTTCTGCCGCACGGGGTGGCGGTACTGCTTGATGAGCAGGACGCGGTCGTCGGCGTCGAGGGCGAGGACGGCCACGGAGCCCGGGTGGACCTGGTAGTCGCGGCGGACCACCGAGCCGTTCGGCATGACCACCTCGTCCGTGCGGACGGAGGTCTTGTTGCCCACGAAGGGGGTCTTTGTCGCCCGGATCTCCCACGCCTCGGGGGTGTCCTTGATCGTCATGCCCTGTCCTTCCACACGTACGCGAGTGACCGGCCCGCACGCGGCGAAGGGACCGGCCGAAAGAGAACCGGGGTGCCCACCTTTGCAGGTATGCACCCCGGCCACCGTACAACTGGTGTGTTACTCCGCATTCGCCTCCGCGGCGACCTGCCGCTCCACGGCCGCCTTCACCAGGCCCGCGAACAACGGGTGCGGACGCGTCGGCCGCGAGCGCAGCTCGGGGTGCGCCTGCGTGGCGACCAGGTAGGGGTGGACGTCCCGCGGGTACTCGACGTACTCGACGAGCTTGCCGTCCGGGGAGGTGCCGGAGAACAGGATGCCCGCCTTCTTCTCCAGCTCCGCGCGGTAGGCGTTGTTCACCTCGTACCGGTGACGGTGCCGCTCCTCGACGTACTCCTTGCCGTCGTACACCTCGCGGACGATGGAGCCCTCGGCCAGCTTGGCCGGGTACATGCCCAGGCGCATCGTTCCGCCCATGTCGCCCTCGCCGGCGACGATGTCGAGCTGTTCGGCCATGGTGGAGATGACCGGGTGGGCGGTGGCCGGGTCGAACTCGGTGGAGTTGGCGTCCGAGACACCGGCGAGGTTGCGGGCCGCCTCGATCACGATGCACTGCAGGCCGAGGCAGAGGCCGAGCAGCGGGATCCGGTTCTCGCGGGCGTAGCGGATCGCGCCGACCTTGCCGAGCACACCGCGGTCGCCGAAGCCGCCGGGGATGCAGATGCCGTCGACGTCGGCGAGCTGGGCCGCGGCGCCGGCCGGGGTCTTGCAGTCGTCGGAGGTGACCCACTTGATCTTGACGCGGGCCTTGTGGGCGAAGCCGCCGGCGCGCAGGGCCTCGGTGACCGAGAGGTAGGCGTCGGGCAGGTCGATGTACTTGCCGACCAGGGCGAGGGTGATCTCGTGGTCGGGGTTGTGGACGCGGTCCAGCAGGTCGTCCCAGGTCGTCCAGTCCACGTCGCGGAACGGCAGGTCCAGCTTGCGGACCACATAGGCGTCCAGGCCCTCGCCGTGCACGGTCTTCGGGATGTCGTAGATCGAGCGGGCGTCGGGGCAGGCGACCACCGCGTCCTCGTCGACGTCGCACATCAGCGAGATCTTGCGCTTGATGGCGGTGGGGACCTCGCGGTCGCAGCGCAGCACGATGGCGTCCGGCTGGATACCGATGTTGCGCAGGGCGGCCACGCTGTGCTGGGTCGGCTTGGTCTTCAGCTCCCCCGAGGGGCCGATGTAGGGAAGGAGGGAGATGTGGACCACGAAGACGTTGTCCCGGCCGACCTCGTGGCGGACCTGGCGGACGGTCTCCAGGAACGGCAGCGACTCGATGTCGCCGACCGTGCCGCCGACCTCGGTGATCACGACGTCCACCTCGTCCGTCGCCATGCGGCGGATGCGGTGCTTGATCTCGTTGGTGATGTGCGGGATGACCTGCACGGTGTCACCCAGGTACTCGCCGCGGCGCTCCTTGGCGATCACCGTGTTGTACACCTGGCCGGTGGTGACGTTGGCCGAGCCGTCCAGGTCGCGGTCGAGGAAGCGCTCGTAGTGGCCGATGTCCAGGTCGGTCTCGGCGCCGTCGTTGGTGACGAACACCTCACCGTGCTGGAACGGGTTCATCGTGCCAGGGTCGACATTGAGGTACGGGTCGAGCTTCTGCATCACGACGCGCAGGCCCCGCGCCTTGAGCAGCATCCCGAGGCTGGAGGCCGTCAGACCCTTGCCGAGAGAGGAGGCGACACCCCCGGTGACGAAGATGTGCTTGGTCGTCGTGGATTTGGGCGGCATGGCCAAGAGGGGGCTCCCGTGGTCGCGGTCTGGGGGTGCGGTGCGGCGTCCGGAGGCTCTCACCAGCGGTTCGGGCCGGATTTCTCCGGGGGCGCCGTCGCTGCGGTTCGGGGGTTTCGAGCCCACCGGTCCACGGGCTACCAGGGTATCAGCGCCTCGGGGAGATGGCTTCCGGCCACGCTCCGCACACGTCCCGACACGGACTCGCGGGTCCACACTGGTTTCTCACCCGGTGCTCACCCGTTCGGCCCACCCGCGTTGCCCGGAGCGGCACACAGATCATCTACGTGCGTCGTATCCTGCTCGGACACTCGCTGCCGAGCCCGGCCGGCCGACACGGCACCACCCCCGTCCGTATCCACCGGAACAACGAGAGCTCGTCAGTTCGTTGAGCAAGAATTGGCGTTTTGCCAACACGGCTGAGCGACTGCTTTGCTTCACCGCTCAACGACGCAGGACAACAACCCCCTTGACCGCACTAGCGACAGCCCCCTCATGGGGGTGACGTGGCCGTTCGACTGGAGTTGCACGTGGCCGGGCGCATCGAAGACTACGCACTCATCGGAGACATGCAGACCGCCGCACTGGTCTGCCGTGACGGGACCGTGGACTGGCTGTGCCTGCCCCGCTTCGACTCGCACGCGATCTTCGCAGGGCTGCTGGGCACCGAGGAGCACGGCTTCTGGCGGCTCGGGCCCGCCTACGGCTCCGACCAGGAGCCACCCACCGCCGCCCGGCGCGCCTACCGGGGCGACTCACTGATCCTCGAATCCGAGTGGGACACCCCGCGCGGCACGGTCCGGGTGACCGATTTCATGCCCCCGCGTGACGGCGCCCCCCAGCTGATCCGCATCGTCGAGGGCGTCTCCGGCCGCGTCCCCATGCGCTCGGCCCTGCGGATGCGGTTCTCCTACGGGCGCGTCGTCCCCTGGGTGCACCGGCACGAGGGGCGCACGGTGGCGGTCGCGGGACCGGACTCCGTGTGGTTCGACACCGACTGCGAGACCTACGGGAAGTCGCTGACGACCTACGCCGACTTCACCGTCGCCCCCGGCGAGCGCATCGCCTTCACGATCTCCTGGCAGCCGTCGCACAAGGAGCCGCCGCCCCTGCCCGAGCCGGAGCAGTCGCTGGAGGCGACGGAGGAGTTCTGGCGCGAGTGGGTCGAGCACTGTACGTACCACGGCCCCTACCGCGAGGCCGTGATCCGCTCGCTGATCACGCTGAAGGCGCTGACCTACGCCCCCACCGGCGGGATCGTCGCCGCCCCCACCACCTCCCTCCCGGAGGACATCGGCGGCGTGCGCAACTGGGACTACCGCTACACCTGGCTGCGCGACGCGGCCATCACCCTGTCCTCGCTGCTGCGCACCGGCTACCGCGAGGAAGCCCGCGCCTGGCGCGAGTGGCTGCTGCGCGCGGTCGCCGGCGACCCGGAGAACCTCCAGATCATGTACGGCATCGCCGGCGAGCGGGAGCTCGGCGAGGCGGAGCTGGACTGGCTGCCCGGCTACGAGAACTCCGCACCGGTCCGGGTCGGCAACGGCGCCGCGCACCAGCTCCAGCTGGACGTGTACGGCGAGGTCACCGAGGCCCTGCACCTGGGCCACATGACGGGCCTGGCCCGCAACGACTACGCCTCCCTCCTCCAGCTGAAGCTGATCCGCTACCTGGAGAAGCACTGGGACACGCCGGACGAGGGCATCTGGGAGGTCCGCGGTCCGCGCCGGCACTTCGTGCACTCCAAGGTCATGGCCTGGGTCGCGGTCGACCGCACGATCAAGCTGATCGAGTCCGGCGACGCGGACGGCCCGCTGGAGCGGTGGCGCGAGCTGCGCGACGACATCCACCGGGACGTGTGCGAGAAGGGCTACGACAAGGAGCGCAACACCTTCACCCAGTCCTACGGCTCCAAGGAGCTGGACGCGTCCTTGCTGCTCATCCCGCAGATGGGCTTCCTGCCCCCGGACGACAAGCGGGTGATCGGCACGATCGAGGCGATCCAGCGGGAGCTGTCCACGCCGGACGGCTTCATCCTGCGCTATCCCACCCAGGGCGACCACGAGGGCGTGGACGGCCTCCCCGGCGACGAGGGCGCCTTCCTGGCGTGCTCGTTCTGGATGGCGGACGACCTCGCGATGATCGGCCGCGTGGACGAGGCCCGCAAGCTCTTCGAGAAGCTGCTCTCGCTGCGCAACGACCTCGGACTGCTCGCCGAGGAGTGGGACCCGCGCCTGCAGCGCCAGGTCGGCAACTTCCCGCAGGCGTTCAGCCACGTCCCGCTGATCGACACGGCGCTGCGCCTGACGGCGTCCGGCGCGTACGGCGGCTGAACCGGTGCCGGGCGGCTGAACCCGCCCGGCACGCCCCGCCCGCCTACGCTGGGAGGCATCGGCCCCGGCACCGGAAGGGGGCGCGGCCCATGGCTCCCCCGTCGAAGGCGGGCGCGGCCCTCGCCGCGCTGCGCGAGGATCTGGCCGGCGACGTGTTCGCCCCGTGGGACGTGGGGTACGACGAGGCCCGGACGGTGTTCAACGCGATGATCGACCGCCGTCCGGCGGTGATCGCGCAGTGCGTGGACGAGGCCGACGTCGTACGGGCCGTGCGGTTCGCCCGTGACCTCGACCTGAAGGTCGCGGTGCGCGGCGGCGGACACAGCGTGGCGGGCATGGCGGTGAACGACAACAACCTGGTGGTCGACCTGCGGCACATGCGCGCGGTCGCCGTCGACCCCGCGGCGCGGGCGGTGCGGGTCGCGGGCGGCGCCACGATGAGCGACCTGGACCGCGCCACCCAGCCCCACGGTCTGGCCACGACCGGCGGCCGGGCCTCCACCACCGGCGTCGGCGGCTTCGTCCTCGGCGGCGGCACCGGCTGGCTCGACCGCCGCTGCGGACTCGCCGTCGACAACCTGCTCGGCGTCGACCTCGTCACCGCCGACGGCGACCGGCTCCACGCGAGCCCCGACGAACATCCCGACCTGTTCTGGGCCCTGCACGGCGGCGGCGGCAACTTCGGCGTCGCCACCGCGCTCACCCTGCGGCTGCACGAGCTGCCCGAGTTCGCCATCGCGCTGCTGCTGTACCGCCCGGAGTCGGGCCGCGAGGTCACCCGCGCCTACCGCGACGTGATCGAGTCCGGCCCCGACGAGGCGGGCGGCGCCGTCCTCTACCTCACCGGCCGGCCCGCGGAGTTCGTCCCGCCGCACCTGGTCGGCACGCTGGTGTGCGCCGTGCTGCTGACGTACGCCGGGCCGGAGGCCGGTCTGCGCGAGGTGGCCGAGCCGCTGCTGGCGCTGCCCCACGAGGCGGAGATCGTCGGGCCGATGCCGTACGCCGACGTGCAGTGCATGATCGACGAACCGCCCGGGATGCGGAACCACTGGTCGGCGGAGTACCTGTCGGGCGCGCCCGACGACCTCGTGGACGTCTTCTGCGCCCGGGGGGAGGCGCTGCCCGTGCCGACCGGCTCGATGCACGCCCTGTTCCCGCAGGGCGGGGCGATCGCCGCCGGCCCGCACGGGTTCCCGGTGCCGTACCGGGACGCGCCGTGGGCCGTGCACCCCTTCGGGCTGTGGGAGGACCCCGCGGACGACGAGCGGTGCGTGCGGTGGGTCCGGGGCGTGCGGCCCGAGGTGGGGCCGTGGAGCACGGGCGCGGTCTACCTCAACTTCATCGGCGACGAGGGCGCCGGCCGGGTCGTGGCCGGTGTGGGCGCCGGGAACACCCGGCGGCTCGGGGACCTGAAGCGACGGTACGACCCCGACAACGTCTTCCGCTTCAACCACAACATCAGACCGATCTGAGCGACGCGTCCGTCCGGGACCCGGGGGACCGAGCACCGAGGGGGCGGCTCGGGGCGCGCGGCGTCCCCCGGCACACCCACACCCCGGAGGCCGCCGACGGTGATCGTCCCCGTCTCCGGCGGAGCTGTCGCCGGGACGTCTGCGCAGGTAGCGTCCGCTGCATGGACAGCCGCACGGACCACCGATACGACAGTCAGGGCGCCGGCATCACCGTGCGGCGCGCGCTGGAGCTGCCCGGCCTGCGCAGCGGGCTGCCGGAGATCCTCGCGGGCGCGGAACGGCTGGGCCGCACGGTGCGCTGGGTACACGCGGGCGAGGTCCCCAACATCGCCTCCCTGCTCAAGGGCGGCGAGCTGCTGCTGACCACGGGCTACGGCCTGGGCACCCGGCCGGCCGACCAGCGGGCGTTCGTACGGACCCTGGCCGAGCGGGGCATCGCGGCCCTGGTGATCGAGCTGGGCCCGCGCTTCACCCGCCTGCCCTCAGCGGTGGTCGAGACGGCGCGGACGGCGGGTCTGCCACTGGTCCAGCTCCACCGCGAGGTGCCGTTCGTGACGGTGACCGAGGAGATCCACACCGAGATCGTCAACGGCCACTACGCGCTGCTCCAGCGGGCGGAGGAGGTGCACCGCCGCTGTACGCAGGCCCTGCTGGGCGGGGGCGGGGTCCCGCAGGTGCTGGAGATCCTGGCGGAGTTCTGCGGCAACCCGGTCTTCCTGGAGACGACCGAGGGCCGGCTGCTGTACGCCGCCGGGGCCGGGCCCGCGGGAGCCGATCCGCTCCAGGTGTGGGAGGGGTTGCGCGGACCGCACAAGGACGCGCCGCCGCCCGCCGGTTCGGTGCTGGTGGACGTGCCCGGCGGCGGGCCGGGTGCGGGCTCGGTGCGGGCCCGGCTCGTGCTGCTGCCGGTGCGCGCCGCGCTGGCTCCGGTGCACCGCATGGCGGTCGAGCGGGCGGCCGGGGTCCTGGCCGTGGTGCTGATGCAGGCGCGTCAGGAGGAGGAACTGGCGGCGCGGGGCAGGGGCGACTTCCTGACCGACCTCGCCGAGGGGCGGATCGCGGCGCAGGACGCCCCGGCGCAGGCACGTGTGCTGGGTTTCAAGCCGGGCGACAGCCCGCTGCTGCCGGTCGTCATGCGGCTGGGCGACGCGCTCTCCCCGGGCGGGGGCTGGGCGGTGCTGGCGCGTGCGGTGGCGGAGGAGCTGGCGTCGGTCGGGGTGCCGGTCCTGCTCGGCGTACGCCCGGTGGAGGGCCGGGTGCCGCTGCTGCTCGGCCTGCGCGCGGAGTCGGAGCGATCGGCGGTGGCGGACCGGGTCGCGGCGGCGCTGCGGGCCGGCGCGGAGCGGGCCGGCATGCGGCGGCCGGGAGGCCGGCCGCCGGTCGTGGTCGTCGGCGTCGCGGGGGGCTGGGCGGCCGCGTCGGCGGGCCTGCGGCACGCGGCGGAGACGGCGACCGCCGCGCAGGGACTGTCGGACCGGCCCTGGTACGACGCCCGCCGCCTCGACATCGACCTGCTCCTGTGGCGCCTGCGCGACCATCCCGACCTGGCGGCCTTCGTGGACCGCGCGATCGGCCCGGTCCGTGACCACGACCAGCGCTCCAGGCCGCCCCTGCTGCCCACCCTGGAGACGTACCTCGCCCACGCCGGCCGCAAGGCGGAGACCGCCCGTGAACTCCACCTCAACCGCCAGACCCTGTACAACCGCCTCGCCCGCATCGGCGAGCTCCTGGGCACGGACCTGGACGACCCGCAGACGGTCCTGGCACTGAGCCTCGCCCTGCGGGCCCGCCGACTGGTGCCGTGAACCGTCCGGCGGGACGGCGAGCGCGGCAAACCGGCAGCGTGCCCCACCGTACCCTGCCGTGCCACCAGGCGGGATACCGCGCCCGGTGGCACCCCGCCGCGATCCGGTCGAGGCCGGCTCAGATCAACGGCTGGGGCTGCGTCAGCTCGTCGTAGACGCTGAGGACCTGGGCGACGGTCTCGTCCTCGGTGGGCCACATGGCCGCCTGCCGGGTGCCGAGGTCGCGGAGCCGCTCGCACCGTCCGGGGTCGTCGAGCAGCCGGGCGACGGCGTCGCCGAGCGCGTCCGCGTCGCCGGGCGGGACGAGTTCGGCGGCGTCACCGACGAGTTCGCGGACGCCGCCGGTCCGGGCGGCGACGAGCGGCACGCGCGCGTGGAGCGCCTCCTGCGCCGCGACGGACCGCGCCTCCTCCTCGCCCGCCAGCACGGCGAGATCGGCCGCGGCCAGCAGCTCGCCCACGTCGTCCCGAAGCCCGATGAGCCGGACGGGCAGTTCCTCGTCCTCGATGCGCCGCTGGAGATCCGCCCGCAGCGGTCCCTCCCCCACCACCACGACCAACGGCACGGGATCCAGCAGGCGCCACGCGCGCGAGGCGTCCAGCAGGACGTCGTAGCCGCGGTGGCGCTCCAGCGAGCCGACCGCCATCAGCAACGGGCGCCCGATCGCGCCGAGTTCGGCACGCACCTTGGCCCGCGGCCGCTCAGGGTCCTCCTCGGCGGGGCGGACTCCCGGCAGTGCCACGGGGGCGAGCCGCGCGTCCCGCGCACCCGTCCGGCGCGCCCGGTCCACCAGACCGGACGTCGTTCCCAGCACCACGGAGGCCGCCTTGGCCACCCTCCGCTCCAGCAGGCGCAGCAGATGGGCGCGGGCGCCCTCGGCGTACGCCCGGTCGTGCCAGGTGACGACGAGCGGGGTACGCCGGCCGCCGAGCGCCAGCACCGCCCGGAAGGAGGCGTGCAGTCCGTGCGCGTGGACGAGATCGGCGTCCGTGCAGGCCGCCCGCAGCACCTTCACGGACGCGGGGTCGCTGCTGCGCGGGACGGGCACGTGTTCGGCTCCGGTGCCCGTGAAGTCGTAGGTGTGATCGGCCTCCGTGGGGGCGCACACCGTCACCCGCACGCCCCGTGCGACGAGCCCCGCGGCCAGGGAGCGCACGTGCGCGCTGCTGGTGGCGTTGCCACCGCCCAGCACCTGCACGGTGCGCAGCGGCGACTGGCCGTGCGGTGAGTGGATGCTCACGTGGCCGGGGCTCCTGGTTCGGCGTCGGACGGTCACGAAGGAACGTGCGGAAGGGGGCCGGACGGAGGGGTGGACCGCTCGGGCTCCTCCCTCTCCTACGTCAAGGATGCCAGCACGTACGGGTGTTCCGTGCCGTCGAGCACCCGAGGCTCCGGCAACACGGCCCCGCATATCACTCACACGAGTGAAGGAGGTCGGGGTTCCGTTCGAGTGGGTCAGGCCTTCGGGCAGATCGGCGACCGTGTGCCCCCACTCCCCCGCCGCCCGCACGCACACCCACCACTCCCCCGCCGCACGCACGCACACCCACCACACCGACGGCGCACGCACGCACACCCACCACGCCGACGGCGCGCGCCGGTCCACGACACCCCCGCCCGCCCGTCGCCGGCCTCGACCGCCCCACCGGGAGCGCGCCCAGCACGTGCGCCGCGCGCCCCGCCGTCCCCGGGGACCCGCGCGAGCACCACGGCACCCACCCGGCCACGCACGAGGGGCGATGACCCCAAGGTCACCGCCCCTCGTGCGCTCCTCCGCCTCGCGGGACACGGGCCACGGCCCGGCCCCGGTCGGCCCGGCGCTACCCGTCCGCCCGCGCCGCCGCCAGCAGTTCCTCCGCGTGTGCCCGGGCCGTCTCGGAGTCCTCCTGTCCGGCGAGCATCCGGGACAGTTCCCGGACCCGCTCCTCGCCCTCGAGGACCTTCACGCCGGACCGGGTCACGGACCCGTCGTTCGTCTTCTCCACCAGCAGCTGCCGGTCGGCGAAGGCGGCGACCTGCGGGAGGTGCGTGACCACGACGACCTGCGCGGTCTTGGCGAGCCGCGCCAGCCGCCGCCCGATCTCGACCGCGGCCTTGCCGCCCACGCCCGCGTCGACCTCGTCGAACAGATACGTCGGCACGGGATCCGTCCCGGCGAACACGACCTCCACGGCGAGCATCACCCGCGAGAGCTCACCGCCGGAGGCACCCTTGGCGATGGGCCGAGGCGGCGCGCCCGGGTGCGGGGCGAGCAGCAGCTCGACCTCGTCGGCACCGGACGGCCCGTAGGCGACCGTCCGCCCGCCGACCGCCACGCCCTCGGGGTCCGGCGTCTGCCGGATCTCGAACGACACGCGCGCGTGCGGCATGGCCAGCGACGCCAGCTCGGCGGTCACGGCGGCGGCGAACCGCTCGGCGGCCTCGGCCCGCGCGTCCGTCAACGCCTGCGCCAGTCCGCCCAGTCCGGTCCGCAGCGCGTCCCGTTCGGCGGTCAGCTCGTCGATCCGCTCGTCGTCGCCGTCCAGCTCGGTCAGCCGCGCGGCACCCCGCTCGGCCCACGCGAGGACGCCGGCGACGTCCTCCCCGTACTTCCGGGTCAGCGCGGTGAGCGCGGCCCGCCGCTCCTCCACGGCGGCCAGCCGCAGCGGGTCGGCGTCGAGGTCGTCGGCGTACCCCGCGAGCTCTCCCGCCACGTCCCCCAGCAGGATCGCGATCTCCCCGATCCGGTCCGCGAGCGCGGACAGCGCCGGATCGTGTGCCCGCACCGCCTCCAGGGCCCGCTGCGCGCCCGCCACGAGCGTCGCGGCGTCGATGCCCTCGGGGTCCTCCGGATTGCCCGCCAGAGCGGCGTGGGCGGCCGTGGCGGCCGAGGACAGCGCCTCCGCGTGCCCGAGCCGCTCCGCCTCCTCCGCCAGCTCCCCGTCCTCCCCGGCGCGCGGTTCCACGCCGGCGATCTCGTCGAGCCCGTAGCGCAGCATGTCGGCCTCCTGGGCCCGCTCACGCGCGCGCGTGGTGATCTCGTCGAGCTCGACGGACACGGCCCGCAGCCGCCGGTAGGCCTCGGTGTACTTGGCCAGCGGCACGGCGACGGCGTCCCCGGCGTACCGGTCGAGCGCCTGCCGCTGCCGGGACAGCTTCAGCAGTCCCTGTTGGTCGGTCTGCCCGTGCACGGCCACCAGCTCGTCGGCCAGCTCGGCCAGCACGCCCACCGGCACACTGCGCCCGCCGACGTGCGCCCGCGAGCGCCCCTCGGCGGAGACGGTACGGCTGATCAGCAGCGCCCCGTCGTCGAGCTCGGCCCCGGCCTCCTCGGCCCGCACGACCACCGAGGCGTCCGCGGGCACGGCGATCCGCCCCTCGACGACCGCCTTCTCGGCGCCGATCCGCACGAGCGCGGCGTCGGCGCGCCCGCCCAGCAGCAGCCCGAGGCTGGTGACCACCATGGTCTTGCCCGCGCCCGTCTCACCCGTGACGGCGGTGAAGCCCGGCGACAACTCGACGACCGCGTCGTCGATGACTCCGAGCGACCGTATCCGCATCTCCTCCAACACGGACACGACCTTACGAGGTCCGGGAGGAGAAGTGCGAGGCACCCTGTCACCCGGGCGGGTGGAGGTGTCCCGGGGACGCGGCACCGCGCCGATGTGCGGCCCCGCCGCGTGGACGCGGCCGGCCATGCGCGGCCCGCGGCCCCGGCGGTCCCCGACCACCCCTGCGAACGGCTAGTGCCGGGCCCCTCGCCACCCCGAGACGGGCAGCGCGAACTTCGCCACCAGCCGGTCGGTGAACGAGGCGTGGTGCAGTCGCGCGAGCCGCACCGGCACGGCCCCCCGCCGCACCTCGACCCGCGCCCCAGGAGGCAGCTCGAAGGTCCGCCGCCCGTCGCACCACAGCACGCCCGGCGGAATGTGCGGCAGCAGCTCCACCGCGAGCACCGAGTCCGGCGAGGTCACCAACGGCTTGGCGAACAGCGCGTGCGCGCTGATCGGCACCATGAGCAACGCCTCGACCTCCGGCCACACCACCGGCCCGCCGGCCGAGAACGCGTAGGCGGTGGACCCGGTGGGCGTCGACAGCACGATGCCGTCGCACCCGAAGCCGGTGACCGGCCGCCCGTCGATCTCCAGCACGACCTCCAGCAGCTTCTCCGCGCCGGCCTTCTGCACCGCCGCCTCGTTCAGCGCCCAGTCGGTGTGCACGATGTCCCCGTTGCGGTGCACGACGACATCGACGGTCATGCGCTCCTCGACCTCGTACGCCCGCGACACCACCCGGTCGACGACCTTGTCCAGGTCGTCCCGCTCGGCCTCGGCCAGGAAGCCGACGCTGCCCAGGTTCACGCCGAGCATCGGCACGCCGGACGCCCGCGCGAACTCCGCGCCCCGCAGCAGCGTGCCGTCACCGCCGAGGACGATGAGCAGTTCGCAGCCCACCAGGCACTGCGGGGTGGCCTCGGCGACCAGTTCCACCTCGTCCGGCAGGGGCAGGTCGGCCGCCTCGTACTCCAGGACGCGCACGCCGATGCCCTCGCGCAGCAGCCCCTTCACGACCAGCTCCGCGCTGCGGATCGCGGCGGGCCGGCCCGTGTGGGCCAGCAGGAAAACAGTACGAGCTCGGTTCTGCGTCAACGCGGCCCCTCCGCCACTGCACGGTCAACATCCGCCGGGTCCAGGGCGGGCGCCCCGGCCCGGAGCCACAGAAAATACTCGACGTTGCCCGAGGGCCCGGGCAGCGGACTGGCGGTGACACCCCTCACCCCGAGCCCGAGGTCCCACGCCTTCGCGGCCACGCCACGGACGGCCTCGGCGCGCAGTTGCGGGCTGCGGACGACACCCCCGCTGCCGAGCCGTTCCTTCCCCACCTCGAACTGCGGCTTGACCATCATCACCAGGTCGGCGTCCGGCCCGGTGCACCGCGCCAGGGCCGGCAGCACCAGCCCGAGCGGAATGAAGGACAAGTCCCCCACGACAAGATCCACTGGCTCCCCATCGATCGCTTCGAGCGTCAACTCGCGTACGTTCGTACGGTCCTTGACGGTGACGCGTTCATCGCTCTGCAGGGACCAGGCGAGCTGTCCGTACCCGACGTCGACGGCGACGACGTGCGCGGCGCCCGCCCGCAGCAGGACGTCGGTGAAGCCCCCGGTGGACGCGCCGGCGTCCAGCGCCCGCCGTCCCTCGACGACCAGCCCCTGCGGCACGAACGCCGTCAGCGCGCCCGCCAGCTTGTGCCCGCCGCGCGACACGTACTCGGGATCGCTGTCGTCGGTGGCGACGACGATGGCCGCCGCGGTCTCCACCTGTGTGGCCGATTTGGTCGCGACGGTCTTCCCGACGGTGACCCGCCCCGCGGCGATCAGCTGGGCGGCGTGCTCGCGCGAGCGCGCGAGCTTCCGGCGCACCAGCTCCGCGTCCAGACGACGACGTGCGACTCCTGCCACGTTCGGTTCAGCTCCTACCGGTCTACGTCGAGGGGGGCGCCGGAGGTCCCGGGCGGGCGTCGAGCGCGGTGAGCGCGTCGCGCAGCCCCCGGTGTACATCCTCGTACACCTCCAGGTGGGCGTCCGTGCCGAGGTGGTCGGCGTCGGCCAGCCGCTCCAGGCGGGCGTCGACCTCGTCGTTGCCGGTGGGCGTGCGGGGGACGTGCAGGGGCGCGGGGGCGGCGGGGTCGTCGCCGGGTCCGTCAGCTCCCCCGGACCCGCCAGGTCCGCCAGGTCCGCCGGATCCGCCGGATCCGCCGGATCCGCCGGATCCGCCGGATCCGCCGGGCACGGCGTCGGCGCCCGAGGGGGTCTCGGCATCCCGCGCGACGCCCGGGCCCGGCACGGGCCCCTCGCCCTGCGGGAGCCCGGCGTGCCGTGCGGGCCCGGTGCCGGGCGCGGACCCGGTGTGCGGCGCGGACCCGACGCCCGGCGCGGACCCGTCGTCCGGCGCTGTGTCGCTCATGCCCCGACGCTACCGCGAACCGCTGGGGTACCGTCGGGCGCGATGGCCACGATCGAGGAGTGCCGCGCCGCACTGGAGAAGTTCTCGGAGAACCTGGGGGGCACCCGGGGCGACGCCCGCGAGGCCGTCTCCCTGAACCGCTCGGTGAGCTGCCGCCTCACCGATCTGGACGTCACCTTCGTCGGCCGCCTCACCGGCGGCCGCATCGAGGTCGACGACACCGTCCAGGGCCCGCCGCCGCAGAAGGCCCAGATACGTCTCACCATGACCGGGGACGACCTGGTGGCGATGGTGGACGGCGACCTGGCCTTCGCGAGGGCCTGGGGTTCGGGCCGGGTGAGGCTGGAGGCGGGCCTGCGCGACCTGTTCCGGCTCCGGAAGCTCCTGTGAGGCCCCCTGGAAGGGTTCCGGAAGCTCCTGTGAAGCCCCGGAAGGGCTCCGGAAGCTCCGGTGAAGCCCCGAAAGGGCTTCGGTGGCCTCAGGAGGCCTCCGCGGCCACGACCTTCCGCACGTCGGTCCGCGCCTTGCGCGCCGCCGGCACCACCAGCGGCGTCCCCGTCTCCGGGTCGTCGATGACCTGGCAGCGCAGCCCGAAGACCTCCTCGACCAGCCCGGCCGTGACGACGTCGTTCGGCGCGCCCTGCGCGATGACCTCACCGCCCCTCAGCGCGATGAGGTGGGTCGCGTACCGGGCCGCGTGGTTGAGGTCGTGCAGGACGGCGACCAGGGTGCGGCCCTGTTCCTCGTGCAGCTCGGCGCAGAGGTCGAGGACGTCGATCTGGTGCTGGATGTCGAGGTAGGTGGTCGGCTCGTCGAGCAGCAGCAGCGGGGTCTGCTGGGCGAGCGCCATCGCGATCCACACCCGCTGCCGCTGACCGCCCGACAGCTCGTCGACGTACCGGTCGGCGAGCTCGGCGACGCCGGTCTGCGCCATGGACTCCTGGACGACCCGCTCGTCCTCCGTCGACCACTGGCGCAGGATGCCCTGGTGCGGGTAGCGGCCGCGGCCCACCAGATCGGCGACGGTGATGCCGTCGGGCGCGATCGAGGACTGCGGCAGCAGGCCCAGCGTCCGCGCGACCTTCTTGGCGGGCATCGACTGGATGACCTGCCCGTCGAGCAGCACCTGGCCCTGGCTCGGCTTCAGCATCCGCGACAGCGCCCGCAGCAGCGTCGACTTGCCGCAGGCGTTGGGGCCGACGATCACGGTGAAGGAGTTGTCGGGGATCTCCACCGACAGCTGTTCGGCGATGACCCGCTGGTCGTAGGCGAGGGTGACGTTCTCGGCGGACAGGCGGTTCACGGTGCTCCTTTGGTTGTTCAGCCCGTGGCTGACACGGGTGGTGGCGCTCATGTCCCGGCCGGACTCCCTGTCCCGGCCGGGCGTCATATGCGGCCCGACCGGCGCTCGGTGACCAGCAGCCACAGCAGGTAGACGCCGCCGAGCACACCGGTGACCACGCCCACGGGCAGCTGTCCGTCGCCGAAGAGCCGCTGCGCGGCCCAGTCGGCGGTGACCAGGAGGGCGGCGCCCATGCACAGCGCGGGCAGCAGGTTCGGGCCGGGCGAGCGGGTCAGGCGCCGGGCGAGCTGCGGCGCGGTGAGCGCCACGAACGCTACGGGCCCGGCGGCGGCGGTGGCGGCCGCGGTGAGCAGCACGGCGGCGACCATCAGCAGCAGCCGTACGCGCTCCACCCGCACACCCAGGGCGTTGGAGACGTCGTCGCCCATCTCCATCATCCGCAGCCCGCGCGCGTTGGCGAGGACGAGCGGGACGAGCACACAGGCCAGCACGAGCAGCGGCCAGACCTGCTTCCAGTCCCGCCCGTCGAGCGAGCCGGTCATCCACACGACCGCGCGGGCCGCGTCGACCAGGTCGGCCTTGGTGATGAGGTATCCGTTGACCGCGGTCGCGATGGCCGACACGCCGATGCCGACCAGCACCAGCCGGTAGCCGTGCACGCCCCGCTTCCAGGCGAGCAGGTAGATGGCGGCACCGGTGACCAGACCACCGACGAGCGCCCCGACGGCGACCTGGTTGGCGGACCCGGACATCAGCACGATCACCACGAGCGCGCCGGCCGTCGCCCCCTGCCCGAGCCCGAGCACGTCCGGACTGCCCAGCGGATTGCGGGACACCGCCTGGAACACGGCGCCGCCGAGTCCGAGCGCGGCACCGGCGAGCAGCCCGACGAGGACGCGCGGCAGCCGCAGCTCGTTGACGATGAACTCCTGGCCCGCGGTGCCGTTGCCCGCCAGCGTCTTCAGCACGTCGCCGGCCGGGATCGGGAAGTCGCCGGTGCCGATCAGCACCACACTCGCGGTGAGCGCGGCGGCCACCAGCAGCACGACGACGACGAGGGCACGCGCGTCCACCCGCAGGGAGAGCCCCCCGGGCGTGCGCAGGGCGCGGGGCGTCCCCGGTGTACGGGCGCCCGTGCGGCCGGTCTCCCCGGGCCGCCCGGTCCCCTCCGCAGGGGTCCGCCCCGAGGTCTCCGCCGCGGTCTTGGATGCGGTCTTCACAGCTGGGCCGTCCTCCGCCGTCGTACGAGAAAGATGAAGACCGGGCCGCCGATGACGGCGGTGATGATGCCGACCTGGACCTCCGACGGCCGGGCGACGACCCGGCCGATCACATCGGAGCCGAGCAGCAGCACCGGCGACAGCAGGGCCGCGTACGGCATGATCCAGCGCAGGTCGGGGCCGGTGAAGGAGCGGACGACGTGCGGGACCATCAGCCCGACGAACACGATCGGCCCGCAGGCGGCGGTCGCGGCACCGCACAGCACGGTGGCGGCGAGCATGGACAGCGCCCGGGTGCGGCCGAGGTGGGCGCCGAGCGCCTTGGCGGTGTCGTCGCCCATGGCCATGGCGTTGAGCGGCCGCGCGAGCAGGAACGCCAGCAGCGTGCCGACCACCAGGAAGGGCAGCACCTGCCGGATCGTCTCGTCGGTCGCGGAGGCCAGCGAACCGACCGTCCAGAAGCGCATCCTGGCGAGCGCCGCCTTGTCCATGATCATGACGGCCTGGACGTAGCCGAAGAGCGCGGCACTGATCGCGGTGCCGGCCAGCGCGAGCCGCACCGGCGTGGCGCCGCGGCTGCCGCCGAGGAACCACACCAGCGCACCGACCGCGGCCGCTCCGAAGAAGGCGAACCACACATAGCCGGTCAGGCTGGTGACGCCGAGGTAGGTGATGGCGGTGACGACCGCGGCCGAGGCGCCCGCGTTGATGCCGAGCAGTCCGGGATCGGCCAGCGGGTTGCGCGTGAGGGCCTGGAGCACGGCTCCGGAGAGCCCCAGCGCGGCACCGACCAGCAGCCCGAGCACCGTCCGCGACAGCCGCTCGCCCACGACGACGTCGCCGTAGGTCCCCGTGTCCTGGAACAGGCCGTGCCAGACCTGTTCCAGGGAGAGTTCCTTGGCCCCGATGGCGACGCTCGCCACTGCCACCACCACCAGGACCGCGAGGGAGACGAGCAGCCCAAGGGAACGGCCCGCCCGGCGGGTTGGAGGCGCGGGGGCGGTCTCCGCGCGCTGTTCTGGAACACTGTCGACCAACACGCAGTTAGGTTAGCCTACCCTCCTCACCTGGCTCGATGTCCTGACCGACCCCGTTGCGGCGACTTTTTCGCGTCCACGCCACCGCGGGCGGCCGGTTCACAGCCCGAGCCGCGCCAGCGCCTTCTCCCCGTCCAGCTCGCACACACCGTCGCCCGCCGCCGTCCAGGCGGCCGCGCACAGCGCCCTCAGCCCGTCCGGCGCGTCGCCGTCGCCCTCGAGGCGCAGCCGCTCGGCCCCGGCCTTCGCGGTCCATCCACCGCACCGGAAGCCGTCCCCGTCGGCCGTCACCTCGGGCTGTCCGGTGAGCAGACCCCGCAGGTCCGCGTCGACGTAGGTCGGCCGGTGCTGCGGCGGCGCGGCGAGGAGTCGGGCACCGTCGGTCACCCCGGTGAGGACCAGCAGCGAGTCGACCTCCCCGTTGAACGCCCCCTCGATGTCGGTGTCCAGCCGGTCCCCCACCACCAGCGGCCGCTCGGCGCCGGTGCGCAGGATCGTCTCCCGGTGCATCGGGGGCAGCGGCTTGCCCGCGACCTGCGGCTCGGCCCCGGTCGCGATCCGCACGACCTCCACCGCGGCCCCGTTGCCCGGGGCGATCCCCCGCCCGCTGGGAATGGTCAGGTCGGTGTTGGACGCGAACCACGGCACCCCGCGCGCGACGGCGTACGACGCCTCCGCGAACCGCCCCCACGGCAGGTCCGGCCCGCCGTACCCCTGGACGACGGCCGCCGGGTCGTCGTCCGCCGACTCCACCGGCACCAGACCCCGCTCCCGGAGCGCGACCCGCAGCCCGTCCCCACCGATGACGAGCACCCGTGCCCCGGCCGGCACCTGCTCACTGATGAGCCGGGCCACCGCCTGCGCCGAGGTGATGACGTCCTGCGCTCCGGTCGGTATCCCCAGCTCCGTCAGATGCGTGGCCACGGTGTCGGGCGTCCGCAGCGCGTTGTTGGTGACGTACGCGAGATGCATCCCGCCCTCCCGCGCGGCGGCCAGGGACTCGACGGCGTGCACGATCGCGCTCCCGCCCGCGTACACCACCCCGTCCAGGTCGAGCAGCGCCGTGTCGTACGCCTCGCTCAGGGCCTGTCCACTGCCGTCGGGACCCGTCCTCACGCTCGGGCTCATTGCGCATCGCTCCTCGTTCGCTCGCTTTCCTCGATCATCCCGCATGCCACTGACACACGTACGATGCCGGGATGAACTCAGCGGGTCACTCGGAAGCAACGGCGCCCCGAGGCCTGGAACTCACCCCGTTCCGAGGCCTGCGCTACGACCCCGACCGGGTCGGCAGTCTCGCCGCCGTCACCTCCCCGCCGTACGACGTCGTCGTCCGCCCCGACGGTCTGCACCACCTCCAGGACGCGGACCCCTACAACATCGTCCGGCTGATCCTTCCCCAGGCCGGCACGGCAGCCGCCCGCAACGAGCAGGCCGCGGCCACCCTGCGCCGCTGGCTCTCCGAGGGCGTCCTGGCGGCCGACCCCGAACCGGCCCTGTACGTCTACGAACAGCGGCACTCCGACGGCGTCCTCCAGCGTGGCGTCATCGGCGCGCTGCGCGTCTCGGAGCCCTCGGCGGGCGTGGTCCTCCCCCACGAGGACGTCATGCCGCACGTCGTCGCCGACCGCGCGGCCCTGATGCGCGCCACCCACGCCAACCTCGAACCCCTGCTCCTCACCTACCGGGGCGACGGCGCCGCGGCGGAGGTCGTGGACCGCTCCACCGAACGGCCCCCGCTGCTCTCCACCGCCACGGAGGACGGCTACCACCACCGCCTCTGGTCGATCACCGACCCCACCGAGGTGGCCCGTGTCCAGGCCGGCCTCTCCCCTCACCAGGCCCTGATCGCCGACGGCCACCACCGCTGGGCGACGTACCGGCGCCTTCGCGCGGAGCATGGCTCCCCCAGTCCCTGGGACCACGGCCTGGTCCTCCTGGTCGACACGGCCCGCTATCCCCTGCGGGTCCGTGCCATCCACCGCCTGCTGCACGGCCTGCCGGTGGCGGACGCCCTGTCCCGCGTCGAGGGCCTGTTCCGCGTCCGCCGCCTGCCGGGACCGCTGCCGGAGGCACTCGACGCCCTGGCCGACGCCGCCTGCGCCGGCAACGCCTTCCTCCTGGGCGGCGACGGCGCCTTCCACCTCCTCGACCGCCCTGATCCGGCCCTGCTGGCCCGCACGGTTCCCGCCGACCGCCCGGCGGCCTGGCGCTCCCTGGACGCCACAGTCCTGCACATGACACTCCTGGCCCATGTGTGGCACGTCCCGGACGACGACCCGTCCCGCATCGCCTACATCCACGACACGGCCGCGACGGTGGAGAAGGCGCAACGCGACGGCGCGACGGCGGTGCTGCTGCACCCGGTCCGCGAGGACGTGGTCCGCGATCTGGCCCGCCAGGGCGTCACGATGCCCCGCAAGTCGACGTCCTTCGGTCCGAAGCCGGCTTCGGGCCTGGTGCTGCGCGCCCTGGACCTGTGACCTTCCGTACGGCGAAGGGGCGGGATCCCGGCTTCCACCGGGATCCCGCCCCTTCGTCTTTCACTGACGTGTGTCAGTCCTGACCATTGCTCTGGCCGTCGCTCTGGCCGTCGCTCTTGCCATCCATCTTGCCATCGGTCGTGTCCTCGGCCGGCTCGCCGTCGGCCGCGTCCTCGTCCTCGTTCAGCGCGTCGACGAACTCCACGCCGTCCAGTTCCGCCAGCCGGTCCGAGGCATCCGTGCTGCCGTCGCGGTCGGCCTCGACGGCCTTAGCGAACCATTCCCGCGCCTCGCTCTGCCGTCCGGCGGCCTGGAGGGCGTCCGCGTACGCGTAGCGCAGTCGGGCGGTCCACGGCTGCACGGAGTGGGAGGCCAGCTCGGGGCTCTGCAGCGTCACGATGGCCGCGTCCAGCTGCCCCATGTCCCTGCGGGCGCCGGCCGCGACGAGCCGCATCTCGACCTGCCCGGCCTTGTCGAGCTTGTGCACCTCGGGTGCCCCGGCCATGTCCAGTGCCTTCTCGGGACGGCCGAGCCCACGCTCGCAGTCGGCCATGACGGGCCACAGCTCCACCGACCCGGTCATCCGCCGGGCGGCCCGGAACTCGGCAAGTGCCTCGCTGTACTTCTGGCTGGCGTACGCGGCGAATCCGGCGGCCTCCCGCACGGCGGCGACCCTCGACGCCAGTCGCAGCGCTACCTTGGAGTATCCGTAGGCCCCCTCCGGGTCCTCGTCGATCAGCCGCGCCACCATCACCAGGTTCTTGGCGACGTCCTCGGCGAGCGTCTTCGGCAGGCTCTGGAGCTCCTGCCGTACGTCCTTGTCGATCTCGTCGCCGGTGACGTCCTCCGGGATCGGCAGCCGCTTGATCGGCTCGCGGTCCCGGTCACGGTCCCGCTCGTCGCGGAACCGTCCGCCGCCCCGGCGGTCGTCCCGTCCGTCACGGCCCCGGAAGCCACCGGGCCTGCCGCCCCGGTCGTCCCGACGCGGGCCGCGCCCACCGCGGTCGTCCCGCCCACGGAATCCGCCGCGCTCGCCACCTCGGCTGTCCTCCCGACGGTCGTCGCGCCGGAATCCGCCCCGATCTCCACGGTCATCGCCCCGACGGTCGTCACGGCGGTCGTCACGACGGAACCCACCACGGTCCCCACGGTCGTCGCGCCGGTCGTCCCGACGGTCGTCGCGCCGGAATCCGCCCCGGTCCCCACGGTCATCGCCCCGACGGTCATCGCGGCGGTCGTCGCGGCGGTCATCGCGCCGGAACCCACCACGGTCCCCACGGTCGTCGCGCCGGTCGTCCCGACGGAAACCACGGTCGTCACGGCGGCCGTAGCCGCTGCGTGAGTCGTCACGACGGTCATCACGCCGATCGTCCCTGCGGTCGTCGCGCCGGTCGTCCCTGCGGTCGTCATGGCGGAAACCGCCCCGGTCGTCACGGCGGCCGTGACCGCCGCGTGAGTCGTCACGGCGGTCATCACGCCGGCCGTAGCCGCTTCGCTGATCGTCGCGCCGGAAGGCGGGCCGGTCACCACGATCCCCGCGATCGTCCCGGCGTGCCCCACGGTCGCGGTCGTCCCGCTGGAATCCGGGACGCGCCCCCCGGTCGCCTTCACGGCGGTCGTCACGCCGACCGTAGCTCCCGCGATCGCGATCGCCGTATCCCCCACGGTGGTCGCCCCGCCTGTCGTCGCGCTGATCATCACGGCGGTCGTCACGGCGGTCGTCACGGCGGAATCCTCCGCGGTCGCCGCGGTCCCGGTCGTCACGGCGGTCGTCACGGCGGAATCCTCCGCGGTCGCCGCGGTCCCGGTCGTCACGTCGACCGTGACCGCCGTACCCACCGCGGTCGTTGTCGCGGCGGAAACCGCCGCGGTCACCTCGCTCGCCACGGTCCCCGCGGAAACGGCTGCCGTCGCCGCGCTCACCGCGATCCCCACTGTCCCGTCGCCGCTGGTCGCGCTCCGGTCGGTCGTCGGGAGAGTTGGTGGACATGGTGACTCCTGTCTTCGGTACCGCAAGTCATTCTCGCGCAACCGGGTACCCGGCGCGCTCCGGAAAAACAAAAAGGACCCCTGGTCCCAGCTGAACGCTGGGACCAGGGGTCCTTCCAAAGATTGTTCGGCGGCGTCCTACTCTCCCACAGGGTCCCCCCTGCAGTACCATCGGCGCTGTAAGGCTTAGCTTCCGGGTTCGAAATGTAACCGGGCGTTTCCCTCACGCTATAACCACCGAAACCCTAATGGTTTCGAGCGAACAAGCACACTTTTCACTTGTTTTCACTCAAAGCCGGCAACGGTCGTTGCCTCAGAACTAACACAGTGGACGCGAGCAACTGAGGACAAGCCCTCGGCCTATTAGTACCGGTCACCTCCACACGTTACCGTGCTTCCAGATCCGGCCTATCAAC